>NZ_JBHSOU010000007.1:0-88828 GCF_042656385.1 Pseudomonas sp. GCM10022186
CTGTTCAACGTAGGCCGTCCGCATGTCGATTCCTCCTCTGGGCCAAACCTTCTATCCCCCGGATTAAGAATCGGCGTGCGGGCGGCCTTTGCATAGGATCTACAAGGCGTGTCGGACCGACCTCAGATCTCCTGCATATCGAAGTCGCCTTTGCTGACTCCGCAATCCGGGCAGACCCAGTCGTCCGGCACGTCGGCCCAGGGGGTGCCGGCCGGGATGCCCTCGTCGGGCCAGCCCTTGGCTTCGTCGTAGATCAGGCCGCAGACCACGCAGATCCAGGTTTTCATGTCGCTACCTCATGCTTGCAGCTGTGCTCGGGGAAGGCGCGCCGGTGGTGCGCGGTATCGCGATCATAGGGGCGGCGAGCTGCCGGCCGGGCCCTAACCAAGGGTGGGTCGCGCCGGTTGCGCGGACGAAGGTACCGAAGTCGTTGAAGCGCACGCCCATCTCGCGCATCACCCGGTGGACCACCGGGGCGGTCATCTGGCGGATGTAGAAGGGCTCCTTGACCACGAAGTGCTGGATGGCGTGGGTACTGCCGAAGTTGAAGCAGAAGGCCTGCAGCGGCCACAGCCACCAGGGGTTGAGCACCTGGGCCTGCTGGATCACGTTGCCCGGCTCGACAGCGCCGTGCGCACCGAGTCTCTTGTGCACCATCCCAGGTGCGCGCAGCGCACCCTACGGCTTGCCGTCGGCCGCGCGCTTGAGGCGTTCGAGGTCGAGGATCTCGATCTCGCCATAGTTCAGCCGCAGGGCGCCCTGGGCTTCCAGGTCCTTGAGGATCTGGTTGGTGGTTTGCCGCGACACCGCCAGCATCATCGCCAACTGCTCCTGGGCCAGTTGGAGCACCCGCCGTCGTTCAGCGAGGCCGCCATAGCCTTCGGCGATCATCAGCAGCCGCCGGGCCAGGCGCTGGGGTGCCGGCAGCAGGCTCATCTCCTCCAGGGTGATGAAGGTCAGGCGCAGCTTCTGGCTCATCAGCAGGGCGAAGTCGCGCCAGTGTTCCGGTTGCCGCTGCAGCAAGGCCAGCAGCGGCGCCTGGGGCAGGTTGAGCAGGGTCGTCCGGCCGTCGGCGAAGGCGTCGTGGGTGCGCGGCTGGCCGTCGAACAGGGATATTTCACCGAACCAGTGGGGCGGCTCCACCAGCACCAGCAGCGCTTCCTTGCCGCTTTCGCTGACACTGCCGATGCGCATCGTGCCTTCCAGTACCGCATAGAGCCCACAGGGCGAATCACCGCGGCGGAACAACCGTTGGCCCGGCTCCAGTCGGCGCAACTGGGCCATCGCCAGGAGCTCGTCCCGCAGGGCGGCGGGCAACTGGCTGAACCATTGGCCGGTGAGCAGGAGTTCGCGGTGCTGCTTGAATTCAGTCATGGGCTTTGTCGCCTAGCTGACAGAGGTCGTTTCGGGCATGGCGTCATTATCGGCGCAATTGCCCGCCAACCCGAGGACAAAACAATGAAAACCCTCATCCAGCAACTTGGCCAGTACGCCGAATACCACCGCGACCGCCGCAATATCGCCAGCCACTTCGTCGGCATCCCGCTGATCGTGGTGGCGGTCGCCGTGCTGTTGTCGCGCCCGGGCCTGGACGTCTTCGGTCTCTGGCTGTCCCCGGCAGTGGCGGTCAGCCTGCTGTCGGCGCTCTATTACTTCCGCCTCGACCTGCGCTACGGCCTGGTGATGGCCGTGCTGCTCTGGCTCAGCCTCTGGGTGGGCGCAGCGCTCGCGGTACAGGACACCGCAATCTGGCTTGGCGCCGGCCTCGGCATGTTCGTGGTGGGTTGGGTGATCCAGTTCGTCGGCCACTACTACGAGGGGCGCAAGCCGGCCTTCGTCGACGACCTCACCGGGCTGATCATCGGGCCGCTGTTCGTGGTGGCCGAGCTGGGCTTCCTGTTCGGGATGCGCAAGGACGTCGAGCGCGCCGTGGAAGAGCGGGCGGGGCCGACCTGCATTCGGGGGAAGAAGGCGGCGGTTTGACCTCGCAATCCCTCTCCCCCAGCCCCTCTCCCTGAAGGGAGAGGGGGGGCAGTCCGTGCTGCGATCAGATGCCTTGCTCAATTCCGCTCCGAGTTGCCGGCTGCATCCAAAGTCTCAGGCGCGAGTCACCCCTCTCCTCTTCAGGGGCGAAGAGGCACGCTTTCGGAAGCACCGCTTCCTGTGCCGATGAGCGCCTTAACGCGAAGCGTTAAGGCCGGGGCGCGGAGCGGGGGACGGGGCATCCAGCGCCAGCAACTGCCCACTCAGCGACCGCGCATGGCGGTCCACCACCATCGGCGCGTAGGGCCGGCCGGAGGTGCTGACCAGGGCGTTGCTCTGGCTGTTCATGTCACTCAGCGCGGCCTTCAGGAAGCTCCAGCGGGTCTTCAGTTTGGCCAGGTTCGGGTCCGCCTTGTCGTCCAGCGGTGCCAGTTGCTGGTCGATGTCCGGCAGCAGGCGGCGTTCGTCCTGGCCGATATAGCTGTCGCCGTTCTCGCGGGAAATCTCGAAGGTGCCGATATAGGCGCGGCTCAGGTACTGCACGTTGAGGTATTCCACCTTGGCCGGCAATTCATCGCCTCCGGCGTCACCGGCCTGGGTGCGGGCGGCGATGAGGAAGTCGCGCAGGGCCTTGGCCAGTTCCTGGGGGTAGCGCCAGGGCATGTCGTCCTCGTTGGGGCCAAAGGAAACGCCACGGTCGAGCTGGGTAACGAGTTCGTCATGGGTCTTGCGCACCGCTTCGCTCGGCTCGGCGATGCGCATGAAGGCGTCATCCAGCGCCTTGAGGTCAGCCCGCATGCGGGCCGAGTGGACTTCCTGGAAGCCTTCGCCGCGGAACAGCAGCAGGCTGCTGGTGGCGCGGCTGGCGTGGACCTGCACCTGTTCCAGCGGTGGCAGTTCGTTGGCACGGGCGACGGCGGCGAAGCAGAGAAGGCTGAGCAGCGGGTACAGCAGGACCTTGCGGATCATGTCGGGTGCTCCTGTTTTTTTTGTTCTGAGGAGTCGATGCGGTGCGTTCACAGCCTACTGCGAGCGGCCCCGGAGGCTATTACCCGAAAGAGTGATTTGTGCGCTGCTCGTGATTTCCGGCATTGCTGGTGCCGCCCTTCAGAAGGGGCCGCGCTGGCCCCCTCTGCCCGATTTCAGAACCCCGCCGCCTTCTGCCAGGCCTTGGGCTTGAAGAACAGCGTTTCGCCGCGCACCAGGCCCACCAGGCTGTCGTGGTCCTTCACCACTTCCGCCTCGATCAGCTCGTCCTGGCCTTCCACCTTGAGGGTCACCCGGGTGATGGCGCCCAGGGGGCGGATGTCGCGGACCTCGGCGGCGCGGTGTTCGGCCACTTCCTGGCGCGACAGCGAGACTTCGTGGGGACGGAACAGCAGGTGCTGGTCGTCGCCCAGGTGCAGGCGGTTGGAATCGCCGAGGAAGTGGTAGACGAAGTCGCTGGCCGGGTTCTCGTAGACCTCGCCCGGTGCGCCGATCTGTTCGATCACGCCCTTGTTCATCACCACGATGCGGTCGGCCACTTCCATGGCTTCTTCCTGGTCGTGGGTGACGAAGACCGAGGTCAGGTTGATCTCCTCGTGCAGGCGCGCCAGCCAGCGGCGCAGCTCCTTGCGCACCTTGGCGTCGAGGGCGCCGAAGGGTTCGTCCAGCAACAGGATCTTCGGCTCCACCGCCAGGGCGCGGGCCAGGGCGATACGCTGGCGCTGGCCGCCGGAGAGCTGTTCCGGGTAGCGGTCGGCGAGCCAGTCCAGCTGCACCATGTTCAGCAGCTCGTGGACCTTTTCCTTGATTGCCGACTCGCTCGGGCGCTCGCGCTTGGGCTTCATGCGCAGGCCGAAGGCGACGTTGTCGAACACCGTCATGTGGCGGAACAGGGCGTAGTGCTGGAACACGAAGCCGACGTTGCGATCGCGCACGTCGTGCTGGGAGACGTCCTCGCCGTGGAACACGATGCTGCCCACGTCCGGGGTTTCCAGGCCGGCGATGATCCGCAGCAGGGTGGTCTTGCCGCAGCCGGACGGGCCGAGCAGCGCCACCAGCTCGCCGCTGTGGATATCCAGGTTGATCGCGTCGAGCGCCTTGAAGGCGTGGAAGTTCTTGCTGACGTTACGGATTTCGATACTCATGAATCATTCCTCATCAGCACTGGATTTGAGGCGGGAAAGACGCGACTCGCTCCACTGCTTGAGCAGTAGGATGAACAAGGCCAGGACCAGCAGCAGGCTGGCGACGCTGAAGGCGGCGACGTGGTTGTACTCGTTGTAGAGGATTTCCACGTGCAGCGGCAGGGTGTTGGTGACGCCGCGGATGTGGCCGGAGACCACCGATACCGCGCCGAACTCGCCCATGGCCCGCGCGGTGCAGAGCACCACGCCGTAGATCAGGCCCCATTTGATGTTCGGCAGGGTCACGTGCCAGAACATCTGCCAGCCGTTGGCGCCGAGCAGGCGCGCGGCCTCTTCCTCCTGGGTGCCCTGTTCCTGCATCAGCGGGATCAGTTCGCGGGCGACGAAGGGGAAGGTGACGAAGATGGTGGCCAGGACGATGCCGGGCACGGCGAAGACGATCTGGATGTCGCGGTCCTGCAGCCACTCGCCGAAGTAGCCCTGTGCGCCGAACAGCAGCACGTAGATCAGGCCGGCGATCACCGGCGAGACCGAGAACGGCAGGTCGATCAGGGTCACCAGCAGGCTCTTGCCGCGGAACTCGTACTTGCTCACGCACCAGGCGGCGGCCACGCCGAACACCAGGTTGAGCGGCACCGAGATGAACACGGCGATCAGGGTCAGCTTCAGGGCGGAGAGGGCGTCCGGCTCGAAGATGGCGGTGAAGAAGGTGCCCAGCCCCTGCTTCAGCGCCTCGCTCAGCACCACCAGCAGCGGCAGCAGGAGGAACAGGGCGAAGGCCAGCCAGGCGGCGACGATCAGGATGCGGCGACCCCAGGCGCTGCCGCGGCGGGCGGCGTTGGCGGAGGACGCTGTGGTCAGCGTTGCGGAACTCATGGCGTTCTCCTCAAGGGGTTTCGATGCGGCGCTGCAGCAGGTTGATCAGCAGCAGCAGGATGAAGGCCACCACCAGCATCAGCACGCCGATGGCGGTGGCGCCGGTGTAGTCGTACTGGTCCAGCTTGACCATGATCAAGAGCGGCAGGATCTCGGTCTTCATCGGCATGTTGCCGGCGATGAAGATCACCGAGCCGTACTCGCCCACGCCGCGGGCGAAGGCCAGGGCGAAACCGGTCAGCCAGGCCGGCAGCAGGGCCGGCAGCAGCACATGGCGGAAGATCTGCAGTGGTTTGGCGCCGAGGCAGGCGGCGGCTTCCTCTACCTCGCGAGGAATGTCCGCCAGCACCGGCTGCACCGTGCGCACCACGAAGGGCAGGGTGACGAAGGTCAGCGCCAGGGTGATGCCGAGCGGGGTGTAGGCGATCTTGAAGCCGAGGTCGGTGGCAAACTGGCCCACCAGGCCGGCCGGCGCATAGAGCGCGGTGAGGGCGATACCGGCGACCGCGGTCGGCAGCGCGAAGGGCAGGTCGACCATGGCGTCGATCACCTTGCGGCCGAAGAAGTCGTAGCGCACCAGCACCCAGGCCAGCAGGGTGCCGATGATGCCGTTGATCACCGCGGCGGCCAGGGCGGTGCCGAAGCTGAGCTTGAGGGCGGCGAGCACGCGGGGGGCGCTGATGATGGTCCAGAACTGGACCCAGGTCAGCTCGGTGGTCTTGAGGAACAGGGCTCCCAGTGGGATCAGGACCAGCAGGCTGAGATACACCAGGGTGTATCCCAGGGTCAGCCCGAAGCCGGGTATGACCGGGGAGATGCGTCGTGACATGTTCTGTCCTTACTCTGCGTTGGAACGCTTGGTTTTTCCGGAACCGGCCCCGTCGAGCCGCTTCCGGCAAACAGGCCCGATCCGTGGATCAGGCCTGGATTTCGCTCCATCCCTGGAGCCCCGTCGATGGGTGGGGACCCATCAGGCAGCAGGGTGGAAGTCGCTTTTCACTTCCACCAGCGGCACCCCGTGGAGGCCGATGGTGGATCGGTGAAGCGTGATCCACCCTACTTGCCACGGTTTCGCCTCGGCGATCATTGCGCCTGGTAGATCTGGTCGAAGATACCGCCGTCGTTGAAGAACTTGGGTTGCGCTTCCTTCCAGCCGTTGAAGTCCTTGTCCACGGTCACGAGGTCCAGTTTCGGGAATTGCTTGGTGAACTCGGCCGCGACCTTCTCGTTACGCGGACGGTAGAAGTTCTTCGCCGCGATGCGCTGGCCTTCCTCGCTGTACAGGTACTGCAGGTAGGCTTCGGCCACCTTGCGGGTACCCTTCTTGTCGACGTTCTTGTCGACCACCGATACCGGCGGCTCGGCGAGGATCGACAGGCTCGGCGCGATGATCTCGAAGTTCTCGCCGCCCTGTTCCTTCAGGGCCAGGAAGGCTTCGTTCTCCCAGGCCAGCAGCACGTCGCCGATCTGGTTGTTGACGAAGGTGATGGTCGAGCCACGGGCGCCGGTATCCAGCACCGGCACGTGTTTGTACAGCTCCTTCACGTATTCCTGGGCCTTGGCGTCGCTGCCGTACTGCTTCTTGGCCCAGGCCCAGGCGGCCAGGAAGTTCCAGCGGGCGCCGCCGGAGGTCTTGGGGTTCGGGGTGATGACTTCCACGCCTTCCTTGGTCAGGTCGCCCCAGTCCTTGATGCCCTTGGGGTTGCCCTTGCGCACCAGGAACACGATGGTCGAGGTGTAGGGGGTGCTGTTCTGCGGCAGGCGCGCCTGCCAGTTTTCCGGGATCAGCTTGCCGATCTTCTGCAGCTCGTCGATGTCACCGGCGAGCGCCAGGGTCACCACGTCGGCCTTGAGGCCGTCGATCACTGCGCGGGCCTGCTTGCCGGAGCCACCGTGGGATTGCTGGACCTTCACATCGTCGCCACCTTCGGCCTTCCAGTGCTTGGCGAAGGCGGCGTTGTATTCCTGGTAGAGCTCACGGGTCGGATCGTAGGACACGTTGAGCAGTTCGGTGGCGGCGGCAGCCGGGCCGGCGATCAGGGCGCTGGCGAGGGCGGCGAGGGCGAAACGGCGAATCGACATTATCGAGCTCCTGGAAGACTGAATTCTTTTTAGGTGTTGGCTAGGGCTGGTTGTTTTGGGTTCGTCGAAACGCCCTCCGGCCGTCCGGTCGGGCCTCGAGCCTGCGGCGCAGAACTCGTGATCAGCTGTGGCGGTTGTTCGGCTGCTGCAGGCGGAACTTTTCCTTGCGCTCGATCTGCACCACCTGGCCGTTGTGCACGGTGATCTCCACCGAGCCGAAACGCAGGCCGTGCAGGGCGCTCTGGATTTCACGCAGGATGCTGGCTTCGTCCTGGCCTTCCAGGCTGCGGAGGGTTGCGCTCATGGTCGTGCTCCTGTTGATCTTGCACGCGGCGATGGACGGGATGGGTTTTCCGCGTGGCATGGAGCGCATCTTAGGCAGGGTCTGAATATTCTTAAAAATACTATTTAAGAATTTTTATATAACCGAAATCTTGTCTTGCGTGCTGTGTCCAGTGACGCACGGGGAGCGCCGGGGCCCGCTGTGGCGCTCAGGCCGGTTGCCAGAGCTTCTCCACCGCCGCCACCGGCAGCGGGCGGCTGAACAGGTAGCCCTGGCCGTAGTCGCAGCCCAGGTCGCGCAGGAAGCTTGCCTGCTCGGCGGCCTCGATGCCCTCGGCCAGTACGCTGAGGCCGAGGCTGTGGCCAAGGGCGGTAACGGCGCGGGCGATGGCGATATCGTTCTGGTCTTCCGGCAGCCCTCGGACGAAGCTCTGGTCGATCTTCAGCTTGTGCACCGGCAGGCGCTTGAGACGCTGCAACGAGGAATATCCGGTGCCGAAATCGTCGATGGCCAGGCGCACGCCCAGCTCGCGCAGGCGGGTGAGCAGGGCTTCGGCGGTGTCCGGATCCTCCATCACCGCGCTTTCGGTGATCTCCAGCTCCAGGTATTGCGGTGCCAGGCCGGTGATGGCCAGGATCCGCTCGACGTCGCCTCCCAGCTCGGCGCGGCGGAACAGCCGGCAGGACAGGTTGACCGCGACGAAGGCCAGTTCGCGTCCCTGTTCCAGCCAGCGCTGCATCTGCCGGCAGGCCTGCTCCAGAACCCAGGCGTCGATATTGCCGATCAGGCCGCTTTCTTCGGCAATCGGCAGGAATTCGCCTGGCGACACCATGCCGCGTTCGGGATGCTCCCAGCGCACCAGCGCCTCGAAACCGATCAGCCGGCCATCGGCCAGGCGCCGCACCGGCTGGTAGTGCACCCGCAGTTCGCCCTGTTCCAGGGCCCGGCGCAGGGCGCTGACCAGCTCGACGCGCTGGTGCGCCTGCTCGGTCAGCTCCTGGCTGTAGAAGGCATAAGTGTCGCGTCCGGCGCTCTTGGCCTTGAACAGCGCCGAGTCGGCATTGCGCATCACCTGCTCGACCTGGCCGCCGTCAGTCGGGAACAGGCTGATGCCCAGGCTGGTGCCGATGAACAGGTCGCGGCCGCCGAGATGGAAGGGCTTGGCCAGTTGCATGCGGATGCGCTCGGCCAGGTCCGCCGCCTGCTCGGCCTGGGGGCAGTCGTCCCAGAGCAGGCCGAATTCGTCGCCGCCCAGGCGGGCCAGGGTCATGCCGCCTCCCAGCAGCGCCTGCAGGCGCACCCCGACCATCTTCAGCAGCCGGTCGCCCTGGGAGTGACCGAGGCTTTCGTTGATGTGCTTGAAATGGTCCAGGTCGAGCAGCAGCACGGCGCCGCCCTGGTTCTCGCGGTGGGCGCGCTCCAGCACCTGCTCGACACGCTCGGTGAACAGCAGGCGGTTGGGCAGGTTGGTCAGGGGGTCGTGGTGGGCGAGGAAGTCCAGTTCGCGCTGGGAGCGCTTGATAGCACTGATGTCGGAGAACACCGCGACGTAGTGGGTCAGTTGGCCGTCGTCGTCATGGATGGCGCGGATGTTCTGCCAGAGCGGGTAGATCTCGCCGTCCTTGCGTCGGTTCCACACTTCGCCGCTCCACTCCCGGCGGTTCTCCAGAGCGTTCCACATGGCCTGGTAGAAGGCCTGGGCGTGGCGCCCGGAGCTGAAGATGCGCGGGTTCTCGCCCAGCACCTCGGCCTCTTCGAAGCCGGTGATGCGGGCGAAGGCGCGATTGACGTGGACGATGCGGCTCTCGGCATCGGTGACCAGCACCCCTTCCTGGGTGCTGTCGAACACCGCGGCGGCTTGGCGCAGGCTGCTTTCATGGGCGCGACGGGCGTCCAGGTAGCCCTTCAGGCGGCGCAGGTGCAGGCAGACCAGGGCGAACAGCAGCAGGCTGGTGATCAGGACGAAGAGCAGGCCCTTGGTGGTCTGCAGTTCGGCGAGCTTTCCGGGGTCGCCCACCAGGGCGGCGAGCATGCGGTCGCTGAACAGCACCCACAGGCTGGCGAGAATGAAATAGGGCAGCACCAGTCTGAGAGCGCTGAACTTGGAACGCATGGATTCGGCCTTCCTGGCTGCGACAAACGCGAAGGAGCGCATTATAGGAGGCAACCGACGACCGGGGGGCTTCTATCTAAAAGACGGGATGGTTTTCTGCAGGCGCTTTGTGATAATCGGGGCCTGGCTTGTTCGATGAGCCCCGATCACTTCACCCGAGGCAACACCATCCATGTGGTACAACGGATTTCTCGACCTGTCGCCATGGCAACTGGTGGCGGTCACCCTGGTGCTGACCCATATCACCATCGTCAGCGTCACCGTCTATCTGCACCGCTATTCCGCGCACCGCTCCCTGGAGCTGCATCCGGCGCTCAAGCATTTCTTCCGTTTCTGGCTGTGGCTGACCACCGGCATGAACACCCGCGAGTGGACTGCCATCCACCGCAAGCACCACGCCAAGTGCGAAACCGCCGACGACCCCCACAGCCCGGTGGTCAAGGGCCTGTGGACCGTGCTGCGCAAAGGCGCCGAGCTCTACCAGATCGAGGCGAAGAACGAAGAAACCCTGCGCATCTACGGCAAGAACTGCCCGGATGACTGGCTGGAGCGCAACGTCTACTCCCGTTACCCCATCGGCGGCGTGACGCTGCTGGCGCTGATCGACCTGGCGCTTTTCGGTGCCCTCGGCCTGACCGTCTGGGCCGTGCAGATGGTCTGGATCCCGTTCTGGGCCGCCGGCGTGGTCAACGGCCTGGGCCACGCCATCGGTTACCGCAACTTCGAATGCCGCGATGCCGCCACCAACCTGGTGCCCTGGGGCATCCTCATCGGCGGCGAGGAGCTGCACAACAACCACCACACCTACCCCAACTCCGCCAAGCTTTCGGTGAAGAAGTGGGAGTTCGACATGGGCTGGGCCTGGATCAAGCTGTTCAGCGTGCTGGGCCTGGCCAAGGTGCAGCGCGTGGCGCCCATCGCCCACCGCGTGGAAGGCAAGGGCAACCTGGACATGGACACCGCCATGGCCATCCTCAACAACCGCTTCCAGATCATGGCCCAGTACCGCAAGCTGGTGATCGCGCCGCTGGTGAAGCAGGAACTGGCCAAGGCCGACGAGTCGGTGCGCCACCTGTTCCGCCGCGCCAAGCGCCTGCTGTCCCGCGAGACCAGCCTGCTGGACGAGGGCCACCAGGCGCGCATCGCCGCCATGCTGGAGCAGAGCCAGGCACTGAAGGTGATCTACGAGAAGCGCCTGGCGCTGCAGCAGATCTGGGTGAAGACCAGCAGCAACGGCCACGACATGCTCGAAGCCATGAAGCAGTGGGTGCACGAGGCCGAGGCCAGCGGCATCCAGTCCCTGCGCGACTTCGCCGAACAGCTGAAGACCTACTCCTTGCGTCCGGCCGCCGCCTGACGCTGGAAGTGCCCATGAAGAGGCCGGCAGAGATGCCGGCCTTTTTCATTTTTGGGGAAGATTTCGGGGCAGCTGCGCTGCCCTTCGCAGGCCGGCACCGGCCTCATCCTGCGGAGTCTCCGACCTCACCCTGCCACTCGGGGAACTTAAACCTCCCGGCGTTCCCTGTGGACAATGCAAAAAAAGGCCGCTCATCGTGAGCGGCCTGAACAGGACGTCGATATAGGAGCTGTCACGCATCAACGTCAGGAGGTAGAGAGCGGGAAAACCGGGATCAGCTGTCCTGGCGGACGTCGGCCTGCTTGTGCTGTTCGGTGCCCTGCCTGGCGACGGCTTCCTGCTGGGCGGCATCGGCGCGCTGCTCGGCCAGCGCTGCGTTGCGCGCAACAAAGGTGTTGGATTCTTCGGCCAGGGTCAGTTGCGAGAAAAACAGGGAAAAAGCGGCGAAAATGGCGGTAAAAATCACATTGCGTTGCATGTCTTGAGCCTCTCGGATGGTTTCTTGCGAAACATGGCGCCATCTTAGGGAGGTCATGACAGGCGAAAAATAGTGGTTTCAGTGAATGACTATTTCTCTCGGCGCAATAATTTTGCGTTGATCGCCCAGTGCTTCGGATCTTCCAGCAGGGCTTCGTCCTGGGTCAGCAGGGGCGGCAGCTCGGCCTTGAGGAACTCCACCCAGGTCTTGATCTTGGCGTCGAGGAAGCGCCGCGAGGGGTAGATCGCGTAGATGTTGCGTTCGCGCAGGCGGTACTCCGGCAGCAGCCGCAGCAGTTTGCCTTCGCGCACGGGCGGGCAGGCGACGAAGGAGGGCAGCAGGCAGATGCCCATGCCGGCCTGGGCGGCCTTGGCCAGGGATTCGGCCACATTGACCTGGAAGCTTTCGGCCGGCAGCACGTTGAACTCGCCGTGCTCGCCATTGAACACCCAGCTGTCCTCGTAGAGCGGGTCCAGCAGGCGCAGGTAACGGTGCTGTTGCAGGTCCGCCGGGCCGATGGGCACGCCGTGCTTCTTCAGGTAGCCGGGCGCGGCGCAGAGCACGCTGAACATCGGCCCCAGCACCTGGGCCACCATCTGGGAGTCGGGCAGCTCGCGGGCGAAGGTGATGATCACGTCGTGGCCGTCTTCCAGCAGGTCGGGAGTGCGCTGGGACAGCGTCAGCTCCACCACCACCTCCGGGTAGAGCTCGGTATAGCGCGCCACCAGCGGGGTGAGGTGCTGCAGGCCGAGGCCGGTCATGGTGTGCACGCGCAGGCGCCCGTGGGGCTTGAGATGGGCGCCACGGGCCTCGGCGGCGGCCTCGTCCACCTCGCCGAGGATCTGCCGGCAACGCTGCAGGTAACGCTCGCCCACCTCGGTCAGCGCCAGGCGGCGGGTGGTGCGGTGCAGCAGGCGGGCCTGCAGCTGCTGCTCCAGTTCCGACACCAGCCGCGACACCTGGGCGGTGGACAGGTCCATGGCCTGGGCGGCGGCGGTGAAACTGCCGGTGTCTATCACCCGCACGAAAACCCGCATGCTGTGGAGCGTGTCCATTGTTACTCCCCGTGTAAGGCTGCTTCTCGAAATCGCCAGATTATCCACGATTCCCCGGCAAATATACTTTCGCCCCATGAGCGGCGATGGCCGAGGCCTTGCCGTTCCCGTCTTTCCGCCCGCCCTGGCGCGGGTCCTTCGAGGTACGCATGACTCCGGATCAAAGATTCGCCTGTCGGGTCCAGGCGGCCATCGTCCTGTTCGTCCTGCTGTTCGCCTACTTTCTCGCGGCGGACCTGTGGATGCCCATCACGCCCCAGGCCCAGCTGACCCGCCCGGTGCTGCGCATCGCCCCGCGGGTGGACGGCCAGGTGCTGGACGTCGCCGTGGCCAACAACCAGCACGTCGAGGCCGGCCAGTTGCTGTTCCGCCTCGACCCGGAACCCTTCCGCCTCGCCGTGCGTTCCGCCGAGCTGGCGCTGGAGCAGGCCGGGCAGGACAACCGCCAGCTCGATGCCGCCATCGCCGCCGCCCGCGCCGACCAGGCCGCCGCCCAGGCGTCGGCCAACGAATTGCAGCGCGAAGCCGCGCGCCTGGGCCGCCTGGTGCAGAGCCAGCACGTGTCGCGCCAGCTCTATGAACAGACCGAGGCCCAGCGCCAGGCTGCGCAGGCCAAGCTGAGCGCCGCCGGTGCGCGCATCCGCGAGCTGACTGCCCGGCGCGGTGCCGCGGGCGATGACAACCTGCGCCTGCGCCAGGCGCGCAACGCCCTGGACCAGGCGCGCCTGCAACTGGAATACAGCGAAGTCCGTGCCGAGCGTGCCGGCACCCTGAGCAACCTGCAGCTGTCCACCGGTGCCTTCCTGCACGCCGGCGCCCCGGTGGCCGCGCTGGTGGCGGACGAGGCCGACATCAGCGCCGACTTCCGCGAGAAGGCCCTGCGCTACGTACGCCTGGAGGATGGCGCCTCGGTGGTGTTCGACGCCCTGCCGGGCCACATCTTCGAGGCGAAGGTCAGCGCCATCGATGCCGGGGTGAAAGAGGGGCAACTGGACGCCAATGGCGACCTCGCCGCGCCGGCGGTGTCCGACCGCTGGGTGCGTGACGCCCAGCGCCAGCGCCTGCACGTCAACCTCACCGAGACCCTGCCCCGTGCCCTGCCCAGCGGCGCCAAGGCCACGGTCCAGCTCTATCCGCGCGATTCGCACCTGGCGGACCTGTTCGGCCGCCTGCAGATCGCCCTGATCAGCCTGCTGCACTACGTGTACTGATGAGCCGCAGGACAGTCCTTGCCGAGAACGATCTGAGGCAGTGCCTGCGCCTGGCCGGCGGCGGCACCCTGGGGCTGTTCATCTGCAAGCTGATGGGCTGGGACAACGGTGCCTTCTTCTGCGTCTACCCCATGCTCCTGCTCGGCCTGACGCCGCGCATCAACGCCCACGTGGTGCGCCAGTTCCTCCTGCAGGCGGTGGTGGTGAGCGCCGAGGTACTGCTGATCTACGGCCTGTTCGGCGACCGCCCGCAGCTGATGGCGCCGCTGGCCTTCCTCGCCTTTCTCTGGCGCTTCCGCCTGATGGCCCAGGGGCCGCTGTTCATGTTCGGTGCCCTGGGCAGCGTGTTCCTCTCCATGCAGCTGCATTTCGCCAGCTACCCGGATACCCACCTCCATGACCTGGTCGCCAGCAACCTGGTGGCCGCAGGCCTGACGGTGCTGATCGCCTGGCTGATGTTCTGGCTGTTCCCCGACGCCGAGCCGCGCCCGCCCCGCCAGACGCCAGCAAAGGACCTCCCGAGCCAGCGCCACGAGGCGGTACTCGGCGCCACCATCGCCACCCTGTCCTTCATGCTCTTCCAGAGCTTCGACCTGCGCGACTCGCTGTCGGCCCAGGTGGCGTCGATCCTGGTGCTCTTTCCCATGCACTGGAACGGCATCCGCTTCGCCGGCCGCATCCGGGCCCTTGGCACCCTGCTCGGCTGCGCCATCGGCCTGGTCCTGCAACTGGTGCTCTACAGCCATTACGACGTGCTGCCGCTGGTCACCCTGATGTACTGGACCGCCGCCCTCTGCTGCGCCCGCCTGCACGTGCTGGAAGGAGCCCAGGGCATCGGCTTCGGCGCCCTCACCACCCTGGCCATCGTCTTCGGCCAGTACCTGACGCCGCAGCACGATGTGCTGTATTCCATCGCCTACCGCCTGTCGTCGGTGTGCGTGGCGGTGTTTCTGACCCTGGTGGCGGTGTTCGTCCTGCACCGCCTGCTCAACCGCTTCGATGCCTTCCGTCACGCCAGTCACGCCTGACCGTCGGCTGGATTTTGCGCCGCACTTTTACCTGCCTAATCTGTCGAAGGCAGGTCCTGTGACGGTAGCGGCCGAATGGAAACGTCCCTCGAATCCCCAAGCGAACTGGAAAAACTCACCCTCGCCCTGCTCCACAGCCGCGGCGAAGTGGAACGGCTGCGCGAGCGCGAGGCCATCTTCAGCAGCCTCCTGGGCAGCGTGAACGCCGTGCTCTGGGCCTTCGACTGGGAGGCCCAGCGGGTCATCTACGTGAGCCCGGCCTACGAGCGCCTGTTCGGCCGCTCCGCCGCGCTGCTGCTGGCGGACTACAGCGAGTGGCGCAACTGCATCTACCCGGACGATGTGGACTATGCCGCCCAGAGCTTCGCCGAGGTGCTGGAGAAGGGCGCCATCGAGGCCCGCGAATACCGCATCATCCGCGCCGATGGCCAATTGCGCTGGATCAGCGACAAGTGCTTCATCAGCCAGCACGGCGGGGAAGGCCAGCCGACCATAGTGGTGGGCATAGCCGAGGACATCACCGAGAAGAAGCGCCTGGAGGGTGAGCTGCACCGCCTGGCCACCACAGATGTGCTGACCAAGAGCAGCAACCGCCGGCACTTCTTCGAATGCGCCCAGAGCGCGTTCGAGCATTCGCTGCAGTTCGGCAGCCCGCTGGCCTTCATCCTGCTGGATATCGATGACTTCAAGCAGATCAACGACACCTACGGCCACCAGACAGGTGACCAGGTGCTGCAGCGCATCGCCCAGTGCGGTGCCAACGCCCTGCGCCGGGGCGACCTGTTCGGCCGCATCGGCGGCGAAGAGTTCGCCGCCCTGCTGCCCGGCTGCCCGGCGGACCTGGCGTGGCAGATCGCCGAGCGCCTGCAGCGGGAGGTGCAGCGCCTGGGCTTCACCATCGAGGGCCAGAGCTTCGGCGTCACCGTCAGTCAGGGCCTGGCCAGCCTGCGTGACGACGGCAGCCTGGATAGCCTCTATGCCCGCGCCGACGCCGCCATGTACCAGGCCAAGCGCGGCGGCAAGAACCAGATCGTGCTCGCCGAGTGAGGCCGCCGGTCCACGACGCAGTGCTACCAGACATTTGTAGGGTGGACCACGCTTCACCGGTCCACCATGCGAGGCTTGGCGGGGCACCGGCGGTGGATGAAAAGAGCGTCATCCACCCTTGGGACAGCTGCGCTGTCCTTGGCGAATGAGTTCGCCCCTACAGCGCGATGAACTCCGGCCGCACCCCTTCCACCCGCTGCGCCACCGGCGGCAGGTAGTCGCCATCCCCGGTGAGCTGGTGCAGCAACCCCTCCCGCAGCCGGTGGAAGTCCGCTCCGGTGCGCTGGCGCGGATGCGGCAGGTCGATCTCCACCACTGACTTGATCCGTCCCGGTCGGGGTGCCATCACCACCACCCGGTCGGCCAGGTAGATGGCCTCCTCGGCGTCATGGGTGACCAGCAGGGTGGTGATGCCGGAGCGTTCGCGGATGGCCAGCAGCTCGTCCTGCAGCTGCTGGCGGGTCAGCGCATCGAGGGCGCCGAAGGGCTCGTCCAGCAAGAGGATGCGCGGGCTGGCCACCAGGCCGCGGGCGATGGCCACGCGCTGGGCCATGCCGCCGGAAAGCTGGTGCGGGTAGGCCGACTCGAAGCCATTCAGCCCCACCAGTTGCACGAACTCGTGCACCCGCCGCGCGCGTTCGCCCTGGGTCAGCTTCTCGTTCACCAGCCCCAGGCCGATGTTCTGCGCCACCGTCAGCCAGGGGAACAGCCGGTGCTCCTGGAAGACGATGCCGCGCTCGCCGCCTATGCCCCGGACCTGCGCGCCATCCACGCGGATCTCGCCGCTGAAGTCGGTATCCAGCCCCACCAGCAGGCGCAGCAGGGTGGATTTGCCGCAGCCACTGGAGCCGACTATGGCGATGAACTCGCCCTCGTTGATCGCCAGGCTGAAATCCTGGAGCGCCTCGAAGGCCTGGCCGTCCACCGAGAACACCTTGCCCACCCGGTCGAAGCTGACCAGCGGTGGCGTGGCATGGGGCTGGTTGGCCGCTTCCCGGGCCGAGGGATTGAAGGCATTCATGCGTGTCTCCAGCGCGTCGCGCGTGTTTCGATGCGTTGTCCGAGAGTGCCCAGCAGGGCGCCGACCAGGCCCACCAGCAGCATCGCCGCCATCACCTGGTCCATGCGGAACAGCTGCTGGGCACCGAGCATCAGGCTGGCGATGCCGCCATCCGACGGCATGAAGTATTCGGCCCCGATGGTCCCCAGCCAGGCATAGATCAGCGACAGGCGCAGGCCGGCGAAGATCGCCGGGGCGGCGCCGGGCAACACCAGCAGGCGTAGGCGTTTCGGCAGGTCCAGGCGCAGGGCGCGCGCAGCTTCTTCCAGTTGCGGCGAGAGGCTGGCGATGCCGCGCTGGGTGGCGATGAACAGCGGGAAGAAGGCCGCCAGGCCGACGAACACCACCTTGGCCGCCTCGCCCAGGCCGAACCAGGCGGTGAGCAGCGGCACCCAGGCGAAGATGGCCACCTGGCGCAGGGCCGACAGGCTCGGCCCCAGCAGGCGTTCGGCGCGGGCCGAAAGCCCCAGCAGCAGGCCCAGCAGGAAGCCGGCGCCGCCGCCCAGGGCCAGGCCGGCCAGGGCGCGCTGCAGGCTGAGCTGCATGGCATGGGGCAGGGAGCCGTCGGCCAGGCCTTGGGCCAGGGCGCGCAGTACATCCAGGGGCGAGGCGAGGATATTGTGGTCGACCCAGCCCAGGCTGCTGCTGGACTGCCAGATGATCAGCAGCGCCAGGGGCAGCAGGCCGCCCTGCAGGCGGCGCCAGCCATGACTGGCGCCGCGCTGGCGTTGCTCGCCGGTGGCGGGTTGCGGCCAGTGCAGCAACTGCCGCTCCAGCAGGCCGAAGCCGCGATCCATGGCGGCGCCCACCAGGCCGATGAGCAGGATGCAGAGGAACACCAGGTCGAGCATGAACAACTGCCGGCCCCAGACCATCAGGTAGCCCAGGCCTTCGCTGGAGGCCAGCAGCTCCACGGCCAGCAGCGAGGTCCAGCCGGTGGCCAGGGCCAGGCGGAAACCCGCGAGAAAGGCGGGCAGGGCGGCCGGCAGCAGCAGGCGCAGGAACAGCAGGTGGCTTGGCAGCCGCAGCACCGCGGCGGCCTCGCGCAGCTTGGGCTGGGCGTCGCGTACCCCGACCAGGGTGTGCAGGGTCACCGGCACCACCACCGCCTTGATCAGCACCACCAGCTTGAGCAGTTCGCCGATGCCGAAGAACAGCATGAACAGCGGAATCCAGGCCAGCGTGGGAATCTGCGCCAGGGCCACGAAGCTTGGATAGACCAATGCTTCGGCGCGCTTCGAGGCGCCCAGCCAGGTCCCCAGCAGCAGACCGCCGGCAACCCCGGCCAGAAGACCCCAGAACAGCCGTTGCAGGCTTATCCACAGGTGGCCCCAGAGCTCGCCGGAGCCGAACTCCAGGGCGCTCTGCCAGACCAGTGCGGGTGCCGGCAGGACCTGCGCGCTCATCCACTGGAAGCGGCTCGCCAGCACCCACAGCAGGGCCACGCCCAGGGGCAGCAACCAGGGCAGCAGGGTGTCGGCACGGCCGCGCAGCCATTCCGGCGCAGCGAGGGCGCCGGGCGCCCAGGTCAGGGTTCGGCTCATCTCCATCTCCCGAACGATGGTTCTTTTGCTATTCATTTATGGAATAACAATTTATTAATTAATGACTGAAATGGATAAGAACACGGCGGCCCATCACCGGAAAAGCGCTGAACGATGCGTTTGCCTCATATTTTTCATGCGCGCGCTGCATGCCCTATTGCAGGCCCCGTCGCGCCTGGCTTAGGCAAAAAAGTTACTAAAGAATGATTTTTTAATATTTGTTCGGCCTATGGGTTCACGCCTAGCTTCTGCTCCACAGCGCCGGCTGTTGCCGGCGGCCGCCAGCCAAGGAGCGCCCACCATGAAAACCCTGCTTAACCACGTCCTCGGGGCCTTTGCCTCGCCGCTGCTGATCGGCCTGCTCGGCGCCTTCCCCCTGGCCGCCCAGGCTGCCACGGCCCAGCCCGATGCGATCCGCATCGCCGTGCCCGACCTCAGCGCCGGCAGCGAACACAGCGCCGGTGGCGTGGTGGACGTGCTGCGCAACCGGCAGACCCTCGAGCAGGAGTTCGCCAAGGATGGCATCCGCATCGACTGGCGCTTCTTCAAGGGGGCGGGACCGGTGATCAACGAAGCCCTGGCCAACGGCCAGGCGGACTTCGCCTACCTCGGCGACCTGGCTGCCATCATCGGCAAGGCCAACGGCCTCGATACCCGCGTGCTCAGCGCCAACGTCCGTGGGGTGAAGAGCTACTTGGGCGTGGTGCCGGGCTCCGGCATCAAGACCCTCCAGGACCTCAAGGGCAAGCGCGTGGCGGTGTTCCGAGGCACCGCCAACCAGCTTTCCTTCGCCAGTGCCCTGGCCAGCCAGGGTCTCAGCGAGCGCGACCTCAAGGTGATCAACCTCGACTTCAACGCCGCCAACGCCGCCCTGGCGGCAAAACAGATCGACGCCACCTGGGGCCTCGCCAACCTGCTCGCCCTGCGCGAGCGTGGCCTGGCCGAACTGCCGCTGAGCTCCCGGGACCTGCAAGGTGCCGGCAGCACCCAGGCGGTGCTGGTGGCCACGGGCGCCTTCGTCCGCGAGCACCCCGACCTGGTGGGGCGCCTGGTCAAGGCCCAGCAGCAGGCGGTGAACTGGCTGCGCGACGACGCCAACAAGGACGCCTATGTGGAACTGGTCTCGCGCCTGGCCAGCTACCCGCCGGTGATCCTCAAGGATGACCTGGCGAAGGAGAACTTCAGCCAGTACTTCGATCCCCGCCTGGATGCCGATTTCATCGGCCGGCTGCAGCAGGGCGTGGACCTGGCGGCCAAGGAGCGCCTCATCCGCCGGGGCTTCCAGGTATCCGACTGGGTGGAGCCGCGTTTCCTCGACGCGGCATTGCAGGCGCAGGGGCCGGTGCAGGCCTCGCGCTGACAGGGAGTCATCGACAGGACGTCAATACAGGGACGTTGTAGAAGCCGCCGAAAGGCGGCTTTTTTTATCCACAGGACATTCGCGAATGAATTCGCTCTCACAGGAAGAATGCCCGAGCAAATGCGCCTGCGCGGAAAGGGTTGGGGTGAGGGCGCGGATTCGGGGCAGTCCTGCGGCCCGCTTGGCGAATGAATTGGCTATGTCTGCGTTAAGTGCTAGAGCGTCCTGAGCCAAGCTGATTATCGAGCGGGCGACGAATCCCTGTTTCGCCCCCCGGCGAGTCCCTTTTTCAAACGACGGATGGCCGCCCCCCAAAAAGGAACCAAAACGCTTGCCCCTGCATCCGGAACTCGGCGTCCCCGTCCTGCTTCGCCGGACTCCCCTCGCTCCATCGTTGCGCCGGGGGCCCGGCGTGAGGGGCCATCCCTGGCCCCGCACGCCTCTCGCGGCATCCATGCCGCTCGTCCCCCTCTGCAACGATTCCGCTCGGCCTCCTGACGGGGCGCAGTCGCCGCCCCACCGCTTCTGCACCGATTCAGGCATTGATCAGGCATGAGGATTGCTGCGCCCTGTCAGGCACGAGTCACCCCTCTCCCTCCGGGGTGAAGAGGCACGCTTTCGGAAGCACCGCTTCCGGTGCCGATGAACGCCTGAGCGCGAAGCGATCAGGCAGGGGCGCAGGGCGGGGGCCGGGGGAGAGGGATGTGTCAGGCGGGCACGGAGGCCCGAAAATCCCGTATTAGACGCTTCCATTCGGTGCTACAACAGCTAACGCAGACATGGCCAATGAATTCGCCCCTGCAGGGAGGTCCGGACGCTGACCTAGGCCGCCTGCTCCATCGAATCCAACTTCACCAGCACCTCGATCAGCGCCCGCGCCGCCGGCGACAGGCGATAGCCGGTGCGGGTGACGATGCCGCAGCGCGCCGCCAGGCTGTCCAGCCGCTCGGGCAGGTTGCGCCAGTGCAGCAGGGCCAGCTCGCCGCGCTCCAGCAATGGGGCGATGGTTTCCCGCTGGGCAAGGCCGATGGCGTCGGTCTGGCGCACCACCTGTACCAGGGTCGGCACATGGTCGCTCTCCAGGCTCAGCTGGAAATCCGCCCTGCCGCTGTAGCTCGCCAGCAGCTTGCGGATACCCGCCGGCAGACGGGTGGCGGCCAGCGGGTAGTCGAACATGTCGTTGGTGGACAGGCTCTCCTTGGCCAGCAAGGGGTGCCCCCGACGGCAGAAGAAGCGGCCGTGGCGAGGCCGCAGCGGGCGGGTCTGGAAGTTCGGGTCGGCCTCGAACTGGCGCACGTCGGCAATGAAGAACTCGATCTCGTCGCGAGCCAGGCGACGTCCCAGCACTTCCCAGTTGTTCACCTCGAAATGCGTGCGAATGCGCGGGTAGCGCCGCATGAAATCGGCCAGTGCGTCCGGTACCAGTTGAACGGCCGGCGCCGGGCCGCTGCCGAAGTGCAGCTCGCCGGCATCCAGCTTGGTCATCTGGTCGATTTCGCGCAGCAGATTGCTCGCCCCCTGCACCAGGCGCAGGGCGTGTTGCAGCACCACATGGCCTTCGGGCGTGGGACGCAGCTCCTTGTTCCCGCGATCCACCAGCTGGCAGCCGAAGTCCTGCTCCAGGCCCTGGATGCTGCGGCTGAAGGCCGGCTGGGTGATGCCCATGGCGTCGGCCGCGCGCACAAAACTACGGTGTTCGACCAGGGCGATGAAGTAGCGGAGCTGGCGCAGGTCCATGGTGCTTTTCCGGCATCGAAAATATAGGGAGAAGGTATTTGTCGCGGGTTTGCCTGGGGTTTTAAATGCAGGCTCTTATTCCGTCAAATGCGCATTCGATAAATTGTTAGACGTATATCGAATAAGCATATGGCGCATCCCACCTGACCGCGAGGACCGCACCATGAGCACTGCTGCACTGGCCAGCCAACCCCAGGCCGTCGAACTCGATATTCATCCCGTTGGCGGACGCATCGGCGCCGAGATCCGCGGCGTCAACCTGTCCGGGACGCTGGACGCCGCCATCATCGAAGCCATCCAGGCCGCCCTGGTGCAGCACAAGGTGATCTTCTTCCGTGGCCAGACCCAGCTCGACGACCAGGGCCAGGAAGCCTTCGCCAAGCTGCTCGGTGAGCCGGTAGCCCACCCCACGGTGCCGGTGCGCGAGGGTACCGACTATCTGCTGCAACTGGATGGCGCCGAGGGGCAGCGCGCCAACTCCTGGCACACCGATGTCACCTTCGTCGACGCCTATCCCAAGGCTTCCATCCTGCGCAGCGTGGTGGCGCCCGCCGCCGGCGGCGACACCGTCTGGGCCAACACCGCCAGCGCCTACCAGGACCTGCCAGCGCCGCTGCGCGAGTTGGCGGACAAGCTCTGGGCGGTGCACAGCAACGAATACGACTATGCCGCCGTCCGGCCCCATGTCAGCGCCGAGAAGCTGGAGCAGTACCGCAAGGTGTTCACGTCCACCGTCTACGAGACCGAGCACCCGGTGGTGCGGGTGCACCCGATAAGCGGCGAACGCACGCTGCTGCTGGGGCACTTCGTCAAGCGCATCAAGGGCTTCTCCCAGTCGGATTCGGCGCACCTTTTCGGGGTGCTGCAGAGCCATGTCACCCGCCTGGAGAACACCGTGCGCTGGCGCTGGCAGGCCGGTGACGTGGCTATCTGGGACAACCGCGCGACCCAGCATTACGCCGTGGACGACTACGACACCCAGCCGCGCATCGTCCGCCGCGTGACCCTGGCCGGCGACGTGCCGGTGGGTATCGACGGCCAGCGCAGCCAGATCATCCGCAAAACCTGAGCCCGGCGCCGCGCTGCGGCCATCCGGCAATGAATTCGCCCCCGCAGGGACAGACCTGCGGGGGCGTTTGCTTTTTGCTTTTTGCACGCACCGAAACCCCTGCGCCAAGGGGCCGGTGCGCACGGCGCACCCTACGGGGGCGCGATGCTTGTCGGGCATATTTTCCATGCCCTCAAGGCATTCTTGAAGTTTTTCCTTTCAAATTCAGTAAGTTACAAATCATATATCTCTAAAAGTAATTACAAAATCATTAAAAATTACTTTATGAGATAAGGCTTCCGCCCCAATCATTCCTCCATGGCCGACCGCTCTAGCTCGGCCGTCTCGCCGGTCCAGCACCGGTTGCCTGTTCAACAAGCCCGGCGGCACAGGCCGGGCCTTTTTATCCCCAGGAGTCTTGCCCATGGGCAATGTCCTCGAAGCCGACAGCGTCCGCGAACTGCATTGGCAGGAAGTGCGCCGCCCAGGCGAGGTCCGCGACCTCGGCGTCCCGGTGCGCCAGGCGCTGGATCGCGTGGTCTTCCGCAGTCCCGGCTCCACTCGCGTGCTCAGCCGCCGCGAGGCTCTGCTGCTGGGCGCATTCGCCCTGGTCCTGCACGGCGCGGTGCTGCACTGGTTGAGCCAGAAACCCACCCCGCCGCTACCGGAGGTGCCGCCGCAGATCCCGCCCATGACCATCGAGTTCACCGCCCCGGCACCGCCGGTGGTGGAACCGCCGCCACCGGAACCGCCGCCGCCCGTGGTCGAGCCGCCACCGCCGGTGGTGGAGGAGCTGGCGGTGAAGCCGCCGCCCAAGCCGGTGGCCAAGCCCAAGCCGAAACCGCAGCCGCCCAAGCCCGCGCCGAAGCCCGTGGCCAAGCCGGCGGAACCGCCGCCCGCAGCACCGAAGGCCGAGGCCCCGCCCGCGCCGCCAGCGCCCCCGGCACCGGTGACGCCGCCCTCGGCCAATGCCGGCTACCTGAAGAATCCGGCGCCGGAATACCCCGCCTTCGCCCAGCGACGCGGCTGGGAAGGCACGGTGCTGCTGCGTGTGCATGTGCTCGCCAGCGGCCTGCCGAGCGAGGTGCAGGTACAGAAATCCAGCGGCCGCGAGCTGCTCGACGAAGCCGCGCTGCGCGCGGTCAAGCGCTGGACCTTCGTGCCAGCCAAGCAGGGCGACGTGGCCCGCGACGGCTGGGTCAGCGTGCCCATCGATTTCAAGTTGAACTGATCAGAGGATTTTCACCATGGACCTGCTAACCAACCCCTTCGCTTCCATCGAGCACCTGGTGATCTGGCTGCTCATCGGCTTCTCCGTCGTCACCTGGGGCCTGGCCCTGGTCAAGGGCATCCAGTTCGCCCGCCTGAAGCGCCGCGACCGCCAGTTCCAGAAGCGCTTCTGGAGCGCCACCAGCCTGGACAGCGCCGCCGAGCGGCTGCAGCAGCACGCTGGCGCTGCCGCCCACGTGGCCCAGGCCGGCTTCGCCGCCATCCAGGTGCAGGGTGGCCAACCCGGCGACCTGAGCCAGGCGATCAACCACCAGGACCGCCTGGAGCGCGCCCTGCGCCAGCAGATCCAGCGTGAGCGGCGTTCCCTGGAATCCGGCCTGGCGGTGCTCGCCTCCATCGGTTCCACCTCGCCCTTCATTGGCCTGTTCGGCACCGTCTGGGGCATCATGGAGGCCCTCAAGGGCATCAGCGCGGCCGGCTCGGCCAGCCTGGAAACCGTGGCCGGGCCCATCGGCGCCGCGCTGGTCGCCACCGGCGTCGGCATCGCCGTCGCCGTGCCGGCGGTGCTGGTCTACAACTACTTCCTGCGCAGCCTCAAGCTGACCGCCGCCGACCTCGACGACTTCGCCCACGACTTCTACCTGCTGGCGCAGAAGAGCGCCTTCAAACTGATCGTCAATCCCGCCCCGGCGCGCACCGCGAGCACTGTGAAGGAGGCCTCCTGACATGGCCTTCTCCACCCAGGACAACGACGAAGTCCTTTCCGAAATCAACGTCACCCCGCTGGTGGACGTGATGCTGGTGCTGCTGGTGGTGTTCATCGTCACCGCGCCGCTGTTGACCAACGCCATCCCGATCAACCTGCCGAAGACCGAGGCCGTGGCCCCGCCCGAGCAGAAGGACCCGCTGGTGGTGAGCATCGACGGTGCCGGCAAGCTGTTCATCAACAAGGACGAGATCCAGCCCGACCTGCTGCAGAGCAGCCTCGAGGTGGCCCGCGCCAAGGACCCGGAACTGCGCGTGCAGCTGCAGGCCGACGACCAGGTGGACTACGGCGCCGTGGCCCGCGCCATGGCCTCCATCGAGCGGGCGGGAATTACCAAACTGGCGGTGATCACCGCCCGTTGACCAGGCTTTGGTCGCCTCTCTTCAGGCAGGGGAGAGGCGGCCCTTTTAATCAATCTCCGTAAAACTTGCTTTCAGAAAGATCTTGTCAGGGAAACCGGGAGGGTAATTATCGGCTTGAGTCAATCAGGTGATCTTATCGAACTGTTATTGCCATCAAGGCAAAGTGTTCAAATTTCAACATCAGGGTTGGCCCGGACTGCGAGAGTAGCTCCGGGCTTTTTTGTTGTTGAGAAAAATCTTGTTTTTCAGTGTCTTGCGATTTTAGTGGCGGGTGTTTTCAGGCCAACACTTGTTCAGCAGATTGTTTGTCCGAGTGTTCCTTGAGCTGTTCATTGGTTTGGTTAAGTTGTTGATCTGGTTGAAATTTCAGGGTTGGCATGGAGGCTGCTAAATGAACTTCAGCGCACAACTATACGAATAGAGGGCCGATATTGAAGTTCAGCCAGTTACAGGAGTGATTCGAGTGAAACTTGAAGTATGGGGGGAGCAGGGGCCCACGCCGCTGCTGAAGGTCGTCGGTGCGGGGGCACTGGTGGCCATCATGGGTCTGGGCCAGGCGCAGGCCGCCGAGACCGATACGCGCCTGGGCACGGTCCAGGTCAAGGGCAAGAAAGTGGATAGTGCCCAGGAAGCCGCGAAGGAAGAAATCAGGGAAGTTCCGGGAGGCGCCAGCCTGGTGAGCTCCGAGCAGGTCGAGCAGGGCCGGGTGGCCACCAACGCGGACATCCTGGCCTACCAGCCGGGTGTCTATGCCCAGTCCGCTGGTGGTGGCGACGGCATCAAGATTTCCATCCGCGGGTCGGGCATCAACCGGGGGGCGGGCTTCTTCCGCTCCGGTATCCTCTTCGAGTTCGACGGCCTGCCGGTCACCGGGCCGGGGGGCACGCCCTACGAGCTGTTCGAGCCGCTTGGTCTGAGCTACACCGAGGTCCTTCGCGGCGCCAACGGCTTCGACCATGGCGCACTGGCCCTGGGCGGCGCCATCAACTATGTCACCAAGACCGGCTACGACGCCGACCGCCTCCAGGCCCGTTACGAATTCGGCAGCTGGGCTTATCGCAAGTACCAGGTCAGTTCGGGCCAGGTGATCGACAACTTCGACTATTTCGTCAGCCTCACCGACTCCGCCCGCGACGGTTTCCAGGACCAGACCAAGGCCAGCAGCCAGGGCATCGCGGGCAACTTCGGCTACCGCTTCAGCCCCGAGCTGGAAACGCGCTTCTACTACCGCTACCGCGAGACGGACAACGAGACGCCCGGCAACCTGACCCGTGCCCAGATCGAGGATGACCCGAGCCAGGCCGTACCGCTCAACCAGCGCCTCGACCTGTCGCGCGTGCAGCAGGGGTCGACCTGGATCGCCAACAAGACCAGCCTGGTGCTCGATGAGCGCTCCAGCCTGGAAGTGGGCGCGGTCTTCCACGACTACCCCATCGACATCCGCAGCACCGAGCGCAGCCTGTGGTCCCACCGCGATGCTTCGCTCTCGCTCAAGTACCTGCGCGAGGACAGCCTCTTCGGCCTGGCCAGCAAGAGCCGCCTCGGCCTGCTCTCCACCACCCAGCTCGACGGCGGCGTGCACACCTATGGCAACAACCCGGCGCTGGCCAGCTACAAACGCCTGCTTAAAGTCGCCGACTACAGCGGCTCGGCCGACCACGTGATCTTCGGCAGCAACGAGCTGGAAGTGGCGCCCGACCTCTGGCTGATCACCGGCCTGTCGTGGATCAACAACAAGCGCGAAAGCAAGATCACCTTCCCGATCCGTGACGAGTTTTCGCGCAACGCGCACAACTGGGCGCCGCGCCTGGGCCTGCGCTATGACCTGAACCCGGACGTGCAGCTGTTCACCAACCTCAGCAAGTCGGTCGAGCCGGCCAACTCCTGGTCCTTCCCGGGCGGTTCGAGTTCCACCACCCTGTTCCACAAGAACCTCAAGGAGCAGAAAGCGGTCACCTTCGAGGTGGGCGCCAGGGCACAGCTGGGTATCTTCGCCGGCAGCCTGAGCCTCTACCGCTCCGAGGTGAAGGACGAACTGCTGACCGTCGAACTGTTCCCGGCCACCGCCACCTCGGCGGCGGTGATCACCGAGGCCAACGCCAGCGACACCATCCACCAGGGGATCGAGCTCGGCCTGGATACGCTGCTGTGGGGTGCCAGCGACAGTCACAAGCTGGTGCTGCGCCAGTCGTACACCCTCAACGACTTCTACTACGAAGACGACGCCACCTTCGGCGACAACCAGCTGCCGGGCATTCCCAAGCACTTCTACCAGGCGGAGCTTCGCTACGACCACCCGACCGGCTTCTACGCGGGGGTCAACCTGCAATCGGCATCCGCCTACCCGGTCGACTTCGCCAATACCTTCAACACCGCGTCCTACACCATCTTCGGCGCGACCCTCGGCTACGACCACCCGGGCGGCGACTGGCAGGCCTACCTGGACTTCAAGAACCTCACCAACGAGTTCTACGCGGCCACCGTCAGCCCCGGTTTCAACGACCGTGGCCTGGATGCCGCGCGCTCCACGCCGGGCGACAAGTTCGGCGTGTTCGGTGGCGTGTCCGTGGCCTTCTGACCCCAAGGTGCCCCGTGGCGTCCGCGCCACGGGGACCATGGCTAACCATCGAGCGAAGAAACGACAGCATGGAAGACAGCCCAATCAAGACCCGCCGATTCCCTCGTCCGGCACATCTGCGCCACCTGGCCGGCGCCGTGGCCCTGGCGCTCCTGGCGGCCTGCGGCGAACCCGCCGGGGAAGCCGCCGGGCCGCAGGCATCCGGCCGGGATTTCATCTACCCGGCCAGCGACTACTTCGAGCAGGCGCCGGGCAAGGCCGGCGGCACCCTGCGGGTGTCGGTCGCCCAGGACACCGGCTCCCTGGACCTGCACGGGATTTCCCACACCAACTCGCAATGGCTGGGCCGCCTGCTCTACGACAACCTCGTCTACCTCAACGACAAGGGCGAGATCACCCCGTGGCTGGCCAGGTCCTGGGAAATCTCCGCCGATGGCCTGACCTACACCTTCCACCTGCGCGATGACGTCACCTTCAGCGACGGCGTGCGCTTCGACGCCGAGGCGGTGCGGGTGAACCTGGAGCACATGCGCGCCCCGGCCACCAGGTCGCCCCTGGCCGCCGCCTACATCGCCCCCTACGTGGACGGCGAGGTGGTGGACGATTTCACTTTCCGCGCGCACCTGCGCGAGCCCTACGCGCCCTTCCTCGACGTGCTCGCGCAATCCTGGCTGGCGATGTTCTCGCCCCGGGCCATTCGCGAGAACCCTGCCGGACTGGCCGAGGCGCCAGTGGGCTCGGGGCCCTTCGTGGTGGAGCGCTACGAGCGCCAGCAGGGCATCCGCCTGGTGCGTCGCGCCGACTACCACTGGGCGCCGGACTTCCTGCGCCATCAGGGGCCGGCCTACCTGGAGCGCGTCGACATCGACTTCGTGCCCGAGGCGCTGGTGCGCTTCAGCTCGCTGGCCGCCGGGCAGTACGACTTCAGCATTGACGCGCCGGCGCAGAACGCGGCTGGCATCCGCGCCGACCGCAACCTGGCCTTCGACAGCCGCATCCGCAAGGGCAATCCCAACCGCGGGTTGACCTTTAACACCGAGAAGGCGCCCTTCGACGATGTGCGGGTGCGCAAGGCCATCGCCCTGGCGGTGGACCGTGAGGGGATAGTGCGCATCAGCGGGTTCGGCGAGTACCGGCCCAAGAGCGACTACCTGGCGGCCAATACGCGCTTCTACGATCCATCCTTCCAGGCGGCGCTGCGCTACAACCCCGATGAAGCCAACCGCCTGCTGGACGAGGCGGGCTGGACCGGCCGCGATGCCGAGGGTTACCGCACCCGCGATGGCCAGCGCCTGGGCGCCGAGGTGTTGCTGGCGGAGAACCTGGTGTCGGTCACCGATGCCGTGGCCATCCAGTCCGACGTGCGCAAGGTGGGCGTGGAGCTGCGGATCGTCCAGCTGCCAGCGCTGCAGATACTCGAACGGCGCCAGGCCAACAATTACCAGGCAACCGGGTCCGGGGTCTGGCACACCAATACCCCGGATGGCCTGTTCATCCTCTACCACAGCCAGGAGATCACCTCGCCCAGGCGCATTGGCCAGAACATCGCGCGCCTCAGGGATGACCGCCTCGACGGCCTGCTCGGGCAGGCCCGTCGCTCCACCGATCCGCAGCTCTGCCAGCAGCTCTACAGCCAGGCCCAGCAGCGGCTCACCGAACTGGTTCCGGCCGTCCCACTGTACGAGAACTACAGCATGACCGCCCGCAGCGCGCGGGTCCGGGGCGTGGTCTACGACACCTCCCACAACACGCCGGTGTTCACCAGCTTCTGGCTGGAAGGGGAGCGCCCATGAAGCGCGCATTTCCCCTGCTGCTGGCGCTGGTCCTGCAGGCCTGCTCGCCCACGGACGACCAGCCGCTGCGCCCCGCCGCCGCGCCCAGCGAGCCGGTCAGCTACCCCACCAGCGATTACGTCGAACAGGCGCCCGGCCATACCGGCGGCACCCTGCGCATCTCGGCAGCCATGGACATGGGCAATCTCGACCTGCACCTGATCACCGGGGTCAATCCCAAGTGGCTCGGCCGGATGCTCTTCGACAACCTCGTCTACCTGGACGACAAGGGCGAGATCACCCCCTGGCTGGCGAAGTCCTGGGAGATTTCCCGGGATGGCCTGACCTACACCTTCCACCTGCGCGACGACGTCAGCTTCAGCGACGGCGAGAAGTTCAACGCCGAGGCGGTGCTGGCCAACCTCGGGCGGATTCGCGATCCCGCCACGCGCACCGGCATGACCACCGCGTACATCGCCCCCTATGTCGACGGCAAGGTGCTGGACGAATTCACCTTCCAGGCCCGCCTCAGCGAGCCCTATACGCCCTTCCTCAACGTGCTGGCGCAGTCCTGGTTCGGGATGATGTCGCCCCGCGCGCTGCGGGAGAACCCCAAGGGCCTGGTGGAGCGTCCCGTGGGCACCGGCCCCTTCGTGATAGAGCAATATGTCCCCCAGCAGGGCATAAGCTTCGTGCGCCGCGCGGACTACCATTGGGCGCCGGACTTCCTCGGGCACCAGGGGCCGGCCTACCTGGAGCGCGTCGAGCTGGGTTTCGTCCCGGAGGCGATGATCCGCTACAGCAGCCTGGCCTCGGGGCAGTACGACCTGACCGTCGACGCCTCGCCGCAGACGGCCGCCGCCATCCGCGCCAACCCGGCACTGGAACTGCACAGCCGGATAAACCTCGGCAATCCCCTGCGGGTGGTCACCTTCAACACCGAGAAGGCGCCGTTCGACGATGTCCGCGTGCGCAAGGCGGTGGCGCTGGCCATCGATCGAGAAGGGCTCGGGCGGATCATCGGCTTCGGCGAGTACCGGCTGAAGACCGACTTCCTCTCGGCCACCACCCGCTACTACGACCCATCCTTCCAGGACTCGCTGCGCTTCGACCCGGAGCAAGCCAACCGCTTGCTGGACCAGGCCGGCTGGACAGGCCGGGACGCCGAGGGCTACCGCACGCGGGACGGGGTTCGCCTGACGGCGACGGTGATCGCCAGCGAAACGCCGCTGTCGCCCGCGGCCGACCAGGTGGCGGTGCAATCGGACCTGAAGAAGATCGGTTTCGACTGGCGCATCGAGATGCTGCCGCCGCTGCAGGCCGCCGAGCGCCGCAACGCCAACCAGTACCAGGCCAGCGGCGCCGGCTTCTGGCACACCAACACGCCGGACGGCCTGTACATCCTCTACCACAGCCGCCAGATCACCTCGCCGCGCTACATCGGCCAGAACAGCTCGCGCATTCGCGACGCGCAGCTGGACGACCTGCTCGGACGGGCTCGCCAGTCCCGCGTTCCGGAGGAGCTCAAGCGCCTCTACAGCCAGGCGCAGCAGCGCCTGACCGAAGTGGTGCCGGCGGTTCCGGCCTACGAGAACCACAGCCTCATCGCTTTCAACCGGCAGGTGAAGGGCGTGGTCTTCGACACCTCCCACAACACCCCCTTCTTCACCAGCGTCTGGCTGGATCGGGAGCAACCATGACCCTCATCCGAACCCTGCTCTGGCGCCTGCTGGCCGGCGTCGGCGTGCTCTGGGGTGCCGCCACCCTGACCTTCGTCACCCTTAACGCCACGGGTGGCGACACCGCGCTGGCCATCCTCGGCGGGCCGGAGGCCCTGCCCACCGAGGAAGTGCTGGCGCGGGTGCGCAGCGAGTACGGACTGGACCAGCCGCTGCTGGTCCAGTACGGCCAGTATCTGGGGCGCCTGGCCCAGGGCGACCTGGGCGAGTCCTACCGGTTGCGCATTCCGGTGACCCGCGCCATCGCCCAGCAGGTGGGCGCCACCGCCTTGCTGGCGGGGACCGCGCTGGTAGTGGCGGTGTTCCTGTCGATCGGCGTGGCGGTGACCACCGCGCGGCGCTCGCGCTGGCTGACGTCGTTGGCCTCCGGCGGCGAGCTGGTGCTGTCATCCATGCCGTCCTTCGTGCTCGGCATCCTGCTCCTGCTGCTGTTCTCCTTCCGTTTCCCGATCTTCCCGGCGGCCGGCTCCCAGGGCTGGGAATCCCTGGTGCTGCCGACCCTGACCCTCGCCCTGCCGGTGGCGGCGATCCTCACCCAGGTGCTGCGGCAGGAACTGGAGGACATCCTCGAACAGCCCTTCATCGTCATGGCCCGCGCACGCGGGCTGTCGGAGGCAGGGGTGCGCCTCGGCCACGCGCTGCGCCATGCGCTGATCCCCCTGGTGACCCTGTCCGGCTTCATCTTCGCCACCCTGCTGGGGGGCGCGGTGATCACCGAGACGCTGTTCGCCCGGCAGGGCGTGGGCCGCCTGATGATCGAGGCGACCACCAACAAGGACGTGCCCCTGGTGATCGGCATCACCCTGCTGGCGGCGCTGATCTACGTGGTGATCAACCTGCTGGTGGACCTGCTCAACGGCCTTGTCGATCCCCGGGTGGCCCGCCCATGAGCCACGCCGCACTTGCCCAACTGCGCGCGCTCTTCGACGAGGACAGCGTGCCACCGACCCTCAAGGAACCGATCATGATCTTCAACGACCAGTCGGGCGCGACGCCGCCCGCCGAGCTTTCCGCCCCGCCCGCCGACGATGAGCTGCTGGTGCGGTTCACGCCGATCTTCGCGCGCATCCATGAGGGGGCGCTGCAGCGGGAAGAGCGCCGCGAGCTGGCCCACGAGCCGGTGGCCTGGCTACGCGAGGCCGGTTTCGGCGCGCTGCGGGTGCCGTGCGCCTACGGCGGCCTGGGCGCCAGCGTGCCGCAGCTGTTCCGCCTGCTGACCTTGCTGGGGGAGGCCGACTCCAACCTGCCGCAGATACTGCGGGCGCACTTCGGTTTCGTCGAAGGCCGCCTCAACGACGAGGAGGATACCCACCGCGATATCTGGTTCCCGCGCATCGTCGCCGGGGAGCTCTTCGGCGCCGCGATGGCCGAGCGCACCGACGCCACCCGCAACAGCGTGACCCTGACTCGCGAGGACGATGGCTGGCGGGTGGACGGCGAGAAGTACTACTGCACCGGCACCCTCTATGCCGACTGGATCGCCGCTTCCACCAGCGATGGCGACGAGCATGTCGCCGTGGCCATCCCCACCCGTGCACCGGGGGTGACGCGCCTGGACGACTGGGACGGTTTCGGCCAGCGCCTGACGGCCAGCGGCACCACCCGCTTCGAGGGCGTCAAGGTGAACGAGGAGCAGCTGTTGCGTCGCTTCCACAGCGGCGAGGGGCGCAGCGCCACCTACATCACCGCGTTCTACCAGCTGGTGCACCTGGCCACCCTGGCCGGCATCGCGCGGGCGGTACTGCGCGACGGCGTGGCCTTCGTCCAGGGGCGAACGCGCACCTTCGGCATCCCGGGGCAATCCAGCCCGCGTCAGGATCCGCTGGTGCAGCGGGTGATCGGGCGCCTGTCGAGCCTGGCCTTCTCCGCCGAGTCCCTGGTGGAAGGCGTTGCCGCCGCCGTGGAACGCGCCTGGCAGGCCCACAAGGCCGGCCGGGCGACGCCCGAGCTCTACGCCGAGGCCGATATCCGCGCCTACCAGGCCCAGCAGATCGCCATCGGCCAGGTGCTGGAGGCCACCACCCTGCTGTTCGAAGTGGGCGGTGCCTCGGCCACCAGCAGCACCCGGCGCCTCGACCGCCACTGGCGCAACGCGCGCACCGTTTCCTCCCACAACCCGGCGATCCTCCGCGAGGCCTATCTCGGCGACTACTACCTCAACGGCACCGTGCCCAGCGAAGCCTGGGCCGAGCGCTTCGAAGCCGCGCGCCGGCAGGACGCGGGCCAGCCCACCCAGGAGAACCCGACATGAGCAGCAACCCCCGGCAAATGAGCATCGGCATGAACATCCTCGGCTTCGGCGCCCACTCGGCTGCCTGGCGCACCGGCGAAGTGCCGCCGAACGCCTACCTGGATGTGGACTACTACCGCAACATCGCGCGCATCTCCGAACGCGGCACCCTGGACGCCATCTTCCTGGCCGACGGCCCGGCGCTGGCCGGCGACGTGGCCCGCCAACCCGCCGGCCGCCTGGAGCCCACCGTGCTGCTCACCGCGGTGGCCCTGGCCACCCGGCACATCGGTGTGATCGCCACGGCTTCCAGCACCTACAACGATCCCTTCAACCTGGCCCGGCGCTTCGCTTCCATCGATCACATCAGCGGCGGCCGGGTGGCCTGGAACGTGGTCACCAATGCCGGCGACGCCGCCGCGCAGAACTTCGGCCTGGCCGGCGCGCCGCTGCACGTGGACCGCTACGACCGCGCCGACGAGTTCGTCGACATCGCCGTCAAGCTCTGGGACAGCTGGGAGGATGACGCCATCATCGGCGATGCCGCCCGCGGCCTGTTCGCCGATCCGGCCAAGGTGCACACCCTGGACCATGTTGGCCGGCATTTCTCGGTGAAGGGGCCGCTGAACGTGCCGCGCTCGCCCCAGGGGCGCCCGGTGCTGGTGCAGGCCGGCTCCTCCGAAGGCGGCAAGGCGCTGGGGTCGCGCTGGGCCGACGCCATCTTCACCACCCAGACCACCCTGGCCGACGGCCTGGCGTTCTACCAGGAGATGAAGGGCCGTGCGCGGGCCTGGGGACGCAACCCCGAGCACCTGAAGATCATGCCGGGCCTATCCACCGTGATCGGCAGCACCGAGGCCGAGGCCCGGGCGCGTTTCGATCACCTCAACTCCTTCATCGGTGAAGGCGGGCTGATCAACCAGGTGGCCCAGCGCCTGGGCATTCCCGTCGAGGAACTGGACCTGGACGCCGAACTGCCGTGGCAGCGCATCGGCCCGGTGAACGATTTCGAGAAGGGCTCCCACGGTTTCCTCGAGGCCCAGATCAACCTGGCGCGGCGCGAGCGGCTCACCGTTCGTGAGCTGTCGCGGCGCATTCTCGTCGGCCATCGGCTGATCGTCGGCACCCCGGAACAGGTGGCCGACACCCTCGAAGAGTGGTTCCTCGCCGGCGCCGCCGACGGCTTCAACATCATGCCGGACAGCTTCCCCTCGGGCGTGGAGATCTTCGTCGACGAGGTGGTGCCGCTGCTGCGCAAGCGTGGCGTGTTCCGCCACGAGTACAGCGGCAGCACCCTGCGCGACCACCTCGGCCTGCCGTACCCCCGCAGCCAGTTCGAACAAGAGCGCCGCAGCGCCTCGGCCTGACCCTCCAATTCCCTTGCGTGAGATCCAGACGATGCAATACCGAACACTTGGCAACACCGATATCCAGGTCAGCGTCATCGGCCTCGGCACCATGACCTGGGGCCACCAGAACAGCGAGGCCGATGCCCATCGGCAGCTGGACTTCGCCTTGTCCCGGGGGGTGACCCTGGTGGACACGGCGGAGATGTACCCCACCCCGACCCGTGCCGAAACCTGGGGCACCACCGAGCGCTACATCGGCAGCTGGCTGGCGCGCACCGGCCGCCGCCACGAGATCGTCCTGGCCAGCAAGATCGTCGGCCCGGCGCGCCAGCCGCAGCAGGCCCGGCACATCCGCGATGGCCGCAGCCACCACGACCGCAAGAACCTGGTGGCAGCCCTCGACGGCAGCCTGGACCGCCTGCAGACCGACTACATCGACCTCTACCAGCTGCACTGGCCGGACCGCAGCACCAACTACTTCGGCCAGCGCGACTACCCCTGGGTGGGCGAGGAGGAGAGCGTGGCCATCGAGGAAACCCTGGCGGTGCTGGCGGACCTGGTGAAGGCCGGCAAGATCCGCCACATCGGCGTCTCCAACGAAACCCCCTGGGGCGTGGCGGAGTTCCTCAAGCAGTCCGAGCGCCTCGGCCTGCCGCGCATCGTCAGCATCCAGAACCCCTACAGCCTGCTCAATCGCCTGTTCGAGGTGGGCCTGTCGGAGTTCAGCCATCGCGAGGGCGTCGGCCTGCTGGCCTATTCGCCGCTGGCCTTCGGCGTGCTCAGCGGCAAGTACCTCGATGGCGCCCAGCCCGAAGGGGCGCGGCTGTCGGCGAACTCGCCCTACAACCGCTTCGCCCGCTACGGCAGCGCGGAGGCCGAGCGCGCGGTCGGCGGCTATGTCGAGCTGGCGCAGCGCCACGGCCTGTCATCGGCCCAGCTGGCGCTGGCCTTCGTCGTCAGCCGACCCTTCGTCAGCAGCGCCCTGAGCGGTGCCACCAGCCTGGCGCAGCTGGACGAGAACCTTGCCAGCCTGGACCTGGACCTCGGCCCGGAGCTGCTGGCCGAGATCAACGCCATCCACGCGCGCCTGCCCAATCCGGCGCCCTGACCCGGGAGAGTCGTCATGAGCCTTTCCGAGCATGCGATCCCGGCGCGGCCGGCCCCCCTGGCGGGGCTGCGCGGGATCGCCTTCCACCTGGCGCTGCCGCGCCGTCCCGGCCTGCTGCTGGCCGGGCTGTTCGCCGCCCTGCTGGTGCTGGCCAGCCTCGAACCGGCCTGGCTGGTGCGTGGCGACCCCCTCGCGGCGTCGGCCCGCGATGCTTTCCTGCCGCCGAGCGCCAGTCACTGGCTGGGCACCGACGAGAACGGCCGCGACGTCCTCACGCGCCTGGTGCATGGCGCCCGCGCCTCGCTGCTGATGGGGCTGGCGGCCACCGCCATCGGCCTGGTCGGCGGCGTCGCGCTGGGCCTGGTGGCCGGGCTCGGGCAGCGCTGGCTGGACGCGGCCATCATGCGTTTCGTCGACGTGCTCATGGCCTTTCCGGACCTGCTGCTGGCCCTGGTGATCATCACCTTCTGGGGCCAGGGGCTGCTCAATGCCGTGGTCGCCGTGGGCATCGCCGCTGTGCCGCGCTTCGCCCGCATGGTGCGTGCGCAGACGCTGCTGGTGCGCCAGGCGGCCTACGTCGAGGCCGCCGTCACCCTCGGCCTGCCGAAGGCGCTGGTGATCCTCCGCCACGTCCTGCCCAATGCCATGCGCCCGGTGCTGATCCTGGCGGCCCTCGGCATCGGTGGCAGCATCGCCGCCGGGGCTTCCCTGAGCTTCCTCGGATTCGGCGCGCCGCCGCCCTCGCCCGAGTGGGGATCGATGCTCTCGGTGGGCCGCAACTTCCTGGCCAACGCCTGGTGGCTGGTGGCTGCCCCTGGGCTCACGGTGACCCTCACCGTGGTCGCCATCACCGCGCTGGGCCGCGCCCTGCTGCGCCACAACGAGGGCAAGACGGCATGACCACCCTGATCGCACCGCAACGCCCCCTGGTGGAAGTGGAACAGCTGCGCCTGGGCTTCGGCGGTGCCGCGCCGGTCCTCAAGGGCCTGTCCTTCAGCCTCTACCGCGGCGAGTGCCTGGCCCTGGTGGGCGAGTCCGGCTCGGGCAAGAGCGTCACCTCGCGGACCCTGGCGGGTCTCGCCGGACAGGGGGCGCGCCTGGAGGCGGAGCGCCTGCTGTTCGACGGCGCCGACCTGCGCGGCTTCGATGCGCGCACCTGGCAGCGGGTTCGCGGCGCGCGCATCGGCTTCGTGATGCAGGACGCCCTCGGCTCGCTGGACCCGCTGCGGCCGGTGGGCAAGGAGATCGCCGAGCCCCTGAAGCTGCACACCGACCTTGACCGCGAAGCCCGCGACGCGCGGGTGATCGAGCTGCTCCGCGCGGTCGGCGTGCCGCAGCCGGAGCTCCGCGCCCGCCAGTATCCCGGCCAGCTCTCCGGCGGATTGCGCCAGCGCGCGCTGATCGCCTCGGCCATCGCCTGCGATCCCGACCTGCTGATTGCCGACGAGCCCACCACGGCGCTGGACGCCACGGTACAGGCCCAGGTGTTGGCGCTGCTGGAATCCCTGCGCGGCGGCGACACCGGCATGCTGGTGGTCAGCCACGACCTGGCGGTGGTGTCGCGCCTGGCGGATCGCGTGGCGGTGATGCACCACGGCGAGATCGTCGAGCAGGGGCCGGTGGAGCAGGTGCTCTACGCGCCGCGCCATCCCTACACCCAGTCGCTGCTGCGGGCGGCGGCCTCGGTGCATATCTGGCGCAACCGCGACCCGCGCCCGGTGCCGCGGGAATCGCTGCCGAACGACCCGGTGGTGGTGCAGGCGGAAGGCGTGAAGAAGCAATTCACCGGCCCGGACGGTGTGTCCCGCAGCGCCGTCGGCGGGGTGTCCTTCACCCTGCGTGCGGGGGAGACGCTGGGCATCGTCGGCGAATCCGGCTCGGGCAAGACCTCCCTGACCCGCATCGTGCTCGGCCTGGAGCGGCCGGACGGCGGACGCGTGCTCCTGCGCGGACGGGACTGGGCCGGCCTCGATGGCGCCGAGCGACGCGCCGAGCGGCGGCGCATCCAGGTGGTGTTCCAGGACCCGCTGAGTTCCTTCGATCCGCGTTACAGCGTCGAGCGGGTGCTGGCCGAGGCCCTTGCCGTGGCCGGCGTGCCGCGTGGGCGTGAACGCCGCCAGCGGGCCATCGAACTGCTGCGCCGCGTGCGCCTGGACGAGAGCCTGCTGGCGCGCCGGCCCATCGAGCTGTCCGGTGGCCAGCGCCAACGTATCGCCATTGCCCGGGCGCTGGCGGCGGAGCCCGAAGTGCTGGTGTGCGACGAGCCCGTCTCGGCCCTCGACGTCTCGGTGCAGGCGCAGATCCTCGACCTGCTGGCCGAGCTCAAGCGCGACCTCGGCCTGGCCTGCCTGTTCATCTCCCACGATCTGGGCGTGATCCAGCACGTGAGCGATCACGTGCTGGTGATGAAGGACGGCGAGGTGGTGGAAAGGGGGCCGGTCCGCGATGTGTTCTCGCGGCCCCAGCATCCCTACACCCGCGCCCTGCTGGGCGCCATCCCGAAACTCGACGTTCGCGAGGAGCGCGGCATCCGCATCGAGGCCATCGCCATCTGAACCGAGCGAAGCAATCACTGGTATCCCCATGCGCAAGCAACGACCCGGGACCCTGCGCACCGTGCGTGCGCTGGCGGCCCAGCCAGACAGGACGATCGACATGACCGCGTTACCCGCCAGCGTCACCATCCACGGCTTCCTCGGCGTCGCCGAACTGCAGCGACGGGCGGCTTCGCAGCTGCCCGAAATCGCCCAGGGCGCGGCCGAACGGGAGCGCGAGCGACAGCTCCCCCACGAACAGATCCGCCAGTTGGCCAGCGACCGCCTGCTCACCTGGCGCATTCCCAGGGCCCACGGCGGCAGCGGCGCCAGCGTGCGCGAGACAGTGGCCTTCGTCATCGACCTGGCCGCCGCCGATTCCAACATCGCCCAGTCGCTGCGGCCGAGCTTCTCCTTCATCGAAGGGCTGCTGGCACGGGGCAGCGACGAGGAACGCGAGCGCTGGTTCCCGCGCTACCTCGCCGGCGAAGTGGTGGGCAATGCCGGCTGGGAAATCGGCGGCGCCAATGGCGCGGTCAGCGCCCGCATCGTCCGCGAGGGCGCGCATTACCGCGCCACCGGCAGCAAGTTCTACAGCACCGGTTCGCTCTACGCGGACTGGGTCAGCGCGGTGGCCCTGGACGAGCAGGAGCAGCCGGTGTCCTTCATCCTGCCGCGGGATCGCGAAGGGCTGGAGCTGCTGGACGACTTCGACGCCATGGGCCAGCGTCTCACGGCCAGCGGCACCACCCACCTCAAGGGCGTGGTGGTCTACCCCCACGAAATCCGCACGCGGCAGCAGGAGGACGGGCAGCGCTCGATCGTCACGCCCTTCCTGCAGCTGTTCCTCGCGGCGGTGGAGGCGGGCATCGCCCGCAATGCCCTGGACGACGCCGTGCGCTTCGCCCGCGAGCATGCCCGGCCGATCAAGCACAGCAGCGCCCAGCGCTCGGTGGACGATCCCTACGTGGAGCTGGCGGTGGGCGAGATCGCGGCCCGCGCCTTCGCCGCCGAAGCCCTGGTGCTGAAGGCCGCCGAGAGCATCGACGCGGCCTGGGAGGCGGATCTCGACCGCGCCGCGGTGACCCGTGCGGCGGTGGATGTGGCCCAGGCCCAGTACCTGGCGGTGGAGTCGGCGCTCAAGGCCGCCGAACTGCTGTTCGATGTTGGCGGTGCCTCGACCACCGGGCGCCGGCACAACCTGGACCGCCACTGGCGCAATGCCCGCACGGTGGCCAACCACAACCCGCGCCATTGGAAGGCCGCCGTGGTCGGCGCCTGGCGCCTGAAAGGCACCGAGCCGCCGACATCCGGGCTGTTCTGAGTGAGCCGCCTGGAGCCCCTGGCGCGGGATACCGCCATCCCCCTGGCATCGCCGTTCAACCGGCTGGTGCCGACCATCATCGGTTGCGCGCTGTTCATGGAGTTGCTGGACGCCACCGCCGTGCTCACCGCGCTGCCGCAGATGGCGGCGGAGTTCGGCGAGCCGACGGTGCGGATGAACCTGGTGGTGTCCCTCTACCTGCTGGCGGCGGCGCTCTTCGTACCCATCAGCGGCTGGGCGGCGGACCGCTTCGGCCCGCGTCGGGTGTTCGTCTGCGCCATCGGCCTGTTCATGTGCAGCTCGCTGGCCTGCGCCGCCGCCACCTCGCTGCTGCAGCTCTCGCTGGCGCGGCTGCTGCAGGGTGCCTCCGGGGCCATGATGGTGCCGGTGGGGCAGGTGATCCTGCTGCGCTGGTCGAGCCGCGAGAACCTGCTGCGGGCCATGGCCTACCTGACCATGCCGGCGCTGATCGGGCCGGTGCTCGGGCCGCCGCTGGGCGGCCTGCTGGTCAGCGCGCTGTCCTGGCAATGGATCTTCCTCATCAACCTGCCCATCGGCCTGCTCGGCATCGTCCTGGTGCTGCGCCATGTGCCGGACTACCCAGGGCAGCCGGGGCGGACGCTGGACTTCCCCGGCTTCTGCCTCAGCGGTTGCGCGCTGGCCTGCCTGGTGTTCGGTTTCGAGGCGCTCGGCCACGGCCTGCTGCCGCCCGCCTGGATCGCCCTGCTGCTGGGTGCCGGATTCTGTGCCGCGCTGCTTTACCTGCGCCACGCGCGGCGGGTGGCCGAGCCGCTGATCGACTTGCGCCTGCTGCGCATCCCGACCTTTGCCACCGCCATCTGGGCGGGCAACCTGTTCCGTCTGGGCAGCGCCTCTCAGCCCTTCCTGCTGGTGCTGCTGTTCCAGGTGGGCTTCGGCCTCAGCGCCCTGGAAGCGGGCCTGCTGACCCTGGCCGGCGGGGCCGGGGCGCTGTGCATGAAGTTCCTCTCGGTGCGCATCGTCCAGCGCTTCGGCTTCCGCCGCACCCTCATGGCCAACGCCCTGGCCACCAGTGCCTCGCTGGCGCTGTGCGCCATCTTCGACGCGGACACGCCCTGGTGGCTGGTGGTGCTGGTGCTGTTCCTCGGCGGGATCATCCGCTCCCTGCAGTTCAGCACCCTCGGCGCACTGACCTTCTCCGACGTGCCCGGCGAGCGCACGAGCCGGGCCAGCAGCCTGTCGGCCATGTCCATGCAGCTCAGCATGAGCCTGGCCGTCGGCCTGGCGGCGACCCTGCTCGGCCTGGTCATGGCGCTGCGCGGCCACGAGCGGCTCCAGGTCGCGGACCTCGGCCTGACCATGCTGCTCTGTGCGGCGGTCAGCGCAACCTCCTGGCTGCTGTTCCGCCGTCTGGGGCGGCGCGCCGGGGCCACGGTGAGCGGGTGAGGGCGCAGTGCTGTTCCTGAGGCGACAGTGGTTCAGCAAAGTGACCGTGAAGCATCCGCGATGCTGTTGATGATTGATTGCAAGTAGCTGAATTAAAAGAAGAAAGCCATTGGCATGGGGTGTGCTTCGGGAAGACGCGGCCGCAGCGCCGCAAGGACTGGCGAACCAGGGGGATGGAATGAGCATCGAGTCTGTAGAAGAGGACGTGGTGATCCGTTTACCGCAGGTCGGCGACGCCAGGGCCATAGCCGAAGTACACGTGCGCAGCTGGCAGGCGGCCTATCAGGGCCTGCTGTCGGCGGCTTACCTGCAGCGCCTGGAGCAGGGCATCGAACGTCGCGTGGCCTATCTCGAAGGCGCGATCGGCAATGGCGCGCGGTCTATTCGTGTCGCCGAGGCGGGCGGCCGTCTACTGGGCTGGAGTTCCTTCGGCGCCAGCCGCGATGCCGATGTGCCGCCCGGCACCGGTGAGCTGATGTCCCTCTACCTGGCGCCGGAGGCCTGGGCACGAGGCCTGGGAAGCGCCCTCTGGCGAGCCTCGCGGCAGGAGCTGGAGGACGCCGGCTTCCGCGCCGTCACGGCCTGGGTGCTCGACGGCAACGCCCGCGCCATCCGCTTCTACCGCAAGTTGGGGTTGCGCGCCGACGCCGCCAGCCAGCGCGTCTTCGAGGAAGACGGCGAACCCCTGCCGCTGACCCGCTTCCACCTGTCGCTCGCCGCCTCCGCGTAACCCGAGCCTGCATCCGCCCCAAGGACCTCCCGCCGCCATGAGCCTTCTCAGACTGATCCCCCGCCCGCCGAGCGCCTTGCTCGACTGGAACATCCGCAGCCTGCCGGATACGCCGCTGAAGTTCGTGCTGTTCTTCGTCGTCCATTACAAGCCCTGGTACCTGGCCATCCTGCTCCTGCAGATCGCCGCGGTGGTCTGTACCATCCTGGTGCCCTGGGGGCTGGGGCAGATCACGCGGCTGGTCAGCGAGGGCCTGTCGGCGGAACGCGCCTTCTCCGTACTGCACTGGCCGGTGCTGGCCTTTGCCGGCCTGGTGGCGCTGGAGGTGCTCTTCACCCGCGCCGCCACCGGCTGCCATATCCGCGTGCTGCCGCAGCAGCGCCGCACCGTGACCCACGCGGTGTTCGCCTACCTGCAGCAGCATTCGCACCGCTTCGTCAGCAGCGAGTTCGCTGGCGCCCTGGCGCACCGGGTTTCCGAAGTGGCGCTGGGGGTCAACCAGACCCTGAGTATCCTGCTGTTCGACCTGATTCCGTTGGTGGTGACCCTGACCCTGGCTACCGCGCTGCTGTGGACGGCGTCCTCGCTGCTGGCGGCCTTCATGTTCGGCTGGTCGGTGCTGTTCATCGTCGTGTGCTACCACCTGGCCAAGCGCAGCCACCCGCTGGCGCAGCAGTACTCGTCGGCGCGCAGCACCAGCACCGGCAAGGTGGTGGATGCGGTGACCAACCTCACCAACATCCGCCTGTTCGCCCGCCACTCCTACGAGCACGGCTACCTGGGCGACTACCTGGAGCGGGAGGTGGGCGCGGCCTATCGCTCCTTCGGCTACATGGAGAAGATCCGCTGGTTCCAGTCGGTGTCCGGGATGCTGCTGAAGGTCGGCGTGCTGCTGCTGTCGCTGTACCTCTGGCGCAGCGGGCAGATCAGCATCGCCACCTTCGTCATGTCCACCAGCCTGTCGCTGCTGATCATCAACGATGTGGCCAGCCTGTCGCGGCGCTTCCTGGAATTCTTCGAGGCCACCGGCAACATCGCCAATGGCGTGCGTACCCTGATCCGTCCCCACGAGGTGGTGGACCAGCCGGGGGCGAGGCGGCTGGAGGTCAGCCGGGGCGAGGTGGAGTTCTGTAGCGTGGCGTTCGGCTACTCGCCGGACAAGCCGATCTTCGAGAACCTCGACCTGGTCATCCCGGCTGGACAGCGGGTCGGCCTGGTGGGCTCCTCCGGCTCCGGCAAGTCGACCCTGCTCAACTTGCTGCTGCGCCTGTACGACGTCGATGGCGGCCAGGTGCTGATCGACGGCGTCGACGTGCGCGAGGTGACCCAGCATTCGCTGCACCAGCAGATCGGCCTGATTCCCCAGGAGCCGGGTCTGTTCCACCGCAGCATCCGCGAGAACATCCACTACGGCCGCCTGGAGGCCTCCCAGGACGAGTTGGCTGCGGCCATCCACCGCGCCGGCGCCAGCGGCTTCATCGAGGCCATGGAGAAGGGCTACGACTCGCTGGTGGGCGAGCGCGGCGTCAAGCTGTCCGGCGGCCAGCGGCAACGCATCGCCATCGCCCGGGTACTGCTGAAGAACGCGCCGATCCTGGTGATGGACGAAGCCACCTCGAGCCTGGATTCCATCACCGAGCGCTTCATCCAGGACAAGCTGGACGAGATCATGGTGGGCAAGACGGTGATAGTGGTGGCCCACCGGCTGTCCACGGTGGCCCACCTCGACCGCATCGTGGTTTTCGACAAGGGGCGGGTCGTGGAAGATGGCAGCCACCAGGAGTTGCTGAACAAGCGCGGCCACTATTTCCGCCTGTGGAGCCGCCAGTCCGATGAACTGTTTCACGATGACACCGCCGAGGCGGTCTGAACCGGCGGGCCCGCCCCCGTTCTGGGCGCGGCCGCCAAGCGACAACAGGAGAGTCCCATGAGTTATCGCACCCTCGGCCGCTCCGGTCTGGAGGTTTCCCCGCTGACCCTTGGCGCCATGATGTTCGGCGGCCAGACCGACGCGTCCAGCGCCCGGCGCATCATCGACAGCGCCTTCGACCAGGGCATCAACTTCATCGACACGGCGGATGTGTACAACGCCGGGCAATCGGAGGTGATCGTCGGCCAGGCCATCGCCGCGCGGCGGGACGACTGGGTGCTGGCATCCAAGGTCGGCATGGGGCCGGCGGACGGCCCGGCCAACGGTCGCGGGCTGGGCCGCAAGCACATCCTGCGTTCGGTGGAGGCCAGCCTGCGCCGCCTGGGTACGGATTACCTGGACCTCTACTACCTGCACCGCGAGGATCACCAGACCCCGCTGGAGGAGTCGATCTCGGCCATCGGCGACCTGATCCGCCAGGGCAAGGTGCGCTACTGGGGCCTTTCCAACTACCGGGGCTGGCGCATCGCCGAGGTCGTCCACATCGCCGAGCGCCTGGGCGTGGACCGCCCGGTGGCGAGCCAGCCGCTGTACAACCTGGTCAATCGCCAGGCGGAGGTGGAGCAGATCACCGCCGCCGCCTTCCATGGCCTGGGCGTGGTGCCCTACAGCCCCCTCGCCCGCGGCGTGCTCAGCGGCAAGTACCGGCCCGGCGAGGCACCGGCCAGCGACAGCCGGGCCGGGCGCCAGGACAAGCGCATCCTCGAGACCGAGTGGCGCGACGAGTCGCTGCGAATCGCCCAGCGGGTCAAGGAATACGCCGAGCAGCGTGGTGTCGGCGTGGTGGAGTTCGCCATTGCCTGGGTGCTGAACAATGCCGCCGTCAGCTCGGCCATCGTCGGACCGCGCACCGAGGAACAGTGGGCGACCTATGTGCGGGCCCTGGGGCTGCGCCTCACGGCGGAGGACGAGGCCTTCGTCGATGGCCTGGTGACGCCGGGCCACGCCTCGACCCCGGGTTACAACGATCCCACCCATTTCGTTTCCGGCCGCTGGCCACGCTGATGCGACGGGTACTGGTGATCGGTTCCGGAGGGGCGGGCAAGTCCACCTTTTCCCGGCGCCTGGGACAGCGGCTGGGCCTGCCGGTGGTGCACCTGGACGCCCACTACTGGCGGGCCGGCTGGGTGGAACCGGCGCGGGAGGAGTGGACCCTTGCCGTGGCGCGGCTGCTGGAGCGGGAGCACTGGGTGATCGACGGCAATTACTCGGGCACCCTGCCGGCGCGGCTGGCGGCCTGCGACACCGTGGTGTTCCTCGACCTGCCGCGCTGGCTCTGCCTGTGGCGGGTCTGCTGGCGCGCCCTGAGCCATCGCGGGCGGACCCGCCCGGACATGGCCGATGGCTGCCCCGAGCGCCTGGAGCCGGCCTTCCTGCGCTGGGTCTGGGACTATCGCCGGCGCTCCCGTCCCGCGGTGCTGGCGCTGCTGGCCGAAGCGGGGCGGCAGAGGAAGGTGGTGCACCTGGGTTCGCGCCGCGAGGTGGAACGGTTCCTCCGGAGCCTGCACGAAGGCACCCGCTGACCCTCAAACGGCGGGCCGCCGGTACGGACTCTCAGATGGAGAGCCGCACGGGGCGCTGGGTGCGGATATCCGCCTCCGGCTTGCGCTTGTTCACCACCAGTTCGCCGATGGCGATCAGCCGAGCCCGGGTGATGTTGCGGGTCAGCCCCAGCAGGTTGGCGGTATGCACCTGGTTGTGGTTGCAGAAGCGGTAGGCGGCGCGCAGCAGGCTCTCTTCCACCGTCTGGTGCAGGGCGCCCGCCTGGGTCTCGAACAGCCGCTCGAAGGTGCGCTGCAGCAGGGCTTGCGCGCTGTCCCCGGCTTGCTTCGGTTCGTCGCGGCGTTCGATGCGGATATCCGACAGGCGCAGGTCGGCCTCCTCGATCAGGCCGTCGCGGCAGACCAGCAGGGTGTGGTGGATGACGTTCTCCAGCTCGCGGATGTTGCCCGGCCAGCCGTATTCCACCAGGCGCCTCTGTGCCTGGGGGCTCAACCGGACCTCGCCGTGGCCCAGGCGGCCGCTGTATTCGTGGATGAAGTGGCGGACCAGGGGGAGAATGTCTCCCGGCCGCTCCCGCAGTGGGTGCAGCTGCAGGTTGGCCACCTTCAGCCGATAGTAGAGGTCCTCGCGGAAATGCCCGGCGTTGATGGCCTTTTCCAGCTGCACGTTGGTGGCGGCGAGGACGCGGACGTTGATCGGGATGCTCTTGCGCGAGCCAAGGCGCACCACTTCGCGCTCCTGCAGCACGCGCAGCAGCTTGACCTGGATGGGCATGGGCAGGTCGCCCACCTCATCGAGAAACAGGGTGCCGCCGTTGGCTTCCTCGAACCAGCCGGCCTTGGCCGCCAGGGCGCCGGTGAAGGCGCCCTTCTCGTGGCCGAAGAGTTCCGCCTCCACCAGGGTTTCGGAAAAGGCGCCGCAGTTCACGGCGACGAAAGGGCCGTTCCTGCGGCCGCTGAGGTTGTGGATATGCCGGGCCACCAGCTCCTTGCCGGTACCGGTCTCGCCGATGATCAGCACGCCGGCTTCGCTCGGCGCCACCTGTTGCAGGTAGGCCAGCAGCGCCCTGGACTTGGAATCGTCGAAGACCTGGGCGGTGGCGCGGATGGATGAGGCCAGCGCCGGCGAGGGAGGGAGCGTGAGCAGCTGCATGGGGCGGTCTCAGGAATAGAAGGTTGGTGTCGGTCGGGTGCGATTCAGGGCCCATTCGCCGAGCTCCTGGATCTTGTAGTCCAGCGGGTCGTGCAGGCTCTGGGTGCGCAGGTTGCGCCAGTGGCGGTCCAGGCGCAGGGCCGCGTGGGTGGCCCGCGCCCCGGTGACCTCGAACAGGCGGCTGCACAGGTCGAGGCCGGTGCGGGTGGCGGCCACCTTGGCGGTGCCGATGGCGATGGCCAGGTCGCCGCGCTGGTCCTCGCCCAGGTCCTGGCCGCGATTCCAGGCATCGTCCAGTTGCCGGGCGGCGCGCTCCACCAGCAGGCTGACGCCCTCCAGCCCGACCCAGAACTCGCCGTAGTGGGCCAGCACATGAGGATCCTCGGTGACCGCGCGGGCCCGGGAGCGGAACCAGGGGCGGCCTTCCTTGAGGGTGTAGGTCCTGGCGTCCTCGAAGGCCCCTTCGGCGATTCCGAGGAACACGTGGGCGAAGGTCAACTGGGCGATCAGCGGCCGCAGGCAGGCGAAGGGCGTGCTGAGGGGGCCCGGGTCCAGCAGCAGCTCGCCGGTCTCCACCCGAACCCGCTCGAAGGTCACGCTGCCGCTGTCGGTCTGGCGCTGGCCGAAGTTGTCCCAGTCGTCGTGCAGGGTGATGCCCGAGCGCCGGCTCGGCAGTGCCGCGATCAGCAAGCGGTCGTCGGCGCCGTCCACGGCGGAGGCGATGAGCATCTCCGAGTCGTTGGCGCCGGAGCAGAAGCTCTTGCGCCCGGAGAACTCGCACCAGCCGTCGAAGTGGCGCACCTGCGTACGGGTATCCAGCGGGTTGAGTGCATTGCCCCAGAACCAGTTCTTGCGCGCGGTCTGCTCGAACCAGGGCTGCCATTGCTCGGGCCGGGCGAACAGGCGCACCGTTGCCAGCATCAGGTGGTGGAAGCCGAATACATGGGCGATGGAGCTATCCACCCGGGCGAATTCGCGCACAACTGCCAGGGTTTCTTCCCAACTTGCACCGAGGCCACCGAACTGGCGGGGAATGCTCAGGGCGAGCAGGCCGCTGCGACGGATGGCATCGCGCTCGGCCTTGGGGGTGCCGCCACGCTCATCGCGTTCGGCGGCGCTCGGGGCGAACTCGGCGGCAAGGCGTTGCGCGGTCCGCAGTGGGGGTTCGAAGGCGTTGTCGAGGCGAGTTACCACGGGAGCCTCCCGCAAGGTGCCGGAGCGCGGACGAGGCTCCGCATCCGCCGTTGGCCATTCCGGTCGATCATGGGTGCCCTCCTTCTGGCGCGTTGTTCCTGGGAAGGGAGCAATTGCCGTACCAGGGGCGCAGGCCCCGTGCCCTGGGGCCTCCACACGGCGCTGGTGTTTCCGGAAGTATTTTCCTGCTGGCCAGGTGTTGCCCGGGCAACAGATTCGTGGGGTTCCCGGGCGGCGGCCGCTCAGGCTTCCTCGTCGCAGGCCTGGATGCGTTCCACCAGCGCCTGGGCCGGCGGCGACAGGCCGTAGCCCACACGGCTGACGATACCGTAGCGGGTGTGCATCTCCTCCAGGTCCGGCGGCAGGTCCGCCAGTTGCAGCGGTACCAGCGCGCCGTCGCGCAGGTAGGGGCGCAGGTTGCCCTGGCCGGCAATGCCGATGGCGTTGGAGTTGAGCACCACATTGAGCAGCGCATAGCCGTGCTCGCATTCCACATTGGGGACGAAATCCTGGCGGCCGCTGTAGTCCACCAGCACCTTGCGGATGTTCGGCGGGCGGAAGGTGGTGGCCAGCGGGTAGTCGAAAATGTCCGCCACCCGCACCGTGTCCAGCTCGGTCAGGGGATGCCCGGCGCGGCAGCAGAAGTGCCAGCGCTGGGCCCTGAGCTTGTGCACCCGGTAGTCGGGGTCGGCCTCGAAATGGCGGGTATCGGCGACGAAGAACTCGATCTCCTCGCTGGTCAGGCGACGGTTCAGCTCCTGCCAGCTGTCCACCTGGAATTTCACCCGCACACCCGGATAGTCGCTGACGAAGCGCCCCACCGCCCGCGGGATCAGCTGGGCGGCCGGCGCCGGGCCGCAGCCGAAGCGCACCACTCCGGCGGTCAGTCCGTTGAACTGGCTGATTTCGTTGACCAGGTTATGCGCCCCATGCACCAGGCGACGGGCGTGCTCCAGCACCAGCAACCCCTGCTTGGTGGGGGCGAGGTCCTTGCTGGCACGGTCCACCAGGCGGCAGCCGACGTTGTGCTCCAGAGTCTGGATGCTGCGGCTGAAGGCCGATTGCGACAGGTTCACCGCCGCCGCGGCGGCGACGAAGCTGCGGTGCTCGGTCAGGGCGATGAAATGGCGGAGTTGGCGAAGGTCGATATGCATTTTCTACATGGAAAGATTCGGTGAAATGCAATTGCTGCTCGGGGTTGCGCTCCTTATAAAGGCAATTACTTATTTCTAAAACAAAGAAATAAAAATATTTATATTCTATAAAGATATAAGAAGTTTGCCGCCCGATTGCGATTCGGTTCCGCCAACGGAAGTGCTCGCCCAGGCCAACCCCTCAAGGAGCACTGCATGTCCCGACTTATCCACGGGCCGACCCGGCGTCCGGCGCCCGTTCTGCAACCCCTCGCCCTGGCCGTGCTGCTGGCCGGCGCCGGCCTGGCCCTGCCGGGTCAGGCTGAAGAGGCGGCCAGTCCCCGGCCGAAAGCCGAACAGGACACCCAGCTCGGCACCGTCACCGTCAACGCCCGGCGCCGCGAGGAAACCGCCCAGAGCGTGCCCACCCCGATCAGCGTCCTCGGCGGCGAGACCCTGGAGCACCAGCGCATCTACCGCGTTCAGGACCTGCAGCAACTGGTGCCCAGCACCAACGTTTCCTACGTGCATGCCCGCCAGTCGAGCATTTCCATCCGCGGCCTGGGCAACAACCCGGCCAGCGACGGCCTGGAGGGCAGCGTCGGCGTCTACCTGGACAACGTCTACCTCGGCCGCCCCGGCATGGCGGTGTTCGACCTGCTGGACGTCGAGCAACTGGAAGTGCTGCGCGGCCCCCAGGGCACTCTGTTCGGCAAGAACACCACCGCCGGGGTGATCAACATCAGCACCCGCAAGCCCACCTTCACCCCCGAGCGCAGCATCCAGGGCTCGGTGGGGGAGGACGGCTACTGGCAGACCCTCGCCAGCGTCTCCGGTGGCCTCACCGACACCCTGGCCGGGCGTCTCAGCGCCTATCACACCGAAGACGACGGCTATGTGAAGAACGTCTTCAATGGCGCGGACCTCAATGGCGGCGCGCGCCAGGGCTTCCGCACCCAGTTGCTGTTCGAGCCGAGCGAGACCTTCAACCTGCGCTGGATCGGCGAGTACAACGAAGAGGATTCCGACAACGGCATCCTCACCCTGTTCAGCACCGGCCCCACGATCAACGGCGTGAACCTCTACGAGCAGCGCGCCGCCCGGGCCGGCGCCACCCTGGTGTCGGGCAAGGACCGCAAGGTCAACTTCGACTCCGACCAGCAGGTGACGGTGTTCCAGGGCGGTACCTCGGTGGAGGCCAACTGGACCCTGCCCAACGACTTCACCCTGACCTCCATCACCGCCTACCGCTGGTGGGACTTCACCCCGCGCAACGACGACGGCCTCAATGTCCCGGCCTCGATCAACGCCGGCGTCTCGGTGCGCGACAAGCAGTACTCCCAGGAATTCCGCCTGGCCTCGCCCACCGGCGGTTTCTTCGACTACGTGCTGGGCGCCTACTACTTCAAGCAGGACCTGGACAACCACTCCTTCATTTTCTACGGACCCCAGGCGGACATCTGGAACGGCACCCCGGCCGGCGCCCTGGCCAACGTCACCACCCTCGGCGATGGCCACATCGACACCGACAGCTACGCACTCTTCGCCCAGGGCACCTGGCACCTCACCGAGCGCCTGGACTTCACCGCCGGCATCCGTGGCACCTATGAGGAGAAAAGCGCCCGGGTCGACCGTGACGCGCCCATTGGCGGCGCAGCGGTTACCGGCGCCGCCGCTGCCGCGCGCCAGGCACGGGCGGGGGCCTTCGACTCGGGCGACCTCAGCCAGTACAGCTTCAGCCCCTCCGGCCTGCTCTCGCTGAGCTACCAGTTCAACCCCGATGTGCTGGGTTATGCCTCGCTGTCCCACGGCGAGAAGTCCGGCGGCATCAACCTCACCGTGGGGGCGGCGCCGCGCCTGGGCACCGACTCGCTGCTGGTGGGCACCGAGCGAATCAACAACGCGGAGCTGGGCATCAAGAGCACCCTGCTGGACCACCGCCTGCTGCTCAACGCCAACCTGTTCTGGGCCGAAGTGCATGGCTACCAGGCCAACGTCTACGACCAGGTCAACCGGGTGCAATTCCTTGCCAACGCCGGCTCCGTGCGCTCCCGTGGCCTGGAGTTCGAGGCCACCGCGCTGCCGCTGCGCGGCCTGACCCTGAACTTCAACGGCTCGTACAACGACGTGCGCTACACCGACTACAAGGATGCGCCGTGCCCGCCGGAAGTCAGTCTCGCCAATCCGGCGGCCACCTGCGACCTCACCGGCCACCAGGTGGTGGGTGCTTCCAAGTACATCGCCAACCTCAACGGCGAATACAAGTGGCAGCTGGCTGACCGCGTCGAGCCCTATGTCACCGCCAGCTATGCGTTCCGCTCGAAGGCCGTGGGCACCATCGACGACTCCGACTTCGGCCAGATCCCCAGCTACGCCGTGGTCAACCTCTCCGGCGGCGTGCGCCTGGACCAGGGCGACGGCGTCCTCGACCTCTCCCTCTGGGTGAAGAACGCCGGTGACAAGACCTATTTCACCAGCCTGTGGAGCTCCGCCAACGGCGGCTTTGCGGGCGTGCTCGGCACCCCGCGCACCGTCGGCGCCACGGCCCGTTACGACTTCTGATCCCGAACCGCACAGGAACCTCCCCATGAACGCAAAGACCGAAACCCCTGACCTCCCCGAAGGCGCCTGCATCACCGCCAAGGTTCCCGAACGTGGCACCGCGCTGCTCGGCGATGTGGTGGTCAACCCCTACAAGCTGGCGCCGCTGACCGCCATCATCCGCGATGGTGGCCAGGCCATCAGCGCCGCCCATGTCCGCGTACTGGGCAAGGGCGAGCGCGGCGTGGACATCGCCTACGACGTCTCCGAGCGCTCCCTCTGGACCTATGGCGGCATTCCGGTGTTCGGCCTCTACCCGGACCACGTCAACCAGGTGGAGGTGACCTACAAGCTGGACGGCGAGCGCATCCGCGAGCGCTACCAGGTCTATGCCCCGGCCGTGCGCCTGCCGGTGGTGGCCAGCCAGACCGCGGCCCTGCCCCTGGTGGAGCCGGTGAAGGTGGCGCCCGGCTTCGAGCAGCGTCTCTATCTGTTCAACCACCTGCTGGGCGAGATTCCCGGCGGTCGCGCCTTCAGGTGGAACGGCCTGGGCGGCGCGGCGGAGTGGGACCAGGTGGGCAACAACTGGATCGCCGACAGCAATGGCGACGTGCGCTGGTACCTGGATATCGAGCAGATCCACGACTCCAGCCGCAAGGACGGCCTGGGCGGCACCATGGGCTTCCAGCAGACCACGGATGGCAAGCTGATCTGGGGCCAGGGGCAGACCTACTCCAAGTACGACCTGCTGGGCCGCCGCGTCTGGCAGCGCAGCCTGCCGGACAAGTTCGCCGACTTCTCCCACGAGATACGCGAAACGCCCAACGGCACCTACCTGCTGCGGGTCGGCACCAGCGACTACCGCCGTTCCGACGGCAAGCGCGTGCGCTCGATCCGTGACCACATCATCGAAGTCAACGAGGCCGGCGACGTGCTGGACTTCTGGGACCTGAACCAGATCCTCGATCCCTATCGCGGCGAGCTGCTGGAAACCCTGGGCAAGGCCGCGATCCAGCTCCCCGAGGGCGTGCAGAAGCAGGACAGCACCGCCGCCAACGAGTTGCTGGAAGGCGACCTGCCCTTCGGCGATACCCCCGGCGTCGGCACCGGTCGCAACTGGGCCCACGTCAACGCCATCGACTACGACGCCAGCGACGACAGCATCATCATCTCCGCCCGCCACCAGGGCGTGGTGAAGATCGGCCGCGACAAGGCGGTGAAGTGGATCCTCGCGTCTCCCCAGGGCTGGCCGGAACGGCTCAAGGCCAAGGTGCTGACCCCGGTGAACGCCAGGGGCGAGGTGCTGGCGGAGGACGGCGGGGTCTATGCCGAAGGCTTCGACTGGTCCTGGACCCAGCACACCGCATGGCTCACCGGCCGGGGCACGCTGACCGTGTTCGACAATGGCTGGGGCCGCAACTTCGCGCCGACCAGGCTTGCAGGCAATTACAGCCGCGCGGTGGAGTACCGCATCGACGAAGCCAAGGGCACCGTCGAGCAGATCTGGGAATACGGCAAGGAACGGGGGGACGCCTGGTACAGCCCCATTACCTCGGTCGTCCAATACCGTGCCGACACCGACACTCAGTTCATCTACTCCGCCTCGGTGAACTTCCTGACCCCGGAGAAGCTCACCACCACCCTGCTCAACGAGGTGAAGTACGGCAGCCAGGAGGTGCAGGTGGAGCTGAAAGTGCACAGTCGACAACCGGGCAGTGTGGGCTATCGCGCCCTGGTGATCGACCTGGCGCGGGCCTTCTGACGGCGCGGCGGGGATGGGGGTGGCCGATGGTCGGCCACCTTCTGCAGGGCGATGCATTTACAGGTGATAAACATTATCATCTGCGCCATTCCGACCCCCGCCTGCACCGCCATGTCCGATTCCTCCTCCCCGGGCTCCATTCCGTTGCCCGACGCGCCCGCGTCGCGGGAGGCCTTTCTCGATACCTTCCTCTCCCGCCGGCGGCAGATGGAAGCGCTGGTAAGCCGCAAGGTCGGCTGCCGGGCCACGGCGGCCGATCTGGTGCAGGACCTGTTCCTGCGCTTCTGGCGCCGCCCTGCTGCGCCGGTGGAGGACCTGGACAGCTACCTGCTGCGCAGCGCGCACAACATGGCCATCGACCATATGCGCAGCGAGGATTCGCGCAACCGTGCCGAAGGCGGCCTGCTACCGGAACAGCAGCGGGCCGAGCCCGCCTCGCCCGAGGCGGCCCTGCAAGCCGGCAGCGAGCTGCGCCACGTCGAGGCAGCCCTGCGCGGCCTGCCGGAGCGGACCCGGCAGATCTTCCTGCTCAACCGCATCCACGGCCGCACCTACGGTGAGATCGCCCGGGCCATGGAGCTGACCCAGAGCGCCGTGGAAAAACATATGATGCGCGCCCTGGATGCCTGCAAGGCGAGCCTCGCCGAGGCCACGCAGGATCAGCACAGCACCCGGAGCGCCAAGCCATGAGCCTCAAGCCACCGCCATTGCGCGCCGTCGACGATGGCCGCGAGCCCGACCTCGACCAGGTCGCCTGGCTCTGGCTCGGGCGCCTGCAGGGCGAGTCGGAGCCGGCCCTGCGCCGCGAGTTCGAGGTCTGGCTCCATGCTGCCCCGGAGCATGTGGATGCCTACACCCGCGCCCAGGACCTCTGGCGTCTGACCCAGCCCGGCGCCGCGCGCCTGGCCGAGGAAGACGCCGCCGGGCTGGACGCGCTGCTGGCGCGCATGGACGCCGCGCCGCGCCGTCGCATCGGCCGCTGGGGCGCCGCACTGGCCATGGCCGCCAGCCTGCTGCTGGCGGCCTGGGTTGGCGGCTGGCAGCCGCAGAACCTGCTCGACGACCTGGGCGCCGATTATGTGTCGGCGCCGGGCGAGGTGCGTGACGTCGCCCTGGCCGATGGCTCGGTGCTCACCCTGGATGCCGATAGCGCGGTGGCCGTGCATTACGGCGCCCATGCCCGCCAGGTGGAGCTTCGCCGCGGCGCGGCTTTCTTCAAGGTCTCGCCGGGGCAGGTGCCTTTCGTGGTGACCGCCAATGGCGGCGAAGCGCGGGTGCTGGGCACCCGGTTCGAAGTGCGCCTGCGCCCGGACGGCGCACGGGTGACGGTGGAGCAGGGCAGGGTCGGTGTGCGTGCCCATTCCGATGGTGCACAACAGGTGCTGGGCGCCGGCCAGCAGGTGGCCTTCGCCGATGGTGTGGCCGGTGCCGTGGAGCGGGTGGACGTCCCGGCGCAACTGTCCTGGCGCGAAGGCCGCCTGACCTTCTACCGCACGCCCCTGAGCGAGGTGTTGGCCGAACTGGACCGCTACTACCCCGGCCGCATCGTCCTGCTCGACGACGAACTGGCCGGCAAGCGCATCAGCGGCAGCTTCCCCAGCCACGACCCGGTGGCGGTGCTGGCCTCGCTCAAGGCCGTGGTGGGCTTCGAGCAGGATGAGCTGCTGGGACGGGTGATGATCCTGCGCTGAGGCCAGCGGGGCATTCGTTGTAGGGGCGAATTCATTCGCCAAGGGCGGCGAAGCTGCCCCTGGGACCCCGAAGGGCAGCCCTTCGGCCTGCTTGGCGAATGAATTCGCCCCCACAAAAGGAGCATTCCCGGCGGCTCGACGAAAATTTCTCGCATCCCCACTGAGGTACTCCATGGCGGCATCCGTGTAGTGCTTGTAATGCGAGTGATTCGCAAACGAGACGCCAATACGCCAAGGGTGAAAGACTTCATGAAGTACAGGACAACACGGGTGCAGGCTGGTGGGTTCAGGGGCCTGGGGATGGCTTCGCTGCTGTGGGCTGGCGCCTTGCTGCCGCTGGCGTCGGGCGTGGCCCCTGCAGCCGAGGCGCAGGCCGCCGCCGCGGCCCACGACTTCGCCATTGCCGCCCAGCCGCTACCCCAGGCGCTGGATGCCTTCAGCCGCGTCACCGGCCTCAGCGTGGTCTACACCCTTGATGTGCCGTACGGCTTGAGGTCGTCGGCGGTGAACGGCCGCATGAGCGCGAACGAGGCCCTCGGCCGGCTGCTCGCCGGTTCCGGCTTCACCTGGCGCCAGGCCGGTGCGGGTACCCTCACCCTGGAGCCCTTCGGCAATGACGGAGCCATGAAGCTGGATGCGGTGACCATCGACTCGCGCCTGGGCCAGGCGGGGAGTTACCAGCCGCCGCCGGAGACCTCGATCATGCGTTCCGAGGCGCCGCTGCTGGAGATTCCCCAGGCCGTCGCGGTGGTTCCCGCGCAGGTGCTGGCGGACCAGCAGCCGCAGAACCTCGACGACGCGCTGTACAACGTCAGTGGCATCACCCAGGCCAACACCCTCGGCAGCACTCTGGACGCGGTGACCAAGCGCGGCTTCGGCGACAACCGCGACGGCTCCATCCTGCGCGACGGCATGCGCACCATCCAGGGCCGCAACTTCACCGCCACTGCCGAACGCGTCGAAGTGCTCAAGGGCCCTGCTTCCATGCTCTATGGCATCCTCGATCCGGGCGGGGTGATCAACGTCATCAGCAAGAAGCCGCAGCTCACGTCCTACCACGCCATAACCGGCCGCGCCTCGACCTATGGCGATGGCAAGAACGGCAGCGGCGGGCAGCTGGATGTCACCGGCCCGCTGGGCGAGACCGGCCTGGCCTACCGCCTGATCGCCGACTACGACGACGCCGACTACTGGCGCAACTTCGGCCATAGCCGCGAGAAGACCATCGCGCCCTCGCTGACCTGGTTCGGCGAGGACACTACGGTGAACCTCAGCTACGAGCATCGCGAGTACCGCGTGCCGTTCGACCGCGGCACAGTGATCGACCCGCGTACCGGAAAGCCCCTGGACATCCCTGCCGAGCGCCGCCTGGACGAGCCTTTCAACATCACCGAGGGGCGTTCCGACCTGAGCATCTTCGACCTGTCCCACCAGTTCAGCGAAGACTGGAAGGCGCACTTTGCCTACAGCTACAACCGCGACACCTACGACGATTTCCAGGCCCGGGTGACCAGCATCGACACCGATAGCGGCACGGTCGGGCGACGCCTGGACGGCACCCGTGGCGCGGTCAGCACCGAGCATTTCGCCACGCTCGACCTGGACGGTAAGGTCCAGCTCGGCGGCATGCGCCACGACCTGCTGATGGGCGTGGACCACGAGTACCGCAAGTTCTTCCGGGAAGACCTGATTCGCGAGAACACCAAGGTCCGGCTGAACTACAACGACCCCGTCTACGGCCAGGTACCGGTGCCCACCACAGTGGTCGCCAGCGACAGCGACCAGACCGACCGCCTCGAGACCCAGTCGGCCTTCATCCAGGACTCGATGCATCTCAGCGAGCGCTGGATATTCGTCGCCGGCGCGCGCTACCAGCTCTACGACCAGCTCGCCGGGCGCGGCCGTCCCTTCCAGGCGAACACCGATATCGACGGTCAGACCTGGGTGCCCCGCGCCGGATTGGTCTACAAGCTGAGCGACACGCTGTCGCTGTATGGCGGCTACAGCGAGTCCTTCAAGCCCAACTCCACCATCGCGCCGCTCACCGGCGGCGCCTCGCTCAACGGCCTCGACCCGGAGGAGGGCAAGAGCTGGGAAGTCGGCGCCAAGCTGGATATCCCGGGGCGCATCAGCGGTACCCTGGCGCTATTCGACATCGACAAGTCCAACGTCCTGGTGACCCAGACCATCAACGGAGAGACGCTTGCCAGTACCGCCGGCGAGGTGAGTTCCCGCGGCCTGGAGCTGGACCTCGCCGGCCAGCTCACCGACGAGATCAGCCTGATCGGCAGCTACGCCTGGATCGACGCCGAAGTGACCAAGGACCCGGTACTGGAAGGCAACCGCCTGCAGAATGTCGCGCGGCACAGCGGCTCGCTTTCGGCGGTGTACGACTTCGGCCCGCTGTTCGAGGGCGACCGCCTGCGCGCCGGCCTCGGCGCACGCTACGTGGGCAAGCGCGCCGGGGATGCTGAGAACACCTTCGACCTGGATTCCTACACAGTGGCCGACGCCTTCGCCAGCTACGAGACACCGCTGGGGGAGAATCGCCTCAAGCTCCAGCTGAATGTGAAGAACCTGTTCGACAAGGCCTACTACAGCTCGGCGGTGAACAACCTCAACGTCTCCATCGGCGATCCGCGGCAGGTGCGGCTGTCCACCACCCTGGAATTCTGAGTGGCACTGGTTGCCAGGCGGCGGGTGGATGTCGCTTTTCACATCCACCAGCGGCGTGGTGCCGGGCTCCGATGGTGGATCGGTGGAGCGTGATCCACCCTACAAAAGCATCGCCCCTGGCCGTAACTCACGATCGTTAATCCAGCCGTAACGATCGCCCCCGCACCTTGATTGATGCCCAACCGGTCAGGCTCCTAAGGTTCGCTCCACGACAGCGGACCTTCGTGGAGCCACCATGACAACAAGACCCTCTCCCCCGCCGCAGTGGTCGCGCCGGCGCGCCGAAAAGCAGCGCCGTCTCGACCGGGTGCGCAACCTCGCCGATGGCGTGGTGCTGCCCAGCGAGCGGATAGTCGAAGCCCTGGAAGCATTGATCGCCCCCGGCGACCGCGTGGTGCTCGAAGGCAACAACCAGAAGCAGGCGGATTTCCTCTCCCGCTCCCTGGCCAAGGCCGATCCCGGCCGCCTCCACGACCTGCACATGATCATGCCCAGCGTCAGCCGCGCCGAGCACCTCGACCTCTTCGAACGCGGCATCGCCCGCAAGCTCGACTTCTCCTTCGCCGGCCCGCAGAGCCTGCGCATCGGCCAGCTGCTGGAAGACGGCCTGCTGGAAGTCGGCGCCATCCACACCTACATCGAGCTCTACTCGCGCCTCTTGGTGGACCTCATCCCCAACGTCGCCCTGGTGGCCGGCTTCATGGCCGACCGCAAAGGCAATATCTACACCGGCCCCAGCACCGAGGACACCCCGGCCCTGGTGGAGCCCACCGCCTTCAGCGATGGGCTGGTCATCGTCCAGGTCAACCAGCTGGTGGACGACGTGCGCGACCTGCCGCGCGTGGATATCCCGGCCTCCTGGGTCGACTTCGTGGTGGTGGCCGACAAGCCCTTCTACATCGAGCCGCTGTTCACCCGCGACCCGCGCCACATCAAGCCGGTGCACGTGCTGATGGCGATGATGGCGATCCGTGGCATCTACGAGAAACACCAGGTGCAGTCGCTCAACCACGGCATCGGCTTCAACACCGCCGCCATCGAGCTGATCCTGCCCACCTACGGCGAATCCCTCGGCCTCAAGGGCAAGATCTGCCGCAACTGGACGCTGAACCCGCACCCGACGCTGATCCCCGCCATCGAGACCGGCTGGGTGCAGAGCGTGCACTGCTTCGGCACCGAGCTGGGCATGGAGGACTACATCGCCCAGCGCCCGGACGTGTTCTTCACCGGCCGCGACGGCTCCATGCGCTCGAACCGCATGATGTGCCAGCTGGCCGGGCAGTACGCGGTGGACCTGTTCATCGGCGCCACCCTGCAGGTGGACGGCGACGGCCATTCCTCCACCGTCACCCGTGGCCGCCTGGCCGGCTTCGGCGGCGCGCCGAACATGGGCCACGACCCGCGCGGCCGCCGCCACGCCACGCCGGCCTGGCTCGATATGACCGAGCCGGTGACCATGCTCGAACGCGGCAAGAAGCTGGTGGTGCAGATGGTCGAGACCTTCCAGGAGGGCGGCAAACCCACCTTCGTCGAGACCCTGGATGCCGTCGACGTGGCGAAGAAGGCCGGCATGCCCCTGGCGCCGGTGATGATCTACGGCGACGACGTCACCCACCTGCTCACCGAGGAAGGCATCGCCTACCTCTACAAGGCGCGCAGCCTCGAAGAGCGCCGGGCGATGATCGCCGCGGTCGCCGGCGTCACCGCCATCGGCCTGCGCCACGACCCGAAGGAGACCCTGCGCATGCGTCGCGAAGGGTTGATCGCATTGCCGGAAGACCTCGGCATCCGCCGTACGCAAGCCTCGCGGGAACTGCTGGCGGCGAAGAGCATCGCCGAACTGGTGGAGTGGTCCGGCGGCCTTTACAACCCCCCGGCCAAGTTCAGGAGCTGGTGATGAGCGCAGTCTCCCTACGCAATGCCGACCTGCCGCTCGCCGACTGGCTGGCGGACCTGGCGGTGGACGCCCTGATCGACGAGGCCGACCTCTCGCCCAAGCCGGCGCTGGTGGACCGGCGCGGCAGCGGCGCCCACCGCGACCTGCACCTGGGCCTGATGCACGCCTCGGCGCTGTCCCTCTGGCCCTGGTTCAAGCAGATGGCCGAGGCGGCCCTGGAACACGGTGAAGTGGGCCAGCCGCTGCGCGAAGCCCTTGGCCGCATCGGCCGTGAAGGCGAAGCGGCGATGCTGGCCACCACCGGCGGGGTCAACACCCATCGCGGCGCCATCTGGGCCCTGGGCCTGTTGGTGGCGGCCGTCGCCCTGAAGCCGGACAGCGACGACGCCCATGCCATCGCCCTGCGTGCCGCGCGCATCGCCCTGATCGACGACCGCGCGGCGCCCCGCGGCGACAGCCACGGCGCCCAGGTCGCCCGCCGCTACGGCGCCCGGGGCGCGCGTGAAGAGGCCCAGCTCGGCTTCCCCGCAGTGATCGCCCACGGCCTGCCGCAACTGGCCAGCAGCCGCGTGGCCGGGGCCGGCGAGCAGAACGCCCGCCTCGATGCGCTGCTGGCGATCATGACCACCTTGGCCGACACCTGCGTGCTCTGGCGCGCCGGCCTGGAAGGCCTCGCCGCCATGCAGCAGGGCGCCCGCGCGGTGCTGGATGCCGGCGGCAGCGCCAGCCTCGCCGGCCGCCGCCAGCTGCGCGCGCTGGACGCCCGCCTGCTGCAACTCAACGCCTCGCCGGGCGGCGCCGCCGACCTGCTGGCAGCCTGCCTGTTCCTCGACAAAGCCGGGAGCCTGTGACCATGGAAACCCTGTCCTTCCAATTCCCCGCCGGCCAGCCGGCCCGTGGCCGTGCCCTGGTGGGCTGCGTTGGCTCCGGCGACCTCGAAGTGCTGCTGGAACCCGGCGTCGCCGGCACCCTGACGATCCAGGTAGTGACCTCGGTGAACGGTAGCGGCCCGCGCTGGCAGCAACTGTTCCAGCGCCTGTTCGACGGCCAGACACCGCCGGCCCTGAACATCGATATCCACGACTTCGGCGCCACCCCTGGCGTGGTGCGCCTGCGCCTGGAACAAGGTTTTGAGGAGCTTGCTCATGACTGATACCGCACGCCTGCTCGCAGCCCGCAGCTTCGTCGAGCTCGGTGCCCGCCAGCGCGCCCGTGAGCTGCTGGATACCGGCACTTTCCGCGAACTCATCGGCCCCTTCGACCGGGTCATTTCCCCCTGGCTGCCGCAGCAGGGCATCGTGCCCCAGGCCGACGACGGCGTGGTGGTGGCCAAGGGCAGCATCAACGGCCAGCCGGCGCTGATCGCCGCCATCGAGGGAGCCTTCCAGGGCGGCAGCATGGGCGAAGTCGGTGGCGCCAAGATCGCCGGCGCGCTGGAGCTGGCGGTGGACGACAACCGCCAGGGCATCCCCACCTGCGCCGTGTTGCTGCTGGAAACCGGCGGCGTGCGCCTGCAGGAAGCCAACCTCGGCCTGGCGGCCATCGCCGAGATCCAGGCGGCCATCGTCCAGCTGCGTGAGTTTCAGCCGGTAATCGGCCTGATCGCAGGCCCTGTCGGCTGCTTCGGCGGCATGTCCATCGCCGCCGGGCTGTGCAGCCAACTGATCGTCACCCGCGAGGCGCGCCTGGGCCTCAATGGTCCGCAGGTGATCGAACAGGAAGCCGGCCTTTCGGAATACGACTCCCGCGACCGCCCCTTCATCTGGAGCCTCACCGGGGGTGAGCAGCGAGCCGCCAGCGGCCTGGTGGACGCCTATGTGGCCGACGATATCGACGCCATCCGCAAAACTCTCCAGGGCCTGCTGGCCCGGCCGGAGCAGGGCCTGCTGGCCCGGCCGGAGCAGGGCCTGCCACGCAGCCGCCGGCACGCCTGGTTCCTCGAACGTCTGGCGCGCCTGGGCGAGGACTGCGAACAACTGGACGCCGCCGCCGTGCGCGCCCTCTACCAGGGAGAACAGCAATGAGCCGTGGACTGAACTGGCTGCGCGGCCTGGCCGGCGGCGAAGAGCGGGCCGGCTTCCCGGCCTCGGTGAAAGTCGTCGATGGCGAGCTGGGCAACCGCGCCGCGCGCTTTATCGCCGTGGTGCCGGATGCGCGGAATCCCTTCCCCCGCGCCCGCAATGGCGAAGTCGGCCTGCTGGAAGGCTGGGGCCTGGCCAAGGCGGTGGATGAGGCCATCGAGGCCGACCGCGATGGCGCCAAGCGCGTGCTGGTGGCCTTGGTGGACGTGCCGAGCCAGGCCTATGGCCGCCGCGAGGAGGCCCTGGGCATTCACCAGGCGCTGGCCGGCGCGGTGGACGCCTATGCCCGCGCCCGCCTTGCGGGGCACCCTGTGATCGGCCTGCTGGTGGGCAAGGCCATGTCCGGCGCCTTCCTCGCCCACGGCTACCAGGCCCAACGCCTGATCGCCCTGGACGATGCCGGGGTGATGGTCCACGCCATGGGCAAGGCCGCCGCCGCGCGCATCACCCAGCGCAGCGTCGAGGAGTTGGAGGCGCTGGCTGCGAAGGTACCGCCCATGGCCTACGACCTGGAGAACTACGCCTCCCTCGGCCTGCTCTGGGAACGGGTGAAGGTGGAGGACGTGGAGCATCCCGCCGCCGCCGATATTGGCCGGGTGCGCGAGTGCCTGGTGCGGGCGGTGGAGGACATCGGGACGAGCACGGACCTTTCCGGGCGGCTCGGCGCGGAGAACCGCGCGGCGTCGTCGCGTGTCAGGGAGATGCTGCGGGCGCAGTGGTAGTCCGCTGGCCCTCTCCCCCAGCCCCTCTCCCGCAAGCGGGAGAGGGGAGTTATCACGCCGAGCCAGTCGGCGAACTCCTTGCCTCCAGGCGCGAGCCACCCCTCTCCTCTTCAGGGAGAGGGGCCGGGGGTGAGGGGAAGCCCGAGCCGCCGAACATCAAGGAGCCAGCAATGAACAAGACTCCAAAACCCCACGACCTGCTCTGGGGCATGACCCCGGACCATCTACCGGCCGGCGCCCCCGCATGGGCGGTTCAGGCCCTGGCCGCCGGCCATCCCGTGGTGCTGCGCCGTGCGCTCTGTGAACCGGGCCTGGTCGCCGTGGGCATCCGTGGTTCCAGCCGCGAGCAGCGCTTGGCCGCGACCATGCCAATCCATTCCATCCAGCGCCTGGTCAGCCCCGAACAACTGCGGCCACGCACTGCCGCCGGTCTCCCTGCGCTGCGGGCGCTGGAAGCCGTCGCCCCGATGCTGGCCGCCACCGGCCTGCCCTGGGGCCCCACCGGCGGCGTCGGTTTCCAGCTGGCCACCGGTATTGCGGTTCTGCACGACGCCAGCGACCTCGACCTGCTCCTGCGCACCCCAACCTGTTTTGACCGCCAGCACGCCCGCGAACTGCTCTCGGCGCTGGCCAATGCCCCCTGCCGCATCGACCTGCAACTGGAAACTCCCAATGGCGCCGTCGCCCTGCGCGAATGGGCCGGCGGCTCCCGCCGCGTGCTGCTGAAATGCGCCGAGGGCGCACGCCTTGTGGATAACCCCTGGCTGCCCCTGGAGCGCGCCGCGTGAGCAGCCTGTTCGCCTTCCCCGGCCAGGGCGCGCAGCAGGTGGGCATGCTCCATCAACTGCCGGCCGAATGCGCCGCCTGCCTGGAGGAAGCCGGCGACGCCCTGGGCGAAGACCTGCTGGCGCTGGATTCCGCCGAGGCCCTGCAATCCACCCGCGCCGTGCAGCTCTGCCTGCTGGTGGCCGGCGTCGCCTGCGCGCGCCTGCTGCTGCAACGCAGCCCGGCGCCGGACTATGTGGCCGGGCTTTCCATCGGCGCCTATACCGCCGCCGTGGTGGCCGGTTCCCTGGACTTCGCTGATGCCGTGCGCCTGGTGGCCCTGCGCGGCGAGCTGATGCAGCGGGCTTACCCACGGGGCTACGGCATGACCGCCATCCTCGGCCTGGACCAGGCGACGGTGGAACGCCTCATCGCCGATGCCGACGGGCCGCTGTTCCTGGCCAATATCAACGCCGACAACCAACTGGTGATCGCCGGCAGCGATGCCGCCATGGCCGCCGTCGCCGAACGGGCCCGGACCCTGGGTGCCGGCGCGGCGAAACGCCTGGCCATGAGTGTGCCGTCCCATTGCGCGCTGCTGGACGAAGCGGCCCGCGAACTGGCTGCCGCCTTCGCCGGTGTGGAACTGCGCCGCCCGGCGATCCGCTACCTCAGCGGCACCACGGCGCGGCCGGTGTTCGAGCCGGCACGCCTGCGCGACGACCTCGCTTTCAACATGTGCCGCGTCATCGACTGGCACGGCACCCTGCGCACCGCCTACGAGCGCGGCGTGCGCCTGCACATCGAACTCCCTCCCGGCGCCGTGCTCAGCGGCCTGGCGCGGCGGGTGTTCGAACAGGGCACGGTGGTCGCCTTCCAGGGCGCCCGCCTGGACACGCTGGACGCCCTGCTGCGCCAGGAGGCAGGCCGGACCCGATAACCGCCGTGCACTTCGCCCCCAATGCGAGGACACCGACAACGATCGTCTACGGTGTGGCCTTGCTGGCCATCCGCACACTTGCCGCACTTCCCGCCCCGGCCAAATGGTCGGGGCGTTTTCGTTTCAGCCCTCGTTGCGCAGGCTGTACATGCGGCACTCGGCGACCAGCGCCAGCAGGTTGGGGTCGCGCTCGCGGGCCTTGAGGAAGACCACGCCTATGTGCTGCTGCAGACGGTAGCGCGCCTGCAGTCGGATCAGTTTCACCCGGTTCTCGTAGACCGCCGCGATGCGCCCCGGCAGCAGCGCGTAGCCGACCCCGGAACTGACCATGCTGAGCAGGGTGAAGATGTCGTTCACCTGCATCGCCACCTTCGGCTCGAAGCCGGCCTGCTGGAATACCCGCGCGCCGTCGCGGTGGGTGGCGAAGCCCTGGGTGAGGGTGATGAAGGTGGAGTCGGCGAGGTCGGCGAGGTCCACCTCGTCCTGGTCGGCGAAGGGCGAGTCGGTGGGCACGGCGAGGAAGATGTCGTCGGAAAACAGCGGCAGCTGCTCGCAGTCCGGGTCGTTCACGCTTTCGTCGAGGGAGACCAGGATGGCGTCCAGTTCGAGGTTCTTCAGGCGGTAGAGCAGGTCGACGTTGGAGCCCAGGGTGAGGTCGATGTTCAGCTCGCTGCGGCGCAGTTTCAGGCCCATCACCAGCTGCGGCACCGTCTTCACCGTCAGCGAATAGAGCGCGCCGAGCTTGAAGCGCTCGGCGGAGAAGCCCGCCGCCTCGCGGGTCAGGCGCACCATCTCGACGGCGTCCTGGATCAGCTTCTGCGCCTTCTCTTCCAGCACAAAGGCGCTTTCCAGCGGCGTCAGGTTGCGCCCCTCGTGCTTGAACAGCGGGCAGCGCAGGGCGCTCTCCAGGGAGTGGATGGCGCGGTGCACGCTGACGTTGCTGGTGTTCAGCTCCGCCGCCGCGCGCGACAGGTTGCCGCTGCGCATGAAGGCGAGAAAGGTCTCCAGCTTCTTCAGGGTCAGTTCTTCGTCGATCTGCATGGGCGCCCGATTGCCTTCCGTAGGATGGGTGGAGCCCCGCGATACCCATCAACCCCGCCGATGGGTATCGCTGAGCTCCACCCATCCTACAGGTGTGCCATCGCACGGCAGAGGGGACCTTTAGTGAATAAGCTAATAATGCATAAGCAAATAAATTCTTATTCCTTAACAGATATATGGCGAGCGCCTAGACTGCCCAGCATCGAAATTCAGCAAGGAGGGCTCGCCATGCGCAGCCAGGCCATTCGCTACCTGATCCTGCCGGGATGGCAGGGCTCGCCCGATGACCATTGGCAAAGCCACTGGCAGCGCAGCCTGCCCAATGCCAGCCGGGTCGAGCAGGCCGACTGGGACACGCCGGACCGCGAGTCCTGGGTGGCGGCGCTGGAGCGCGCCATCGATGCCGAACGCACGTCGGTGATCCTCATCGCCCACAGCCTGGGCTGCGTGACCGTGGCCCACTGGGCCGCGCAGTCCGACCCGGACGTGCTGCGCCGCGTGCGTGGCGCACTGCTGGTGGCACCGGCGGATGTGCAGCGCCCCGGCTGTCCGGAAGCGCTCAAGGGCTTCGCGCCCATCCCGAAGGACCCGTTGCCGTTCCCGACGCTGTTGGTGGGCTCGGACAACGACCACGCCGCCAGCCCGGCGCGGGCCCTGGAGATGGCCCGTGACTGGGGCTCGGAAGCGGCCGTTCTCACCGGTGCCGGACATATCAACGTGAAGTCCGGGCACCATCGCTGGGAACAGGGTTTCGCCCACCTCTATCGCTTGCAGGGTCGCGTCGAGCAGTTGGCTCGAATTCGAGCCTGATCCACCCCTTATCCAGCAATACGCCAGGGTCCGCTGCATCGCAGCCTGGGCCCGGCGGGAGATTTCGCCATGAGCAAGGAAAACCCCGGCCAGCCGCTGCTGAGCTTCGCCGATGCCGATCGCAGCCCGCTGAGCATCCGCGCCCGCGCACTGGTCTTCGTCGATGAGCGCTCGCGCCGGCTTCGCCTGGAAGTCGACCAACTGGCCCCCAGCACCTTGCCGGTGCTGATCCAGGGCGAGCCTGGCACCGGCAAGGAACTGCTGGCGCGGCAGATCCATCGTTCCAGCGACCGCCCTGGCCTGTTCGTGGCGGTGAGCTGTGGTGCGATCAGCAAGGCCTATGCCGAGGCGGAACTCTTCGGCCACGCCGTCGGCGCTCACAGTGGCTCGGCCAGCAGTCGCGCCGGCTGGTTCGGTTCGGCCAATGGCGGAACCCTCTACCTGGACGAGATCGGCGACCTGCCACTGCCTCTGCAGGCCAAGCTGCTGGCGGCCCTGGAGAGCCGCGAGGTGATCCGCGTCGGCGCCCAGCAGCCGACGCCGGTGGATGTGCGCCTGGTGGCCGCCACCAGCATCGACCTGGCCAAGGCGGTGCGCGCCGGCAAGTTCAATGCGCGGCTCTACCAGTACCTGGACGAGGGCCGGGTGGAGCTGCCGCCGCTGCGTGAGCGGCCGGCGGATATCCTGCCGTTGGCCGAATACTTCCTCGGCATCTACGCCCAGCGTCTGGACCTGCCGTTGCCGCAGATCAGCCCGTCGGCCCAGGCGGCCCTGGAGGCCTATCCCTGGCCGGGCAATACCCGTGAGCTGGAGAACAGCGTGCACTTCGCCCTGCTGGTGAGCGAGGGTGACGAGATCCAGCCGCAGCACCTCAACCTGCCGCCGCTGCCGGGCTACGCCCAGCTCGCCGTGCAATTGCGCCGCCTGGCGGCCAACGACGCCGAGCGCGACCACCTGCGCCAGCTGTTCGCCGAGGTATTGGCGGGGTAGGCCCAGGCGTAGGGTGGACCACGCTTCATCGGTCCACCATTCGAGGTTCGGCGAGACTCCGTCGGTGGATGTGAAAAGCGACATCCACCCTTGCGCGCGCTACAAACGCATCAATGAAGCTGCCCGGTGGCCTTGAGGTGGTCCTTCACCGACCGCAGGCGCGGCAGCGGCAGGCAGACCAGGATGGTCAGCAGCAGCACGCCCATGCCCATCAGCGGCAGGTTGTTCAGCCCCATCCCGGTGCTCAGCCAGAGGCCGCCGACGAAGGCGCCACTGGCGTTGCCCAGGTTGAAGGCGGCGTGGCTGAGGGTGGCGGCCAGGCTTGCCGATTCGCCGGCCTGCTCCACCAGCAGCAGTTGCAGTGGCGAGGAGATGGCGAAGCTGGCCACGCCCCAGAGGAACAGGCAACCCAGGGCCAGCGCCGGAATCTGCGCGAAGACATACAGGCCCAGCAGGCACAGCGTGCTCACCCCGAAGGCCAGCGGCAGGGCGTGGCGGAAGCCCTTGTCCGCCAGCCGCCCACCCAGCAGGTTGCCCACGGTCAGGCCGATGCCGAACAGCAGCAGGGCGAAGTTGGCGTTCTCCTTGCTGAAGCCGGAGACGTCGCGCAGCAGCGGGCTGATGTAGGTGAACACGCCGAACAGCGCCACCGAGGACAGGCTGCAGACGAACAGCGCGTGCAGTACCGGGCGCCGCAGGATGCCGTCCCAGGCTCCGGCGGCGTTGGCTTCGGGCCTGGCCGTGGCGGGCAGCCAGAGGGCCTGGGCGAGCAGGGTGAGCAAGCCCAGGCCCGCTACCACCATGAAGGTCACCCGCCAGCTGGTGGCCTGGCCCAGCCAGGCGCCGGCCGGCACGCCGAGCACGTTGGCGATGGTCAGGCCGCTGAGCACCAGGGCCATGGCCGAGGCGCGGCGGTGTGGCGGCGCCAGCTCGGCGGCCAGCAGGGTGGCGCAACCGAAGAAGCCGGCATGGCTGAAGGCGGTGAACATGCGCATGGCCAGCAGCCATTCGTAGTTCGGCGCCAGGGCGCAGCCGAGGTTGCCCAGGGCGTAGGCGCCCATCAGCCAGAGCAGGGCCTGGCGCCGCGGCACGCGGCCGAGCAGCGGTCCCAGCAGCGGCGCACCGATCACCACGCCCATGGCATAGGCGCTGACCAGGAGGCCTGCGTCGGCGAGGCTGACCTGCAGGTCCTTCGCCACTTCGGGCAAGAGGCCCATGATGATGAATTCGCTGCTGCCGACGACGAAGCCGCCCAGGGCGAGGGCCAATAGCGGCAGGGAGAGGAGGGTACTCGGGTTCATGCGGGTTCCGGTGGCGGGGCTTTCTTGCGAGGGGCGCGGATTCTACGCGGATTTCCTTGCAGGGGGCTTGCTGATGGGGCCGCCGGTTGGGATAGACATTGTGGGGGCGAATTCATTCGCTATGCAGACCGAAGGTCTGCCTTCGGAAAGTCCAATGGGGCAGCTGCGCTGCCCTTAGCGAATGAATTCGCCCCCACAAAAAAGCAGCAGGCACTTTTCGGGTGGATGTCAGCCTTGCAGGAACTTGCTCAGGAACTGCCTGGTGCGCTCTTCCTTCGGCGCGCTGAACAGCGTCTTCGCATCGCCCTGTTCGACGATCACGCCCTTGTCGATGAAGATCGCACGGTTGGCCACGTCGCGGGCGAAGCTCATCTCGTGGGTGACGATGACCATGGTGCGCTTCTCCTCGGCCAGGCCGCGGATGGTGGCCAGCACCTCGCCCACCAGTTCCGGGTCCAGCGCCGAGGTGGGCTCGTCGAAGAGGATTACATCGGGCTCCATGGCCAGGGCACGGGCGATGGCCACACGCTGTTGCTGGCCGCCGGACAGGCGCTTGGGATAGGCGTCTTCCTTGCCCGCCAGGCCAACCTTCGCCAGCAGCCGGCGGGCGCGCTCGACGGCCTGCTCGCGGGGCTGCTTCTTCACCACCACCGGGCCTTCGATGACGTTCTCCAGCGCGGTGCGGTGGGGGAAGAGGTTGAAATTCTGGAAGACGAAACCCACGTGCTGGCGCAGCTTGCGGATCAGCGCGTGCTGGTGTTTCAGCGGCTTGCCGGCGTCGATCTCGATCTCGCCCACCTTGATGCGGCCGCCGCTGGGTTCCTCCAGCAGGTTGAGGCAGCGCAGCAGGGTGGTCTTGCCCGAGCCGCTGGGGCCGATGATGGCCACCACTTCGCCGGGCTCGATGGTCAGGTCGATGCCCTTGAGCACCTCCTGGCCCTTGAAGGATTTGGTCAGGTTACGGACGGTGATCATCAGCTGTCCTGCTCATGCTGGTTGACCCGTGCCTCGAGGCGGCCCTGGAAGTGCGACAGCACAGTGGCCAGCACCCAGTAGAGCAGCGCGGCGGCCAGGTACATGGTGAAGATCTCGAAGGTTCGCGCGGTGATCAGTTGCGCCTGGCGGAACAGCTCCGGCACCTGGATGGTGGCGGCCAGGGCGGTGTCCTTGACCAGCGAGATGAAGCTGTTGCCCAGCGGCGGCAGCGCGGTACGCGCGGCCTGCGGGAGGATGGCGCGGACCAGCGTCTGGGTGCGGCTCATGCCGATGCTGGCGGCGGCTTCCCACTGCCCCCGGTCGATGGAGGCGATGGCGGCGCGGAGGATTTCCGAGGTGTAGGCGGCCATGTTCAGCGAGAAGCCGATCAGCGCCGCGGGCAGCGGTTCGAGCTGGATGCCCAGTTGCGGCAGGCCGTAATAGATCATGAACAGCTGCACCAGCAGCGGCGTGCCGCGGAAGAACGACACGTAGATCCGCGACAGCCAGCGCAGGGCGGTGAAACCGTAGAGGCGCATCAGGGCGAGGACGAACCCCAGCAGCAGGCCGAAGAACATGCCACCGAGGCTCAGGATCACCGTAAACACCGCGCCCTTCAGCAGGAAGGGCGCGGAATCCAGCGCAAGTTGCAGGCTGGTTTCGATCATTGGGTCACGTCAGCCTTGAACCATTTCTCGGAGAGCTTCTTCAGGGTGCCGTCGGCCTTCAGCTTGGCCAGGGCCTTGTCGATGGCGGCCAGCAGTTCCGGGTTGCCCTTGCGCAGGGCGATGCCGGCTTCCTGGCGGGAGAAGGGTTCGCCGGTCACGGCCAGGCGGCCACCGGTCTTCTCGACCATCTCGAAGGCGGCCAGGCGGTCCACCAGGATGGCGTCGATGCGGCCGACGTTGAGGTCCTGGAACTTGGTGGGGTCGTCGTCGTAGGTGCGGATATCGGCCTGCGGGACGTTGTCCTTCAGCCACTGTTCGTAGTTGGTGCCCAGGCCCACGCCGACCTTCTTGCCGGCGAGGTCCGCGGCGGTCCTGATATCACCCTCGGTGCCCTTGCGCACCAGCGCCTGGATGCCGGAGACGGTGTAAGGGGTGGAGAAGTCGTACTTCTTCTTGCGCTCGTCGGAGATGGTCACCTGGTTGATCACCACGTCCAGGCGCTTGGACTCCAGGGCGGCGAGGATGCCGTCCCACTTGGTCGGCTGGAACTCGGCCTTCACGCCCAGTTCCTTGGCCAGGGCCTCGGCCAGTTCCACTTCGAAGCCGGTCAGCTTGCCGCTCTCGTCCTGGTAGTTGAAGGGCGGATAGGTGCCTTCCAGGCCGACCTTGATGGCGCCTTTCTGCTGGATGTCCTGGAGCAGGTCGGCGGCGAAGCTGGTGCCGATTGAGCCGGCGCCGAGCACCAGGCTCAGGCTGCCGAGGATGAACTGGCGACGCAGGGTTGCGAATGTCATATGAGCCTCACGGGGCGGGTGGCTGAAGAGGTGGCAACTCTAGGGATTCATTCATATGCAATAAAATAATTAAAAATTATTTATTGCTGTAAATAAGGAATAAGCGGATTCACGCGATACCCGCTGGATGATAGGCGAAGAGCGCCGGGGAGCCACCGGTGTGCAGGAACAGCACCGGCCCGTCGCCCGCGAAGGCGCCCTTGGCGACGCCATCGAGCAGGCCGGCGAAGGCCTTGCCGGTGTACACCGGGTCCAGCAGCAGCCCTTCGAGGCTGGCCGCCTGGCGCACGGCGTCCAGCGTGCCGGCATTGGGCTCGCCGTAGCGCGGGAAGAAGTACTGGTCCCAGAGTTCCACCTTGAGTCCGGCCGGGACGGGCACGCCGAGCAGGTCGGCGGTGCGCTGCAGCAGGCCTTCCACCTTGGGGCGCTGGGTGGCGTCCGGACGGGAGACGGTGACGCCGACCACGCGGGTGCCGGGCAGGGCATGTTCCAGCGCGAGCGCCAGGCCGGCGTGGGTGCCGGCGCTGCCGGAGGCCAGCACCACGGCGGAGAAGGTCTCGCCGCTGGCCTTGATCTGCTCGGCCAGCTCCAGGCCGGCGCGCACGTAGCCCAGGGCGCCCAGGGCGTTGGAGCCGCCGATGGGGACGAGGTAGGGGCGCTTGCCGGCGGCGCGCAGACGCTCGCCGGTGGCGGCGAGGAGTTCGTCGGCGTTATCCAGGTTGGGCACCAGCTCGACCTCGGTGCCGAACAGATCGAGCAGCAGGCGGTTGCCGTTCTCCAGGTAGTTGCGGTCGGCGGTGCCGATGGGGTTCTCCAGCAAGGCCACGCAGGAAAGGCCCAGGCGTGCGGCGAGGGCCGCGGTCTGGCGCACGTGGTTGGACTGGATGGCGCCGGCGGTGACCAGGGTGTCGGCATCCTGGGCCAGGGCATCGGCGCCGAGGAATTCCAGCTTGCGCACCTTGTTGCCGCCGAGGGCGAAGGGGGTGATGTCGTCGCGCTTCACGTAGATGCTGCGGCCAAGCTTCTGCGACAGCCGCTCCAGCTTCTCCAGCGGAGTGGGCGAGGGGACCAGTTCCAGGCGGGGAAAGCGGGCAAGGGCGGCGTTGAGCATGGTGGTGGCTCGATGGGCAGTTGCGAAGCCTGCCACTCTAGTGAGCCGTGGCCTTGCAGGCAATTCTCAGAGGCGACATGAAAGTACCGGCCAGTCAGGGTGTGAGCGCTATCACGCTTGGGCGTTTTATATTTGAAAAGGAATATGAGAATAAGAAAACGGTATTTTGTCGTTATAAAAAATTTCCGTAGTGTCGCTCCCAACCCGGCGATACCCAGACCGGGCATCCCGACACCCGCTCGCGGCTGAAGATCCAGCCGGAGCCGCAGAATCGAAAAGGATCATCATGAAGAAGTCCCTGCTGCTGACCGCCCTGGCCGCTGCCCTGTCCGTTTCCTTCGCCAACGCCGGCGAGAAGCTCACCGTCGCCGCCACCCCGGTACCCCACGCGGAAATCCTCGAGCTGGTCAAACCCCAGCTGGCCAAGGAAGGCGTGGACCTGGAAGTGAAGGTCTTCACCGACTACGTGCAGCCCAACCTGCAGGTGGACCAGAAACACCTGGACGCCAACTACTTCCAGACCAAGCCCTACCTGGACAACTTCAACAGCGGCAAGGGTACCCACCTGGTGATAGTCCAGGGCGTGCACGTCGAGCCCTTCGGCGGTTACTCCAGCAAGTACAAGTCCCTGAAGGAACTGCCGGAAGGCGCCACCATCGCCATCCCCAACGAAGGCAGCAACAGCGGCCGCGCCCTGATCCTGCTGCAGAAGGCCGGCCTGCTGAAACTGAAGGACCCGAAGAACGCCCTGGCCACCCCCAAGGACATCGCCGAGAACCCGCACGGCTTCAAGTTCAAGGAACTGGAAGCGGCCCTGCTGCCGCGCGTGCTGGACCAGGTCGACCTGGCCCTGATCAACACCAACTACGCGCTGGAAGCCAAGCTCAACCCGTCCAGGGACGCCCTGGTGCTGGAAGACCGCACCTCGCCCTACGTGAACTACCTGGTGGCCCGTCCGGACAACAAGGACAGCGACGCCATCAAGAAACTCTCCGCCGCGCTGACCAGCCCGGAAGTGAAGGCCTTCATCGAGCAGAAGTACTCCGGCGCGGTGGTGCCGGCGTTCTGATCACAAGCTAGCCACGGTGGCGCACTGGCCGTGCGCCCCTCCTCACGCCGACGAGTCTGTACTATCGTCGGCGTTCTTTTTTTCTGCAGGCTATCCCTTGTGGGGGCGAATTCATTCGCTATGGACCGCGCAGCGGTCCCGACCAGGTAGGGCAGTCCTGCGGACTGCTTAGCGAATGAATTCGCCCCCACAGGTGCAAGTTCCAGCCTGCCTACCCGGAGCTTCCCTCATGCCCGAATCCAAACCCGGCCTGTCCACCCGCGCCGTCCACAGCGGCAACGACGTCGACCAGAAGATGGTCACCCGCCCCAAGACCCTGCCGATCTACGAATCCTCGGTGTTCGTCTACGACTCCCTGGAGCAGGTGGACGACTTCCTCGCCGGCAACCCCGACAACTACATGTACACCCGCATCGCCAACCCCAACCAGGCGGCGCTGGAGGAGTTGCTGCGCGAACTGGAAGGCGGCGAGGCGGCGCTGTTCTCCGCCTCCGGCATGGCCGCGGTGAGCGCCGCGCTGCTGGGGCGGCTGAACGCCGGCGACCACCTGATCGCCAGCCGCGAGCTGTACGGCACCACCCAGAGCCTGATCGAGAAGGAGCTGGCGCGCTTCGGCATCCGCGCCACCCTGGTGGAGATCAACGACCTGGCGGCGGTGGAGGCGGCCATCACCCCGGCGACCCGGGTCATCTACACCGAGACCGCCTCCAACCCGCTGGTGCGGGTCAGCGACGTGCCGGCCCTGGCGCGGCTGGCGAAGGCCCGTGGCCTCAAGCTGCTGGTGGACAACACCTTCCTTTCGCCGGCGCTCTACAACCCCCTGGCCGACGGCGCCGACCTGGTGCTGCACAGCACCACCAAGTACTTGAACGGCCATAGCGACGCCACTGGCGGCATCCTGGTGGGCGATGCGGAATGGATCGGGGAGGCGCGGCGCTTCCAGATCAACGCCGGCGGCAGCGCCAGCCCCTTCGAAGCCTGGCTGACCTTCCGCGGCGCCAAGACCCTGGCCCTGCGCATGAAGGCCCACTCGGCCAATGCCCAGGTCCTGGCCGAAGCCCTGGAAGCCCATCCGCAGGTGGCGCGGGTGTTCTACCCCGGCCTGCCCTCGCACCCGGACCACGCCCTGGCCGCGCGGCTGTTCCCCAGGGGCGCCTCGGGCATGCTCAGCTTCACCTTGCACGGCGGGTTGGACGAGGTGGACAAGCTCATTCGAACCCTGCGCAACACCGCCTTCGCGCCGTCCCTGGCCGGCGTCGCCAGCAGCATCACCCACCCCGGCAAGACCAGCCACCGCGCGCTGTCGCAGGAGGCCCTGGCCGAGCTGGATATTCACGACGGCACCATCCGCGTGTCGGTGGGCATCGAGGATGCTGCGGACATAGTGGCGGACTTCCAACAGGCTCTGGACAGCCTCTGACCCCTCAGGCCGGGAGCTGCTCCAGCAGTTCCCGGGTGGTGATCAGGTGGCCGAAATGGTGCCGCCAGAGGTCGATGCCGAGCTGGCCCGAGCGGTCCAGGGACGAGCCGACCGTCAGGTCGGTGATCAGGGTCGGCTGCAGGCCGGCATCGAACAGGGCGAAGCCCGCCGCCAGCACGCAGGTTTCCGTCTGGATGCCGCATACCAGCACCCGCTCCGGGTCCAGCGCCTTGAGGTGGTCGAGGATTTCCGCCGTCGGCGCGTAGCCGTGCTTGATGAAGATGCGGTCGGCCGCCACCAGGCTGTCGTCGTCCGGCGCCGGACACCAGCCGAGCTGGCGCTGGAAGGGTGTGCGGCTTTCATCGTGGCGTTCCACCGTGGCCACTGACGGCAGCCGGCCGAGCAGGGCGCGGACGCCGGCCACCAGCCAGTCGGGTGGGGAGAAGGACGGTTGGATGTCGATGACGAGCAGGACCTGGCGCATGGGTTCCTCCTGGGCCGAGCCTGGCGATTTTACAGGGTTGGTGAACAGGCCTTGTAGGGGCGAATTCATTCGCCAAGGGCAGCGCAGCTGCCCTATTGGACCTTTGCAGGGCAGACCTTCGGCCTGCTTGGCGAATGAATTCGCCCCTACAGAGAAGCGCCCGAATACGCTTCTATTCTTATTCATTATCGGTATTTCACTCGGTGTTCTTATGCTCGCTATTCTCTCGCCACAACTTGTTATAACAAGTAAGGATCACAAGCGAAGAACACCATGGCCGAACTGCTCCCCCTCTCCCCGGTCCCGCTCTACAGCCAGCTCAAGGAGTTGCTGCGCGGGCGCATCCTCGACGGCACCTATCCGCCCCACAGCCGCATGCCTTCGGAAAGCGAGCTGGGCAAGGCCTTCGGCGTCAGCCGTATCACCGTGCGCCAGGCGCTGGGCGACCTGCAGAAGGAAGGACTGATCTTCAAGATCCACGGCAAGGGCACCTTCGTCGCCAAGCCCAAGGCCTTCCAGAACGTCAGCACCCTGCAGGGCCTGGCCGAGTCCATGACGCAGATGGGCTACGAAGTGATCAACCGCCTGCGCAGCTTCCGCCATGTGCCGGCGAGCCCGCTGGTGGCGGCGCGCCTGCAGCTGGAAGAAGGCAGCCCGGTGACCGAGATCCGCCGCGTGCGCCTGATCAACCGCGAGCCGGTGTCCCTGGAGCTCACCTGGCTGCCGAAGGCGGTGGGCGAGAAGCTGGAGAAGGCCGACCTCGCCACCCGCGACATCTTCCTCATCCTCGAGAACGACTGCGGCATCCCCCTCGGCCATGCCGACCTGGCCATCGACGCCGTGCTGGCCGACGGCGACCTGACCCGGGCACTGGACGTGGAGGAGGGTTCGCCGATCATGCGCATCGAGCGCCTGACCCATGCCGCCGACGGCACACCGCTGGACTTCGAGCACCTCTACTACCGTGGCGATGCCTTCCAGTACCGCCTGCGCATCGACCGCCAGAAGGGGCCCCAGGCATGAGCACCGAACACCAGGACTACGACATCGTCGTCATCGGCGGCGGCACCGCCGGCCCCATGGCCGCCATCAAGGCCAAGGAAAAGAACCGCGAGCTGCGCGTGCTGCTGCTGGACAAGGCCAACGTCAAGCGCAGCGGCGCCATCAGCATGGGCATGGATGGGCTGAACAACGCCATCATCCCCGGCCACGCGACGCCCGAGCAGTACACCAAGGAAATCACCATCGCCAACGACGGCATCGTCAACCAGGCCGCCGTCCATGCCTACGCCACCCACAGCTTCGAAACCATCGAGCAACTGGACCGCTGGGGCGTGAAGTTCGAGAAGGACGAGACCGGCGATTACGCGGTGAAGAAGGTCCACCACATGGGCGCCTACGTGCTGCCCATGCCCGAGGGCCACGACATCAAGAAGGTGCTCTACCGCCAGCTCAAGCGCGCGCGGGTGGAGATCAGCAACCGCGTGGTCTGCACCCGCCTGCTGCTGGACGGCGCAGGCGCCGCCTGCGGGGTGATGGGCTTCGACTGCCGCAGCGGCGAGTTCCGGGTGATCCGCGCCAAGGCGGTGATCCTCGCCTGCGGTGCCGCCGGGCGCCTCGGCCTGCCGTCCTCCGGCTACCTGATGGGCACCTACGAGAACCCCACCAACGCCGGCGACGGCTATGCCATGGCCTACCACGCCGGGGCCGAGCTTTCGAACCTGGAATGCTTCCAGATCAACCCGTTGATCAAGGACTACAACGGCCCGGCCTGTGCCTACGTCACCGGCCCGCTGGGCGGCTACACCGCCAACGCCAAGGGCGAGCGCTTCATCGAGTGCGACTACTGGAGCGGCCAGATGATGTGGGAGTTCCACCAGGAACTGGAAGGCGGCAACGGCCCGGTGTTCCTCAAGCTGGACCACCTGGCCGAGGAAACCATCCAGACCATCGAGGAAATCCTGCACAGCAACGAGCGTCCCAGCCGTGGTCAGTTCCACGCCAACCGTGGCACCGACTACCGCTCGCAGATGGTGGAAATGCACATCTCCGAGATCGGCTTCTGCTCCGGGCATTCGGCCTCGGGCGTATGGGTCAACGAGAAGGCCGAGACCAGCGTGAAGGGCCTCTACGCCGCCGGCGACATGGCCGCAGTGCCGCACAACTACATGCTCGGCGCCTTCACCTACGGCTGGTTCGCCGGGATCAATGCGGCGGACTACATCGCCGGTCGTGACTTCGCCGAGATCGACCAGGCCCAGGTGGAGCGTGAGCGGGCGCGGGTCTTCGCGCCGCTGCAGCGCGAGCACGGCCTGCCGCCGGCCCAGGTGGAGTACAAGCTGCGGCGCATGGTCAACGACTACCTGCAGCCGCCCAAGGTGACCAGGAAGATGGAGATCGGCCTCGCCCGCTTCGCCGAGATCGAACGGGACCTGGCGCAGATCAAGGCGAACAACCCCCACGAGCTGATGCGCGCCATGGAAGTGGCGGTGATCCGCGACTGCGCCGAGATGGCCGCGCGCGCCTCGCTGTTCCGCGCCGAGAGCCGCTGGGGCCTGTACCACCACCGGGTGGACTACCCCGAGCGCAACGACGCCGAGTGGTTCTGCCACTGCCACCTGAAGAAGGGCGAAGACGGCGCCATGACCAGCTTCAAGAAAGCGGTGGAGCCCTACCTGATCCCGCTGGATGCGGAGGAACAGCAGGCCTATGACCGCCTGCGGGTAAAGACCGAAGCCGCCGCGTGAACGGGGACACCCCGTAGGTTGGGTAGAGCGGAGCGAAACCCAACATGGAGCGCAACGCGCTCCCAACTTCGTCCGGTGGCCGGTTCTTCGAACCGGTTGTTGGGCTTCGCTTCGCTCTGCACCAACCTACGGCGAGGTTCGCCGGATAAGACGCAACATAACGCGAGAGCCCCAGGCTCCAAGGAATTCGTGAAATGGCCCATCGCCCCCAGGAAATCTTCTTCCGCAGCAGCGCGCCGGTGACCATCGACGAAGACAAGTGCATCGCCGAGAAGGGCTGCACCGTCTGCGTCGAGGTCTGCCCCATGGACCTGCTGGCCATCAACCCGGCCACCCAGAAGGCCTACATGGCCTTCGACGAATGCTGGTACTGCATGCCCTGCGAGAAGGATTGCCCCACCGGCGCGGTGAAGGTGGAGATTCCCTACCTGCTGCGCTGACCAGATTCTCCCCTCTCCCACTCGTGGGAGAGGGGGTAATCGCCGCCATCCGGCCAACCCCCGGACGCCTCACCCGAAAGCCCCTCGTTTCCCACCACCCAGCCCTGTGGCGGAGACGATTCCAACACTCAATGATTCGAGGGGAAAATCCCATGCGCCTTCGTGCAACAATCGCCGGCCTCGCGCTGGCCGTGTCCAGCCTGTCCGCCTCAGCCGAAACCATCCGCATCGCCATCGGCACCCAGGACACCACCATCAATTGCGCCACCGGTGGCCTGCTCATCCGCGAGCTGGGCCTGCTGGAGAAGTACCTGCCCCATGACGGCAAGTACCAGGACGCCGACTACCAGGTGGAGTGGAAGAACTTCACCAGCGGCGCGCCGCTGACCAACGAGATGGTCGCCGGCAAGCTGGACTTCGGCGCCATGGCCGACTTCCCCGGCTCGTTCAATGGCGTCGCCCACCTGGACGCCGGCAAGCGCAGCCTGTTCATCAGCGTGCTTTCCGGCAGTACCCGGGGCAGCGGCAACGGCATCGTGGTGCCGGCCTCTTCCAGCGTGCAGTCGCTGGCCGAACTCAAGGGCAAGACCATTTCCGTGCCCTTCGCCTCCACCGCCCACGGCATGCTGCTGCGCGCCGTCGCCGCCCAGGGCTGGGACCCGGAGAAGGACGTGCGGATCATCGCCCAGCCGCCGGAGATCGCCGGCTCCGCCCTGCGCAGCAACCGCATCGAGGCCCACGCCGACTTCGTGCCCTTCGCCGAGCTGTTCCCCAACCGGGGCTTCGCGCGGAAGATCTACGACGGCTCCCAGGCCGAGGCGCCCACATTCCACGGCGCCCTGGTGGACGCGGCCTACGCGAAGCAGTACCCGGAGATCGTCACCGCCTACCTGCGCGCCAGCCTGGAGGCCGACCGCCTGTTCGCCGAGTCGCCGGAGAAGTACAGCGAACTGATCGAGAAGGTCACCGGCATCGAGGCCGAGGTGAACTACCTGTTCCACGGCCCCCTCGGCCTGCAGACCCGCGACCTGACCTGGAAGCCCGAATACCGCAAGGCGGTGGCCACTTCCATCGACACCTTGAAGCTGCTGAAGAAGACCGATCGCGGCCTGGACACCGGCAAGTTCATCGATGACCAGTACATCCGCGCCGCCTTCCAGCAGGCCGGCCAGGACTACGACAAGGCGCTGAAGAACTACGCCCAGCTGCCGCTCGAGGCCAATGACGCGCTCACCGGCAAGCCGATCAGCGACTTCAGGCGCCTGGCGCAGATCTGGGTGCGCGGCGAGGACAAGGTGCGCCACTACGCCTCGCCGGAGGCCGCGCTGAGCGCCCTGGCGCAGCTGGAGCAGGAGGGCAAGGACATCCGCGCCATCTATGCCCAGGCCGCCGACAGCGGCATCAAGCTGCTGGCCAACCAGGCCTGGTTCGTGCGCAGCGACAAGGGCGAGCTGTCCGCCTTCCTGCTCAAGTCCCAGGCCGAGCAGTACGCCCAGCAACATGGCGGCACCGCGCTGGACTTCGTCAGCGCCAACCAGAAGCTGGTGGCCCAGCGCTGACGGCCCTTGCCCTCTCCCCCGGCCCCTCTCCCGCAAGCGGGCGAGGGGTGACTCGCGCCGGTTTCGCCATGCACGGACCGCCCCCTCTCCCCTCGGGGAGAGGGCTGGGGAGAGGGGGACAGCCAGGAGAAGATCGATGACCAACCTCTACCGCTGGCCCCTGCGCCTCGCCTCGCTGGCCGCCTGCCTGCTGTTCTGGCAGCTGGCCGCCACCGCGCGGCTCGACCTCGGCCTGTTCACCTTCACCTACGTGCCCACGCCCGCCGCGGTGCTCGATGCCGCCTGGCAATTGCTGCACTCCAGCAAGCTGCTGCCGCACCTCTCCAGCAGCCTGGCGCGGGTGTTCGCGGGTTACCTGTCCGCCGCCGTCCTCGGCGTGGCGCTGGGCCTGGCCATCGGCCGCTCGAAGTGGGCCGAGGACAGTCTGCTGCCGCCCCTTGAAGTGCTGCGGCCGATCCCGGCGGTGGCCTGGATTCCCCTGGCCATCCTGATGTTCCCCTCGTCGGAGCTGTCCATGGTGTTCATCACCTTCACCGGCGCGCTGTTCCCCATCCTGCTCAACACCGTGCACGGGGTGGAAGGTGTCGACCCGCGCCTGATCGCCTCGGCGCGCAGCCTGGGTGCCGGGCGCCTGGCGATCCTGCGCGAGGTGATCCTGCCCGGCGCGGCGCCGAGCATCGTCACTGGCCTCGCCATCGGCATGGGCACCTCCTGGTTCTGCCTGGTCACCGCCGAGATGATCTCCGGGCAGTTCGGCATCGGTTACTACACCTGGGAGTCCTACGTGGTGCAGAACTACCCGGACATCATCGTCGGCATGCTGCTGATCGGCCTGCTGGGCATGGGCAGCAGCGCCCTGGTCAAGCGCCTCGGCGCCCTGGCCACGCCCTGGTATCACACGCGGAGGGCCGCCTGATGAGCGCGTTCGAGCGATCCGTCGAGCCCGGCCGCATCGAGGCGCGCGGCGTTTCCATCCGCCTGGGCCAGGGGCGTGACGCCTTCGAGGCGGTGCAGGCCCTGGATTTTTCCATCGCGCCGGGAGAATTCGTCTGCATCCTCGGCCCTTCCGGCTGCGGCAAGTCCACCCTGCTCGGCGCCCTGGCCGGGCACCTGACCCCCGCCAGCGGCCGCCTGGAGGTGGACGGCCAGCCGGTGGCCGGCCCCGCGCCCGAGCGCGGCATGGTGTTCCAGCACCACACCCTGCTGCCCTGGCGCAGCGTGCTCGACAACGTCGCCTTCGGCCTGAAGATGCAGGGCCTCGGCAAGGCCGAGCGTCACCGCCGCGCCGCCGAGTTCCTCCAGCTGGTGGGCCTGGCCGACTTCGCCGGGCGCTGGCCCAGCCAGCTCTCCGGCGGCATGCAGCAGCGCGCCGAGATCGCCCGGGTGCTGATCAACCGCCCGCGCCTGTTGCTGATGGACGAACCCTTCGGCGCCCTGGACGCGCAGACCCGTTCGCGCATGCAGGAGCTGCTGCTGGATATCTGGACGCGCATCCGCACCACCGTGGTGTTCGTCACCCACGACATCGACGAGGCGCTGTTCCTCGCCGACCGCATCCTGGTGATGAGCCCGCGCCCCGGCCGCTTCATCGAGGACCTGCGCCTGGATTTCCCACGCCCGCGCCGCGCCAGCCTGCTCACCAGCCCCGGCTTCACCCACCTCAAGCGTCATTGCCTGGAACTGCTGCGCCACGAAGAGGGCCGCGAGTTGCCACGCCTGACGCCGCTGGGCCTGCCCACCGACCACCCGCCATTGCGAATCGCCCTATGAACCGTGAAACCGACAACCCCGACATCCTCGAACTGCTGCCGCGCCTGACCGATACCGACGCCGGCGTGCGGCGCATCGCCCTGATCGAACTGGCCGACCTGGAAGACCCGGACGGCCTGCCCTGGCTCACCGACGCCCTGGTGGTGGACCCGGCCGCCGAGGTGCGCGCCGAGGCCGCGCGCTTGCTGGAAGCCTGGGAAGAACCCGAGGTGGTGCAGGCACTCTGCGCGGCGCTGGCGGATGCCGCCGAGCCGGTGCGCCTGGCCGCCGCCCAGAGCCTCGGCGAACTGAAAAGCCTGGAGGCCGGCCAGTTGATCCTGCCCTGGGTGACCCATGCCGAGGCCTTCGTCCGTGCCAGTGCCCTGCGCGCCCTGCGCGAGCTGCGCCTGGAGGAGGCCGCCGGGCCGGCATTGCGGGCCCTGGCCGATGGCGAAGCGTCGGTGCGCCGCGAGGCGGTGGGCATCCTCGGCTGGCTCCGGCACGAACCCGCGCTGCCGGAGCTGGCGCGCCTGGCCAGCGACGACCCGGACACCGAGGTGCGCCGCGCCGCCACCGGCGCCCTCGGCCTGGCCCGTGACGCCCAGGTGCTGCCGGCCCTGCATGCCGCCCTGCGCGACAACGCCTGGCAGGTGCGCGAGGAAGCCGCCACCACCCTCGGCAAGGTCGGCCTGGACGACGCGGGGCCGGCCCTGGTGCGGGCCCTGGAGGATGACTACTGGCAGGTGCGCCTGCGCGCCGCCCGCGCCCTCGGCCGCCTGCGCCATCGTCCGGCCCTGGGCGAGCTGGCCGCGCTGCTCGGCCATGGCATCGCCAACCTGCGCAAGGAGGCGGCGCTGGCCCTCGGTGAACTGGGCGATGCCGCCGCGCTGCCGGCCCTGCGTGCGGCGGAAGCCGACGGCGATCCGGAAGTGCGCAAGGCGGTGCGCATCGCCCTGGCGCAACTGCAGGGGGCGGCCTGATGGACGCCCCCGGCGCCCTGCGCAATTCCCGCAGCCAGGCGCTGCTGACCCTGGAATGGGCCGATGGCGAGCAGCAGGCGATCAGCCATGCGCGCCTGCGCGGCGCCTGCCCCTGCTCGCAATGCAAGGCGGCGCGGATGCGCGGGGCGATCGGCCTGGTGGAAGAGAGCGTGCGCCTGGAGCGCATCGCCCTGCAGGGCTATGGCGTGCAGCTGGTGTTCAGCGATGGGCACGAGCGGGGGATCTATCCCTGGGGGTATTTGCGGGAGTTGGGTAGCGTTGCCCTCACCCCCGGCCCCCGCCCTGCGCCCCTGCCTGATCGCTTCGCGCTCAGGCGTTCATCGGCACCGGAAGCGGTGCTTCCGAAAGCGTGCCTCTTCACCCCTGAAGAGGAGAGGGGTGACTCGCGCCTGCTGTTTTCGGAGTTACCGGAAACTCCGAGTCAAGCGGAGCGCCGTACTGAATCTCCGCACGGCCTGGCTCCCCTCGCCCTTCAGGGAGAGGGGCCGGGGGAGAGGGGGGCGAGGTTCAGAACGGCCTGTCCCCCAGGATGGTCGCCCTGTGCATCACCCGCCGCTGCGGCCGGTAGTCGTCGACGGCGAAATGCTGGGTGATGCGGTTGTCCCAGAAGGCCACGTCATTGGCCTGCCAGCGCCAGCGGATGGTGAATTCCGGGCGCGTCGAATGGGCGAAGAGCAAGCGCAGCAACGCGTCGCTCTCGGCGGCGGACAGCTCGTTGATGCGGGTGGTGAACCCCTCGTTGACGAACAGCCCCTTGCGCCCGGTGACCGGGTGGGTGCGCACCACCGGGTGGCTGCGTGGCGGGTTCTTGCGCTTGGCCTCTTCCAGGCGCGCGTGTTCTTCCGGCGTCAGGCTGAAGCGCTCCTCGGGGAAGGAGCGGGACAGGTCGTGGGTGGCGGTCAGGCCTTCGAGCAACTGCTGGAGGGGTTTCGACAGCGCGTCGAAAGCCGCGCTGCTGCTGGCCCAGAGGGTGTCGCCGCCATGGGGCGGCAGTTGCTTGGCGGCCAGCACCGCGCCCAGGGCCGGGGTTTCCAGGAAGGTCACGTCGGTGTGCCAGAGGGCGTTGTCGCGCACGTCGGTGACGGCGGTGTCCAGCACCAGCACTTCCGGCTGCCCGGGGATGTTCGGGTAGATGGGGTGGATATGCAGGTCGCCGAAATGGCGGGCGAAGGCGGCCTGCTGTTGCGGCTCCAGCGGCTGGTCGCGGAAGAACAGCACCTGGTGGGCGAGCAGGGCCTTCCCGACCGCCTCGCGCTGGCTGGCGTCGAGGGGGCTGGCCAGGTCGAGGCCTTCGACCACGGCGCCGAGGGCGGGGGACAGCGGGGTGATGTGCAGGGGCATGGCGGGTGTCTCGCGAGGATTCGTGGTGTTGGGCCTCGCTGCGCTCGGCGCCAACCTACGGGGTTCAAATGGGGTCAGTGGCTCTGCCCGTGCCAGGGCACGAGCTTGCGTTGCAGGGCGCGCAGGCCGAGTTCGAGGGCGAAGGCGATCAGGGCGATGACCAGGATGCCGAGGATCACCACGTCGGTGACCAGGAACTGCGCCGCCGACTGCACCATGAAGCCCAGGCCGCGGGTGGCGGCCACCAGTTCGGCGGCCACCAGGGTGGACCAGCCGACGCCGAGGCCGATGCGCACGCCGGTGAGGATGTCCGGCAGGGCGCTGGGCAGGATCACGTGGCGGATCAGTTGCGCCTGGGTGGCGCCGAGGGACTGCGCCGCGCGCAGCCGCGCCGGGTCGACGTTGCGCACGCCGGTGGCGGTGGCGATGGCGATCGGCGCGAAGATCGCGAGGTAGATCAGCAGTACCTTGGACAGCTCGCCGATACCGCACCAGATCACGATCAGCGGCAGGTAGGCCAGGGGCGGGATGGGCCGGTAGAACTCGATCAGCGGGTCGAAGATGCCGCGCGCGATGCGGTTGCGGCCGATGGCGACGCCAAGCGGGATGGCGCTCAGCACCGCCGCCAGCAGGGCCAGGCCGATGCGCCCGAGGCTGGCGCCCAGGTGTTGCCAGAGGCTGGCGTCCATGTAGCCCTGGGCCAGCAGCGTCCAGCCCTTGCGGGCGATGGCCTGCGGGCTGGGCAGGAACAGCGGTTCGATGAGGCCTGCGCTGGTCACGCCCCACCAGGCCAGCAGCAGTGTGGCGAGGGTCAGCAGGCTGATGGACAGGGTGCTGACGGGACGGCGAGTCCGCGTCGGGGCCTTGGCGGGAATCTTGTTGGCCACGGGGATGTCGAGGCTGCTCATGCGCTTCTCCTCTGGCGTTCGGCGAAGACCTGGGCGAGCACGTGCTCGCGGGTCTCGATGAAGTGCGGATCGGACTTGATCGCCCGCGCGCTTTCCCCGGCGGCGTAGCGCTGGCCGAAGTCCAGGCGCAGGCGTTCGGCGATGCGCCCGGGGTTGGGCGAGAGCAGGACGAGTTCAGTGGCGAGGAACACCGCTTCCTCGATGTCGTGGGTGATCAGGAACACCGGCTTGGCGGCGCGGCGCCAGACTTGCAGCAGCAGTTCCTGCATCTGTTCGCGGGTGAAGGCGTCGAGGGCGCCGAAGGGCTCGTCCATCAGCAGCACGCGCGGGTCTGCGGCCAGGGCGCGGGCAATGCCGACGCGCTGTTTCTGCCCGCCGGAAAGCTCCCAGATGCGCCGCTTGTCGAAGCCGGCGAGGTCCACCAGGACGAGCAGTTCACGCGCCTTGGCCTCGCGTTCGGCGCGGGGCACGCCGGCCAGTTGCAGGCCGAAGGCGACATTGCCGAGCACATCCTGCCAGGGCAGCAGGGCGTCGTCCTGGAACACCACGCCGCGCTCGGCGCCGGGGCCGCTGACCGGATGGCCGTCGAGGGTGATGCGCCCGGCGCTGGGCGGCACGAAGCCGGCGATCAGGTTGAGCAGCGTCGTCTTGCCGCTGCCGGAGGGGCCCAGGGCCACCAGCAGCTCGCCGGGGCCGAGGTCGAAGGAAATGTCGGTCAGTACCGGCTCGGCCGTGCCGGGGTACTGTGCGCTGATACGCTCCAGCTTGAGTAAGGCCATTTTCTGCGAGTCTCGGAAGTGGCCTGCCCGGTGGTTCCGGGCAGGCAAGGTGCGACTCAGTTGGTCACGTACTTGGCGCTGACGTAGGGCGCGTAATCAGGCAGCACCGCCTCGACCTTGCCCTGCTCCTTGAGGAAGCGCGCGGTTTCGCTGATGGCCTGGGTGGTCGGCGCGCCGAGGGCGGTGGCCTGGTCGGCGGCCAGCGGGAAGACGTTGCCCTGCAGCAGCAGCGGGATGTCCTCGGCCTTGGCGCCGGAGAGCTTCACCAGCTTGTCGACGTTGCCCTTGTCGGCCAGCCAGGCCTGCGGGTCCTTGCGGTAGTCGGCGTAGGCGTCGAGGGTCACCTTGGCGAAGGCGCGGACGACTTCCGGATGTTTCTCGGCGAAATCCTTGCGCACGATCCAGGCGTCGAAGGTGGGCGCGCCCAGTTTGCCCAGCTCACCGGAGCTTATCAGCACCTTGCCGTTGGCCTTGGCCACCCCCAGGGCCGGGTCCCAGACGTAGGTGGCGTCGATGTCGCCGCGCTGCCAGGCGGCGATGATGGCCGGCGGCGCGAGGTTGAGGATGGTGACCTTGGTGGGGTCGATCTGCCAGTGCTTCAGCGCCGCCAGCAGGCTGTAGTGGCCGGTGGAAACGAAGGGCACGGCGATCTTCTTGCCGACCAGGTCCTCGGGCTTGGCGATGCCGGCGCCGTTGCGCGCCACCAGGGCTTCGGCGTCGCCGATCTGGGTGGCGATGAGGAAGGTCTGGATCGGCAGCTGGCGGGTCGCCGCGGCGGCCAGCGGGCTGGAGCCGACGTAGCCGATCTGCACGTCCCCGGAGGCGACGGCGGTGATGACGTCCGCGCCGCTGTCGAACTTGCGCCAGTCGATCTGCGACTTGCTGGCTTTCTCGTAGGCGCCGTCGGCCTGGGCCACCTTGGCCGGGTCGACGGTGGTCTGGTAGGCGACGGTGAAGTCCGCGGCCTGGGCGCTCAGGGCCAGGCCGCCGAGGGTCAGGGCCGCCAGCAGGCGACGGGGGAACAGGGACGGGATCATGGGCGTGCTCCTCAACGGGCTTGGGCCGGTCTTGGAGGCCGGGCCACGGGACAGGGGGTGTTGCGTTCGGGGGTGTCCGGTGGTCCGGTGAAGAGAATCTAAATGATCTAAAAAACGGCGAATAAATAATTTTTTAGCATGAGCTTATGAGCAGGCATCAGGAGTAGATCGATGGCGTCGGCAGCTGGTTATCCAACAACCAGCGGCCGATGTCGCGGCTCTTGTAGTCCAGCGGGTCATGCAGGCTGTGCACCCGCACGTTGCGCCAGAAACGGTCCAGGCCGTAGCGCGCGGAGGTGGCGCTGGCGCCCAGGTTGTCGAAGATCTGCGCGGTGATCTCCAGTGCCGCGCGGGCGGACACCACCTTGGCTTCGGCGATGGCCAGGGCCACCTCGCCGCGCTCGGCGGCGGTGAGTGCCGGGCGATCCCAGGCCGCCTGCAGGCGCTGCGCGGCCTCTTCGGCCAGCGGCAGGGCGCTGCGGTAGCGCAGCCAGAGGTCACCGAAACGCTGCTGCACATAAGGGTCGTCGCCGGCGGCCAGCACTTCGGCTCCGGCCCGCGGCCGCGCCTGCTCGCGGGTGTAGCGCAGGGCCGCATCCAGGGCGCCCTGGGCATTGCCCAGGTAGAGCTGCACCAGCACCAGTTGCGACAGGCAGGCACGCAGGGTGCTGCGCGGGCTGGCGCCGCTGGGGCCGAGGAGTTCCTCGCTGTGCACGAAGACATTCTCGAACTGCACGCTGCCGCTGTCGGTCTGGCGTTGGCCGAAACCGTCCCAGTCGTCGTTGATCGCCAGGCCCTCGCGCTGGGTCGGCAACACCAGGAAGACGCGGTCTTCGCTGCTGTGCCCGCGTGGCGCGCTGACGATCAGCGCATCGGCGCCCAGGGCCCCGGAGCAGAAGGATTTGCAGCCGTTCAGCTCGAAATGCTCGTCGCGCCGGGCGAGGCGCAGGCGCCGGTCGCGGCCATTGCTGGCATTGCCCCAGAACCAGCGCTGCTGCACGGTCTGGCCGAGCCAGTGGCGCTGCTGCGCCGGGTTGCCGAAGAGCAGCAGGGTGGCCACCTGCAGGTGCTGGAAGGCGAAGAGGTGGGCGAGGGAGCTGTCCACTGCGGCGAGCTGGCGGACGATGCGGTAGATCAGCGGCCAGCCGGCGCCCTGGCCGCCATGGGCCAGGGGCACGGCGAGGGTCAGCAGGCCACTGGCGCGCAGCAGTTCCCGCTCCTCGCGCGCACTGCCACCCCGGCGGTCGCGCAGGATGGCGCTGGCGGCCAACTGGCGGCCGAGTTGCTCGACGCGTTCGCCGTAGGGGCCGAGATCGCAGGGGAACAGGCGCGGGTCGAACAACGGCATGTCGGCCCGGCCATCCAGTGGCAGGCGCAATCCGGCGGTCATCAGCGTTTCTCCGGGCTCCAGATGGCCACCTTCAGGGCGTCCACCGGCTTGGGCAGGAGCCCGGCGTTGAAGAAGGCGTCGGCGATCTGCTGCTGTTCCTTGAGGCTGTCGGCCCGCACCGCCTGTACCTGATAGCTGCGTTGGGCATTGGCCTGCTCGACTATGGCCGGGTCCAGCCCGCCCCATTGCGGCGCGAGGATTTCCGCGGCCTCGCGCGGGTGATCGCGCAGCCAGTCGCCGGCTTTCACCAGTTCGGCGAAGACAGTGTCCAGTACCTCGGGATGAGCCTTGGCGTAGGCGGTGCTGGTCAGGTAGTAGCGCTGGTACCGGGCCAGGGCTGCGCCATCGGCCAGGGTGCGGGTGGGCAGCTGGTTGCGCGCGGTGCTGAGGAAGGGCTCCCAGGTCACCCAGGCATCCACCTTGTGGTTCTCGAAGGCGGCGCGGCCATCGGCCGGGGTCAGGTAGGCCGGCTTGATATCGCTGAACTTCAGCCCGGCCTTGGCCAGTGCGGCGATCAGCAGGTAGTGGCTGCCGGCGGCCTTGGTCACGGCGATGGTCTTGCCCTTGAGGTCGGCCGGGTCCTTCAGCGGCGAGTCCTGGTGCACCACGATGGCCTGGGCGGCGGGCGAAGGGGCTTCCAGGGCGAAATAGGCCAGCTGGGCGCCGGCCGCCTGGGCGAAGACTGGCACGGTGTCGGCGACGTCGGCCGACAGATCGATGTTGCCGACGTTGAGCGCCTCCAGCAGCGGCTGGCCACTGGCGAATTCGTGCCAGCTGATGCGGATGTCCTGTTTGCCGAGCTCGCGCTCCAGGGTGCCCTGGGCCTTGAGGAGGGTGATCAGGGTGGAGGATTTCTGGTAGCCGATGCGCAGTTGGCTGGCGGCATCGGCCGGCAGGGCGCCGACCAGGCCGGCAGCCAGGGTCAGGGCGAGCAGGGTGCGGCGGCTGAGGGAAAGCGTGTGGGTCATGGCGGGCCTCGAGGATTGCGCTGTCCGGCAATCGGCGAGGCCGGGACAGGGGACGCTGGATGGAGTGTCAGGTCGTCCGGTGTTCCGGTTGTGCAAAATTAACGATCTAAAAAAGCGCCCTCAAATACTTTCTTGGAATTAGCTTAGAGAGCCTCGCGCCGCCGGCTCCGTAATTTTGCTTATTCCCAAATAGTCTTTTCATCTGAAAAATAATTCTTTTTGGAAATTAGCAAATCCCTTCTAGAGTGGCGGCCTGCCGAAAGCGGACCGCCGCATCGCACTCGCACCGGAGCCTGTGAAAACGACAGTGGCTTCGAAGGTCACGCAGCGGCGCATCGCGTCTGCTCCTGCTCCGGGCGTCCAACACCCTTTCAAGATCGTATGGAGCATCGAGCATGAACAAGTCGTCCCTCGCCCTGGCCGTCGCCCTCGGCGTGCTGGCCCAGCAGGCCGCCGCCGGCGGTTTCATCGAAGACAGCAAGGCCAGCCTGACCCTGCGCAACTTCTACATCAACTCGGACAACCGCGAAGGTACCGCGCTGCCGTCCAAGCAGGAGGAATGGGGCCAGGGCTTCCTCTTCAACTACGCCTCGGGCTACACCGCAGGCACCGTTGGCGTGGGCGTCGACGCCCTCGGCCTGCTCGGCGTCAAGCTGGATTCCGGCAAGGGCCGCCACTACAACCCGACCAGCGCCAACTACGGCGGCACCGTGTTCCC
>NZ_JBHSOU010000007.1:88838-338885 GCF_042656385.1 Pseudomonas sp. GCM10022186
CGACGACTTCGGCAGCCTGGGGGTGACCGGCAAGCTGCGCATTTCCAAGACCGAGGCGCGCCTCGGCACCCTGCTGCCGAAGCTGCCGGTGGTGACCTACAACGACGGCCGCCTGCTGCCGCAGACCTTCGAGGGCGGGCAGGTCACCTCCAGCGAGATCGCCGGCCTGACCCTGGTCGGCGGCCAGCTGGAACACGCCAAGGGGCGCAACTCCAGCGATGCCCGCGGCCTGTCCATCGCCGGCGCGAACAACGCCCGCACCGGCCAGTTCGTCAACAAGTTCTACTTCGCCGGCGGCGACTACAAGGTCAGCGACACCCTGCTCGCGCAGTACTACTACGGCAACCTGGAAGACTTCTACCAGCAGCACTTCGTCGGCCTGACCCACAACTGGGCGCTGCCGGTGGGCGCGCTGAAGTCCGACCTGCGCTACTTCCACAGCGACTCCGACGGCAAGAACGGCAGCGTCGCCGGGCGGGCCGAAGGCTTCCGCAGCGCGGGCAACTGGGCCGCCAACGACCCGGACCGCTTCGAGGTGGACAACCGCACCTGGAGCGCCCTGTTCACCTACAGCCTCGGCGGTCACGCGGCCAGCCTGGGCTACCAGCAGGTGTCCGGCGACAGCGCCTTCCCCTTCCTCAACCAGGGCGACGGCGCCACCGCCTACCTGATCACCGACCGCCAGATCGGCAAGTTCCTCAGCGCCGGCGAGCGCACTTGGGTGGCCGAGTACGGCTACGACTTCGCCAAGCTCGGCGTGCCGGGGCTCAGGGCGCAGGCCGCCTACCTCAAGGGCGACAACATCGAGACCCAGGCCAGCGACCAGGGCGAGTGGGAACGCGACTTGCGCCTGGATTACGTGCTGCAGAGCGGGCCGCTGAAAGGGCTGGGCGTGTCCTGGCGCAACGCTGCGCTGCGCAGCGACGCCGTGCGCGACCAGGACGAGAACCGCCTGATCCTCAGCTACACCCTGACGCTGTTGTAAGGGGTGGTGGGCAGGCCTGCGGCCTGCTTGGCGAATGAATTCGCCCCTACAGGGTAGGTTTTGCCTTGCACGGATTGCTCCCCTCTCCCTCTGGGAGAGGGGGTGAGGGAGGCGCGATCCCGCTCGGTGCTTGGCCCAACCTACGGGGCCGCTGCGCGGCCCTTCGCGAATGAATGCGCTCCCACAGGACAATCGTAGGGTGGATCACGCTTCACCGATCCACCATCGGTGTCGAGCCTGGCCTCGCTGGTGGATGTGAAAAGCGACATCCACCCGGTTTGCATGCCCCGCGCATGAATTCGCGCAACCGCCGGGAACCTCGTTGCAGAGGCTTTCCCGGCTTTTCCGCGTCTGCGATTCAATAGCTCTATAGGTAATAAATAAATCGTTATTTATTCTTTTTAATTTACAAAAGCCTTGCGCATAGTGAGCCCCACGGAATGACCCGGATACAGGAGCAGCAGCATGACCATCCGCCTTGGCGACATCGCCCCCGACTTCGAACAGGACTCCAGCGAAGGCCGCATCCGTTTCCACGACTGGCTGGGCAGCAACTGGGGCGTGCTGTTCTCGCACCCGGCCGACTTCACCCCAGTGTGCACCACCGAGCTGGGCTTCACCGCCAAGCTGAAGGACGAGTTCGCCGCCCGTGGCGTGAAGGTGATCGCCCTCTCCGTGGACCCGGTGGAGTCCCATCACCGCTGGATCGATGACATCAACGACACCCAGGGCACCCTGGTGAACTTCCCGATCATCGCCGACGCCGACCGCAAGGTCTCCGACCTCTACGACCTGATCCACCCGAACGCCAACGACACCCTCACCGTGCGTTCGCTGTTCGTCATCGACCCGAACAAGAAGGTGCGCCTGGTCATCACCTACCCGGCCAGCACCGGGCGCAACTTCAACGAGATCCTGCGGGTGATCGACTCCCTGCAGTTGACCGACAACCACAAGGTCGCCACCCCGGCCAACTGGCAGGACGGCGACGACGTGGTGATCGTCCCCTCGCTCAAGGACGAAGACGAGATCCGCCAGCGCTTCCCGCGTGGCTACAAGGCGGTCCGGCCCTACCTGCGCCTGACCCCGCAACCCAACCGCTGACCCATCCGGCGCCCCGCGCGCACCGAGATACCCCGCCTTACTCACCCGCCAACGGGCCAGCAGGCAACGACATCACAAGCAAAGTCATGAGGAGAGCGCCATGCGCACCATCACTTTGCGTCGGAGCCTGGCAGCCCTCTTTGCGGCTGCCCTGGCCTTCGGCGCCATCACCCAGGCACAGGCCGAGACCCTGCGGATCGGCTACCAGAAATACGGCACCCTGGTGCTGCTCAAGGCCAAGGGCACGCTGGAGAAGCGCCTGGCCGAACAGGGCGTCGAGGTCAAGTGGACCGAATTCCCCGGCGGCCCGCAATTGCTGGAAGGCCTGAACGTCGGCTCCATCGACTTCGGCGTCACCGGCGAGACTCCGCCGGTGTTCGCCCAGGCCGCCGGCGCCGACCTGCTCTACGTGGCCCATGAGCCGCCGGCGCCGCAGAGCGAGGCGATCCTGGTGCCCAAGGGTTCGTCCATCCAGTCGGTCAAGGAGCTGGCCGGCAAGAAGGTCGCCCTGAACAAGGGCTCCAACGTGCACTACCTGCTGGTTCGCGCCCTGGAAGAGGCCGGCCTGAAGTACAGCGATATCCAGCCCGTGTACCTGCCGCCGGCCGACGCCCGCGCCGCCTTCGAGCGGGGCAGCGTGGACGCCTGGGTGATCTGGGACCCCTTCCAGGCCGCCGCCGAGAAGCAGCTGGAAGCCCGCACCTTGCGCAACGGCGAAGGCATCGTCGACAACCACCAGTTCTACCTGGCTACCCGCACCTACGCCCAGAAGCATCCGCAGGTGATCAGCACCCTGATCGAGGAAGTGCGTGCCGTGGGCGAGGACTCCAGGGCTGATCCGGACAAGGTCACCGAACAGGTGGCGCCGCTGCTCGGCCTGCCCAGGGACATCACCTCCGTCGCGGTGAAACGCCAGGGCTACGGCGCCCAGCCGCTGACCGCCGAGGTGGTGGCCGCGCAGCAGAAGATCGCCGACACCTTCACCGACCTGAAGCTGATCCCGAAGACGCTCAGCATCAAGGACGTTATCTGGACGCCGCCGGCCAAGGTCGCGCAGCAGTAATTCCCGCCCTCACCCCCGGCCCCTCTCCCGCAAGCGGGAGAGGGGAGGACTTTAAGGAGACCACTCCATGAGCTTGAACATCTTCTGGTTCCTGCCGACCCACGGCGACGGCCACTACCTCGGCACATCCGAGGGCGCCCGCGCCGTCGACCACGGCTACCTGCAACAGATCGCCCAGGCCGCCGACCGCCTCGGCTTCGGCGGCGTGCTGATCCCCACCGGGCGTTCCTGCGAGGACTCCTGGCTGGTGGCCGCCTCGCTGATCCCGGTGACCCAGCGCCTGAAGTTCCTCGTCGCCCTGCGTCCGGGGATCATTTCGCCGACCGTGGCCGCGCGCCAGGCGGCGACCCTGGATCGCCTGTCCGGCGGCCGCGCCCTGTTCAACCTGGTGACCGGCGGCGACCCGGACGAGCTGGCCGCCGATGGCCTGCACCTGAACCACGAAGAGCGCTACGAGGCCTCGGTGGAATTCACCCGTATCTGGCGCCGGGTGCTGGAGGGCGAGACCGTCGACTACGACGGCAAGCACATCCAGGTGAAGGGCGCCAAGCTGTTCTACCCGCCGCTGCAGAAGCCGCGCCCGCCGCTGTACTTCGGCGGTTCCTCCGAGGCCGCCCAGGACCTGGCCGCCGAGCAGGTGGAGCTGTACCTGACCTGGGGCGAGCCGCCGGCGGCGGTGAAGGAGAAGATCGAGCAGGTGCGCGCCAAGGCTGCGAAGCAGGGCCGCTCGGTGCGCTTCGGCATCCGCCTGCACGTGATCGTGCGGGAAACCAACGAAGCGGCCTGGGCCGCCGCCGACCGGCTGATCGAGAACCTTGACGACGCCACCATCGCCAAGGCCCAGGCCGCTTTCGCCCGCTTCGACTCGGTGGGCCAGCAGCGCATGGCCGCCCTGCACAATGGCAAGCGCGACCAGCTGGAAGTCAGCCCCAACCTCTGGGCCGGCGTCGGCCTGGTGCGTGGCGGTGCCGGCACCGCCCTGGTGGGGGACGGCCCCACCGTGGCGGCGCGGGTGAAGGAATACGCCGATCTGGGCATCGACACCTTCATCTTCTCCGGCTACCCGCACCTGGAAGAGTCCTACCGCGTCGCCGAGCTGCTGTTCCCGCACCTGGACGTGGCGCGCCCGCGCACCAACGACGGCCTGGGCTTCGTCAGCCCCTTCGGCGAGATGGTGGCCAACGAGGCACTGCCCGAAGCCAAGCTGGCGTCGCAGAGCTGAGGGCGCGGGGATGACACTCAATTCCGTACTCCCGCGCCTGGCGCCCTGGGCCCTGCCCGTGGCGCTGCTGGCGATCTGGCAGGGCGCGGTGGTGACCGGCCTGCTCTCCACCCGCATCCTGCCGGCGCCTAGCGCCGTGCTGGCGGCGGGCTGGGACCTGCTCTCCAGCGGCGAGATCTGGACCCACCTGGCCATCAGCGGCTGGCGCGCCGGCATCGGCTTCGCCATCGGTGGCGGCCTGGGTTTGCTGCTGGGCTTCACCACCGGCCTGTCGAAGTGGGGCGAGCGCCTGCTCGACAGCTCGGTGCAGATGATCCGCAACGTGCCGCACCTGGCGCTGATCCCGCTGGTGATCCTGTGGTTCGGCATCGACGAGTCGGCGAAGATCTTCCTGGTCGCCCTCGGCACCCTGTTCCCCATCTACCTGAACACCTACCACGGCATCCGCAACGTCGACCCGGCGCTGGTGGAGATGGCGCGCAGCTACGGCCTGTCAGGCTTCTCGCTGTTCCGCCAGGTGATCCTGCCCGGCGCGCTGCCGTCGATCCTGGTGGGCGTGCGCTTCGCCCTCGGCTTCATGTGGCTGACCCTGATCGTCGCCGAGACCATTTCCGCCAGCTCCGGCATCGGCTACCTGGCGATGAACGCCCGCGAGTTCCTGCAGACCGACGTGGTGGTGCTGGCGATCCTGCTCTACGCGGTGCTCGGCAAGCTGGCCGACGTCGCCGCCCGTGGCCTGGAACGTGTCTGGCTGCGCTGGCACCCGGCCTACCAGGCCAAGGGAGGTGCCGCATGAACGCCGCCCTGCAGACACCGCAACGCCTCAAGCGCGGCATCCCGCTGGCGCTGCGCGGCATCGGCAAGTCCTTCGGCGAGCGCGAGGTGCTCAAGGGCATCGACCTCTTGATCCCCGCCGGCCAGTTCGTCGCCGTGGTCGGCCGCAGCGGTTGCGGCAAGAGCACCCTGCTGCGCCTGCTGGCGGGCCTGGACAAGCCCTCCCGTGGCGAGCTGCTGGCCGGTTCGGCAGCGCTGGAAGACGCCCGCGAGGACACCCGCCTGATGTTCCAGGACGCGCGCCTGCTGCCCTGGAAACGGGTGATCGACAATGTCGGCCTGGGCCTCTCCGGCGACTGGCGCCCGCGTGCCCTGGACGCCCTGGAAGCGGTGGGCCTGGCCGACCGCGCCCGGGAGTGGCCGGCGGCGCTGTCCGGTGGCCAGAAGCAGCGCGTGGCGCTGGCCCGTGCACTGATTCACCAGCCGCGCCTGCTGCTGCTGGACGAGCCCCTGGGCGCCCTGGATGCCCTGACCCGCATCGAGATGCAGCAACTGATCGAGCGCCTCTGGCAGCAGCATGGCTTCACCGTGCTGCTGGTGACCCATGACGTGAACGAGGCGGTGGCCGTGGCCGATCGGGTGATCCTGATCGAAGACGGCGCCATCGGCCTCGACCTGCCGGTGGAGCTGGCGCGACCCCGGGCCCGTGGCTCGGCGCGCCTGGCCGCCCTGGAAGCCGAAGTATTGGATCGCGTGCTGGCGCTGCCGCCGGCACCGCCGGAGCCCGAACCTGTTTCCCCTCTGCCCACGCAATTGCGCTGGGCGCTCTGAACCAACCCCTGTATCCCGAGCAAAGGAACCAACGCCATGACTATCAAAGCCATCAACGTCCGCAACCAGTTCAAGGGCACCATCAAGGAAATCATCGAGGGCCCGGTGCTCTCCGAGATCGACGTGCAGACCGCCGCCGGGATCGTCACCTCGGTCATTACCACCCGCTCCGTGCGCGAGCTGGAACTGGGCGTGGGCTCCGAGGTGATCGCCTTCGTGAAGTCCACCGAGGTGTCCATCGCCAAGCTGTGATGGGCTTGTGGAGGCGATGCCTTTTGTAGGGGCGAATTCATTCGCCAAGCAGGCCGAAGGTCTGCCCAGCAGGGCATCAGGGGGCAGCTGCGCTGCCCTCGGCGAATGAATTCGCCCCTACAAGGTGTCGCCCCGACAGGCCTGAAAAAACGAACCCCCGCAAGTGCGGGGGGTCGTTTTATCCGGCTTTCGCTCAGCGCTTTTGCGGCGCCGGCTGCTGCTGGGTGATGCAGTGGATGTTGCCACCGCCGAGGAGGATCTCGCGGCCCGGCACCATCACCACTTCGTGCTGCGGGAACACGCGCTTGAGGATGGCTTCCGCGGTGGCGTCCTTCGCGTCGTCGAACTTCGGTGCGACGATGCCGCCGTTGACGATCAGGAAGTTCACGTAGGAGCCGGCCAGGCGGATCGACGGATCGCGCTCCTGGGTGCCTTCCACCAGGTCGACGCCGGCGCATTCTTCCTCGGTGGCGTAGATCGGGCCGGGGATCGGCATCTTGTGCACCACCAAGTGGCGGCCCTTGGCATCGCGGGCGTGCTCCAGCACCTTCATCGCTGCCTGGCAGCGCGGGAAGTTCGGGTCGTGCGGATCGTCGGTCCAGGCCAGCAGGACTTCGCCCGGGCGCACGTAGCAGCAGAAGTTGTCCACATGGCCGTCGGTCTCGTCGTTGTAGAGGCCGTCCGGCAGCCAGATCACGGTGTCCACCGCCAGTTGCTCGCGCAGCACCGCCTCGATCTGTTCGCGGGAGAGGTGCGGGTTGCGGTTCTTGTTCAGCAGGCATTCCTCGGTGGTGATCAGGGTGCCTTCGCCATCGACATGGATGGAGCCGCCTTCGAGCACGAAACCGTCGGTGCGGTAGCGCTTGCAGCCTTCGATCTCGAGGATCTTGCGCGCCACCTGGTCGTCGCGGTTCCAGGGGAAGTAGAGGCCGCCGTCGAAGCCGCCCCAGGCGTTGAAGGTCCAGTCCACGCCGCGCACTCCGCCCTGGTCGTCGACCACGAAGGTCGGGCCGGTGTCGCGCACCCAGGCGTCGTCGTTGGAGATTTCCACCACGCGGATGTTCGGCTCGTCGAGGCGCGCGCGGGCGTTCTCGTACTGGCCGGCGGAGACGCAGACGGTCACCGGTTCGAAGCGGGCGATGGCCTTGGCCACGGCGGTGAAGGCGGTCTGCGCGGGCTTGCCGCCCAGGCGCCAGTTGTCCGGGCGCTCCGGCCAGACCATCCAGGTGCGGGTATGGGGTTCCCACTCGGCCGGCATGCGGAAGCCGTCGTCGCGGGGGAGGCTGTTGAGAGTGTTCATCGATCCACCATCGGTCTGAAAGGGCAGGGGCCAACCCGCTGGCGAACAGTGCATCGCCATCGGGCTGGCCCCTGAATTCGGGCATCAGGACTCGAGCGAGCCGTCCAGGGTCTTGATCGGGGAGTATAGGTTCGGGCGGCGGTCGCGGAACACACCCCAGGCGCTGCGGGTGTGTTCCAGCTTGTCCAGGTCGAAGCTGTGCACCAGGATGCCTTCCTCGGTTTCGTTCAGTTCCTCGACCTTCTTGCCGAACTGGTCGGCGATGAAGGACGAACCGTAGAAGGTGATGTCGTAGCCGTCCTGCTCTTCCTTGCCGATGCGGTTGGAGGCCACCAGCGGCATCAGGTTGGCGCCGGCATGGCCCTGCTGCACGCGCTGCCAGTGGTCGCGGGAAGTGATGCTGGCGTCATGCGGCTCGCTGCCGATGGCGGTCGGGTAGAAGAGGATCTCGGCACCCAGCAGCGCCATGCTGCGGGCGGCTTCCGGGAACCACTGGTCCCAGCAGATGCCCACGCCGATCTTCGCGTAGCGGGTGTTCCACACCTTGAAGCCGGTGTCGCCCGGGTTGAAGTAGTACTTCTCGTGGTAGCCGGGACCGTCCGGGATGTGGCTCTTGCGGTAGACGCCGAGGTTGGAGCCGTCGGCATCGATGATAGCGATGCTGTTGAAGCGCGCGCGGCCGGCCTGTTCGAAGAAGCTGATGGGCAGCACCACCTCGAGCTCGCGGGCGACGTTCTGGAAGTGCGCGATGGCTTCGTTGGTTTCGGTCGGGGTGGCCAGCTGCAGGTAGTCGGGGTTCGGCTTCTGGCAGAAGTAGGGAGTCTCGAAGAGTTCCTGGATCAGGATGATCTGTGCGCCCTTGGCGGCGGCCTGGCGCACCAGCTTCTCGGCGTTGGCGATATTCGCGGCGCGATTCCAGGAGCAGGCCATCTGGGTGGCGGCGACGGTAACGATGCGGGACATGGGGACACCTCGTCAGACGAATTCGGGTCGATTACCGGATATCTATCGGCAATCGGGGCATTCCGTGCTGGCGGGATACGGGCCGCCGTGCGGATGCTGGCTTTATATCCGATAAAAATCCGTATTTGAAGCGTGATTTTTCTATCAGGAGAAGAATCCTGATTTATTTGCAGATAAATATCGGGCTTCTGTGGCTTCAGATGGCCAGGGCCGTGGTCCGCTTCGGCAGGTAGGGTGGCAGGTAGAGGCCGAGGTAGGCGTCGAACACGCGCATGCCTTCCTCGGCCAGGCGCGGGGTGATTTCGCCGTGCAATTGCACCGAGCGGGCGTAGACGCGGTCGCCCAGTTCCATGGCCAGGGCGAAGACGTCCACATCCGCTGGCAGCACCGGCAGCTCGAAGTGCCGCTCGAAGAGGGCGTGCATCAGCCGGCCCAGCTCGATGTCGTGCTGGCGGTCGGCCTGGGTGACTTCGGTGAGGCCGTGCTGGGCGAGGATCAGCTGGCGTGCCGCGGCATCGTCGGCATAGATCGACAGCATGCGTTCCTCCACCAGCCGCGAGAGGTCGTGCCAGTGGCGCAGGCCGTCGTGGGCGATGGGCTGTTGCAGGCAGGCGCGGAAGGCGGCGTGGATGTCGGCGGTCAGCGCCTCGAGGATCGCCGGCACGCTGGAGAAGAAGTGGTAGACGGAGGAGGGCGGCATCTCCGCGCGCTCGGCGACGCTGTAGATCGACAGATTGGCCACGCCCTGTTCGGCCAGCAGGGCGCGGGCGGCGTCGAGGATCCCGGCGATGCGCAGCTGGCTGCTGGCGCGTGGTTTGCGGGCGGTGGCGGGACGCGGCATGGGGGGCTCCTTTCCGGTGAGCCGCTATTGGAATCCAGGCGGTGGTTCAGGGGCAAGAGAGCGGGGCGGGCCTGCGGCCCGCTTGGCGAATGAATTCGCCCCTACAGGCTCGGTGCCAACCTGCCGTCATTTGCCGTCGCGGAAGGCGGTCCAGACCTCGTCGCGGGTGGCGCCGAGCTTCTCCGGCACGGGTTCGACCGGGAACAGGCGCCGCTTGGTGTCCTGGTCCGGGTAGAGGCCGGGCTGGTTGCGCAGGGACTCCTCCAGGTACTGGCGGGCGTCGGCATTGCCGCTGGGGTAGAGGGTGGCGCTGGTGACCTTCGCCGCCACTTCCGGGCGCAGCATGTAGTCGATGAAGCGGTGGGCAAGGTCGGGGCGCTGGGCACTGCCGGGGATCACCAGGTTGTCGATGAACAGCACCGAGCCCTCGTCCGGCACCATGAAGGTCACCGGCTGGCCGGCCGCGGCGGCGTTCAGGGCGTCGCCGACCCAGGCCATGGCGACGCAGAGCCTGCCGGCGTTGAGGTCGGCGATGTAGCGCTCGCTGTCGATATAGCGCAGGTTCGGGCGCAGGGCGCCGAGGGTCTCGGCGCTGCGCTTGAGTCGGCTCGGTGCGCTGCGGGCGAGGTTGCGGCCCTGGTAGTTGAGCAGCACGGCGAGGGTTTCATCGGGGGCGTCCAGCAGGCTGATGCCGCACTGGCCGAGGCGCGCGCTCTGCTCGGCGTCGAACAGCAGGCTCCAGCTGTGGGGCAGCGGGCCGCCGAAGGCCTTTTCCGCCTGCGGGGTATTCACCGCCAGGCCGACGGCACCCCAGAGGTAGGGCACGGCGTGCTGGTTGTTCGGGTCCATGGCGGCCAGCTTGCTCAGCAGCTGCTTGTCCAGGTGCTGGCGGTTGGGTAGGCGGGAGAAGTCCAGGGGTTGCAGGCGACCGCCCTTGATCAGCCGGGGCAGGTCGTTGTGGGATGGCACCGCGACGTCGATGGGGTCGCCGCTGGCCAGGGCCTTGTCCAGTTCGTCGGCGCTGCTGAAGGTGTGGTACTCGACCCGGATGCCGGTTTCCGCCTGGAACTCTTCGAGCACTTGCGGGGCGATGTAGTCGTTCCAGTTGTAGACACGGATCAGGTCTTCGGCCTGGGCCAGCGCGGGGAGCAATACGAGCAACAGCGGGGCGAGCAAGCGGGGCATGACGTCCTCCCTGGTGGAACATGCGGATTCTGGTTGTTGTTATTCCGGGTGCAGCGGGGCACGGGCGGCCTCGCTGGGCCGCCGCGCCGGTGTTGCCAAGGGTGCAGATACGACAACGCCGGCCCTGGGGCCGGCGTTGCGGACTCGCTTACACGGTATGCAGGTACCAGTTGTACTCGAGGTCGGAGATGGAGTGCTCGAACTCCTCCAGCTCGCTTTCCTTGCAGGCGACGAAGATGTCGATGTAATCCGGGCTGATGTATTTGTTCAGCACTTCGTTGTCGTCCAGCTCGCGCAGGGCATCGCGCAGGTTGTTCGGCAGGCTCTGTTCCAGTTGCTCGTAGGAGTTGCCTTCGATGGGCGCGCCCGGTTCGACCTTGTTGGTCAGGCCGTGATGAATACCGGCCAGGATCGCCGACATCATCAGGTAGGGGTTGGCGTCGGCACCGGCCACGCGGTGTTCGAGGCGCACGGCGTCCGCACTGCCGGTGGGCACGCGCAGGGCGACGGTACGGTTGTCCAGGCCCCAGCTCGGTGCATTCGGCACATAGAACTGCGCGCCGAAGCGGCGGTAGGAGTTCACGTTCGGGCAGAGGAATGCCATGGAAGCAGGCATGGTCTCGAGCACACCGCCGACCGCGTGGCGCAGGGCGGCGTTCTGCTCGGGATCATCGGAAGTGAAGATGTTCTTGCCGGTCTTCTTGTCGATGAGCGAAATGTGCACGTGCAGACCGTTGCCCGCCTGGCCCGGGTAGGGCTTGGCCATGAAGGTGGTGTCCATCTCATGGTCGTAGGCGATGTTCTTGATCAGGCGCTTGAGCAGGACCGCATAGTCGCAGGCCTGGATGGCGTCCTCGACATGGTGCAGGTTGACCTCGAACTGGGCCGGGGCGCTTTCCTTGACGATGGCGTCGGCCGGGATGCCCTGGACCTTGGCGCCTTCGAGGATGTCCTGCAGGCAGTCGGCGTACTCGTCCAGGTCGTCGATCAGGTAGACCTGGGTGGATTGCGGGCGCTTGCCGGAGATGGGCGAGCGCGGCGGCTGCGGACGGCCGTTGATGTTCTCCTGGTCGATCAGGTAGAACTCCAGCTCGAAGGCTGCGCAGATGGTCAGGCCGAGTTCGTCGAATTTCTCCACCACCTGGCGCAGGACCTCGCGCGGGTCGGCGAAGAAAGGTTCGCCTTCGAGCTCGTGCATGGTCATCAGCAACTGAGCCGTGGGGCGTTTCTGCCAGGGTTCGTCGCTGAGCGTGTTGGGGATGGGATAGCAGATGCGGTCCGCATCGCCGATGTCCAGGCCGAGGCCGGTGCTTTCGACGGTGGAGCCGTTGATGTCGAGGGCGAAGAGCGATGCGGGGAGGTTGATGCCTTTCTCGTAGACTTTGGTCAGGCTGGCGCGTTCGATTCGCTTGCCTCGCACCACTCCATTCATATCCGCAATCAACAGGTCGACGAACTGGACCTCAGGATGCTCCTTAAGGAATTCGTTCGCTTCTTGAAGCTGAACGGCACGCGGGGGTACCGACATGATGCAACACCTTTTTTGTTAAAAATATCAATCACGCTCTATCTAAGGTGTGAGTCAATCTGAATCACCCCAGGATGTCAAGCGAGCCCTATTTTGCCCTAAAAACGGGCTCGATGGCCAGTTTTGGGGCGTTCTGGGGCAGCCGAACCTCTCTCCGAGCCATGTCGGCCGCGGTGCTCAGTGGGGCGTGTTCAATTTTTTACAGCCCTATTGTGTAATAAAATGAACAACGCTAAGCTCGATCGCAACCCATAACTGACAAATACAACGGGTGTCCCATGTCTCGCCTGCCGTTGATCGGCGTATCCGCTTGCACCAGAGAGATCGGTCCTCAGACTTATCATATAGCTGGTGACAAGTATCTTCGCGCGGTGGCGGTCGGAGCCGGCGGTGTACCGCTGGTGATTCCGGCCCTGGCTGAACTGATGGATCAAGCGACCCTCCTGGCCAGCCTGGACGGTCTGCTCTTCACCGGCTCCCCCTCCAATGTGGAGCCCCATCATTATCAAGGCCCCGCTTCCGCGCCGGGCACCCGTCACGATCCCGCCCGGGATCGCACCACCCTGCCTCTGGTCCGTGCGGCCATCGCCGCCGGGATTCCCGTCCTGGGCATCTGCCGTGGATTCCAGGAAATGAACGTGGCCTTTGGCGGCACCCTGCACCAGCGCGTGCATGAAGTAGAAGGATACATGGACCACCGCGAGCCGGCCGATCAGCCCCTCGAGGTGCAATACGCTCTCCGTCATCCGCTGCGGGTGCAGCCGGGTGGCGTGCTCGACGGCATCGGCTTGCCGTCCGAGATTCAAGTCAACTCCATTCATGGCCAGGGCGTTGAACGTCTGGCGCCGGGCCTGCGTGTAGAGGCTCTGGCGCCCGATGGGTTGGTCGAGGCCTTTTCGGTCGAAGGCGCCAGGAGCTTTGCCCTGGGGGTGCAGTGGCATCCCGAGTGGCAAGTGCGGACCAACCCGAACTATCTCGCCATCTTCCAGGCCTTTGGTGAGGCTTGCAGGGAGAAGGCGGGGAAACGCTGAGCGGGAGACCCTCTTCCAGGAAACCGGCGAAGTTGCCGTGTCGCGCAGATCGGACTGTACTTTCCGCGGCCGACCGCCTCGCAGGACGCGAACCTGTGGATGACTCCCAGTGAAGCTCTCAACCCTGAGGTCTTTATGACTACCAAGCTCGACCAGCTGACTGGCTGGCTGAAAGAACGCAAAATCACCGAAGTTGAATGCATGATCAGCGATCTTACCGGGATTGCCCGCGGCAAGATCTCGCCGACCAACAAGTTCCTGGACGAGAAGGGCATGCGCCTCCCCGAGAGCGTGCTGCTGCAGACCGTGACCGGCGACTATGTCGAAGACGACATCTATTACGAGCTGCTCGACCCGGCGGACATCGACATGTTCTGCCGTCCGGACGAGAGCGCCGTTTATCCGGTGCCCTGGGCCATCGAGCCCACCGCGATGGTGATCCACGACACCTTCGACAAGCAGGGCAACCCCATCGAACTCTCTCCGCGCAACCTGCTGAAGAAGGTGCTCAGGCTTTACGCAGATAAAGGCTGGAAGCCCATAGTCGCGCCGGAGATGGAGTTCTACCTGACCAAGCGCTGCGACGACCCGGACTTCCCGCTGCAGGCCCCGCTGGGCCGTTCGGGCCGCCCGGAAACCGGGCGCCAGTCCTTCTCCATCGATGCGGCGAACGAGTTCGATCCGCTGTTCGAGGACATGTACGACTGGTGCGAGATGCAGGACCTGGACCTGGACACCCTGATCCACGAGGAAGGTCCGGCGCAGATGGAGATCAACTTCCGTCACGGCGACGCCCTGGACCTCGCCGACCAGATCCTGGTGTTCAAGCGCACCATGCGCGAGGCCGCGCTCAAGCACAACGTGGCGGCGACCTTCATGGCCAAGCCGATCACCGACGAGCCGGGCAGCGCCATGCACCTGCACCAGAGCGTGATCGACATCAAGACCGGGAAGAACATCTTCTCCAACGATGACGGTTCCATGAGCGAGCTGTTCCTGAACCACATCGGCGGGCTGCAGAAGTACATCCCCGAGGTGTTGCCGCTGTTCGCGCCCAACGTGAACTCCTTCCGCCGCTTCCTGCCGGACACCTCGGCGCCGGTGAACGTGGAGTGGGGCGAGGAGAACCGCACCGTGGGCCTGCGCGTACCGGATGCCGGTCCGCAGAACCGCCGCGTGGAAAACCGCCTGGCCGGCGCTGACGCCAATCCCTACCTGGCCATCGCCGCCAGCCTGCTGTGCGGCTACATCGGCATGGTGGAAGGCGTGAAACCGAGCGCGCCGGTCAAGGGGCGTGGCTACGAGCGCCGCAACCTGCGCCTGCCGTTGACCCTCGAGGCGGCACTGGAGCGCATGGAGTCGTGCCGGGACATCGAGAAATACCTGGGCGGCAAGTTCGTGACCGGCTATGTGGCGGTCAAGCGCGCCGAGCATGAAAACTTCAAGCGGGTGATCAGCTCCTGGGAACGCGAGTTCCTGCTGCTCTCCGTCTGATCGTAAACGGAAGGCCGGCCCGGGGCCGGCCCTCCAGACGTGTGTTGATTGAGGTATGGAAATGAATAGCCAAGTGACCAACCCCCAGACCCTTGAATGGCAAAAGCTCGGTCGCGAGCATCACCTGCCGCCGTTCACCGACTACAAGGCGCTGAACGCCAAGGGTGCGCGGATCATCACCAAGGCCGAAGGCGTGTACATATGGGACAGCGAGGGCAACAAGATCCTCGACGGCATGGCCGGCCTGTGGTGCGTCAACGTCGGTTACGGCCGCGAGGAACTGGTGCAGGCGGCGACCCGGCAGATGCGTGAACTGCCCTTCTACAACCTGTTCTTCCAGACCGCGCATCCGCCGGCGGTGGAACTGGCCAAGGCGATCGCCGAGATCGCGCCGGAAGGCATGAACCACGTGTTCTTCACCGGTTCCGGCTCGGAAGCCAACGACACCGTGCTGCGCATGGTCCGCCACTACTGGGCGACCAAGGGGCAGCCGCAGAAAAAAGTCATCATCGGCCGCTGGAACGGCTACCACGGTTCCACCGTCGCCGGTGTCAGCCTGGGCGGCATGAAGGCCCTGCACGAGCAGGGTGACCTGCCGATCCCCGGCATCGAGCACATCGCCCAGCCCTACTGGTTCGGCGAAGGTGGCGATATGTCGCCGGCAGAGTTCGGCGTCTGGGCGGCCGAGCAACTGGAGAAGAAGATTCTCGAAGTGGGCGAGGACAAGGTCGCCGCCTTCATCGCCGAGCCTATCCAGGGCGCGGGCGGCGTGGTCGTCCCGCCGGAAACCTACTGGCCGAAGATCCGCGAGATCCTCGCCAAGTACGACATCCTCTTCATCGCCGACGAAGTGATCTGCGGCTTCGGCCGTACCGGCGAGTGGTTCGGCAGCCAGTACTACGGCAACGCCCCGGACCTGATGCCGATCGCCAAGGGCCTGACCTCCGGCTACATCCCCATGGGTGGCGTGATCGTGCGTGACGAGATCGTCGAGGTGCTCAACGAAGGCGGCGAGTTCTACCACGGCTTCACCTATTCCGGTCACCCGGTGGCGGCGGCAGTGGCGCTGGAGAACATCCGCATCCTGCGCGAAGAGAAGATCGTCGAGAAGGTGAAGGCTGAAACGGCACCTTATTTGCAGCAACGCTGGCAGGAGCTGGCCGACCACCCCCTGGTTGGCGAAGCGCGCGGGGTCGGCATGGTGGCCGCCCTGGAACTGGTCAAGAACAAGCAGACCCGCGAGCGTTTCGCTGGTGGTATCGGGATGCTGTGCCGCGAGCACTGCTTCCGTAACGGTCTGATCATGCGGGCGGTGGGCGACACCATGATCATCTCGCCGCCGCTGGTGATCAGCAAAGACGAAGTCGACGAACTGGTGACCAAGGCACGCAAATGCCTGGACCTCACCGCGGCGGAAGTCAAAGGCTGAGAAAAAGAGGGCGCGCTTGCGGCATTTCGCCATGGCGCCTGTTGTAAGCAGGCCCTCTCCCTTGCCAGACTTCGCCGGTGCGTTGGCCAGGCTCACCGAGTGGTGACGTATTCGGTACGACGCCACTCGGACACTTCAACAAAAATGGAGCTACCCGCATGATCAAAACCTTCGGCAAGACCCTGCTCGCCATCACCCTGGCGGGCGCTGTGGCCGGCATGGCACAGGCTGATGACAAGGTGCTGCACGTCTACAACTGGTCGGACTACATCGCCCCGGATACCGTCGAGAAGTTCACCAAGGAAACCGGCATCAAGGTCGTCTACGACGTCTTCGACTCCAACGAGACCCTCGAAGCCAAGCTCCTGGCCGGCAAGTCCGGCTACGACATCGTCGTGCCGTCCAACAACTTCCTGGCCAAGCAGATCAAGGCCAAGGTCTATCAGCCCCTGGACAAGTCCAAGCTGCCGAACTGGAAGAACCTGGACACCAACCTGCTGAAGACGGTCGAAGTCTCCGACCCGGGCAACCAGTACGCCTTCCCCTACATGTGGGGTTCCATCGGCATCGGCTACAACCCGGACAAGGTCAAGGCCGTGCTGGGCGAGAACGCCCCGGTGGATTCCTGGGACCTGCTGTTCAAGCCGGAGAACATCGAGAAGCTGAAGGCCTGCGGCGTGTCCTTCCTCGACTCGCCGACCGAGATCCTGCCGATCGCGCTGCACTACCTGGGCTACAGCCCGGTCAGCCAGGATCCCAAGGAGCTGAAGGAGGCCGAAGCGCTGTTCCTGAAGATCCGTCCGCACATCACCTACTTCCACTCCTCCAAGTACATCTCGGACCTCGCCAACGGCAACCTCTGCGTGGCAGTCGGCTACTCGGGTGACGTCTACCAGGCCAAGTCCCGCGCCGAAGAGGCCAAGGGCGGCGTGAACGTGGCCTACAACATTCCGAAGGAAGGCGCCGGTACCTTCTTCGACATGGTCGCCATTCCGGCGGACGCCGCGAACCCCGCAGGTGCCTACGCCTTCATGAACTTCCTGATGAAGCCGGAAATCATGGCCGAGATCACCAACGAGGTGCAGTTCCCCAACGGCAACGCCGCTGCTACCGAACTGGTCGACGAGGCGATCCGCAAGGATCCGGGCATCTACCCGAGCGCGGAGACCATGGCCAAGCTCTACGCCTTCCCGGACCTGCCGCCCAAGGTGCAGCGCGCCATGACCCGTAGCTGGACCACCATCAAGTCGGGCAAGTAAGCACGACTGTCAGGCCCGGTGGGCACTTGCCCGCCGGTGCCTGGACCCCGCGGCGAAGGACCGCCCGTTCAAATGTCCGGGTTGCGGGACAGACCTGGGTTTCTTCCGGCACTGCCGGACACAACGAGAGGACGATTCCGTGCACTTCCACATCCGCAAGATGATGATCACTGCCGCAGCCGCACTGACCCTGGTTTCCCAGGCCCAGGCGGATCAGACGGTGCATATCTACAACTGGTCGGACTACATCGGCGAGACCACTCTGGCGGATTTCCAGAAGGAAACCGGCATCAAGCCGGTGTATGACGTCTTCGATTCCAACGAGACCCTGGAAGGCAAGTTGCTGGCAGGCCGTACCGGCTACGACGTCGTCGTGCCGTCCAACCACTTCCTCGGCAAACAGATAAAGGCGGGCGCGTTCCAGAAACTCGACCGCAGCCAGCTGCCCAACTGGCAGAACCTGGACCCCAACCTGCTCAAGCAGCTCGAGCGCAACGACGCGGGCAACCAGTACGCCGTCCCCTACCTGTGGGGCACCAACGGCATCGGCTACAACGTCGAGAAGGTCAAGGCCGTGCTCGGCGTCGACAGCATCGACTCCTGGGCGGTGCTCTTCGAGCCCGAGAACATCAAGAAGCTCAGCCAGTGCGGCGTGGCCTTCCTCGACTCGGCGGACGAGATGATCCCCGCCGTGCTCAATTACATGGGCCTGGACCCCAACAGCACCAACCCGGACGACTACAAGAAGGCCGAGGAGAAGCTGATGGCGGTACGTCCCTACGTCACCTATTTCCACTCGTCCAAGTACATCGGCGACCTGGCCAATGGCGACATCTGCGTCGCCGCCGGTTTCTCCGGCGACATCTTCCAGGCCGCGGCCCGTGCCGAGGAAGCCGGCAAGGGCATCGAGATCACCTACTCGATCCCGAAAGAGGGCGGCAACCTCTGGTTCGACATGCTGGCCATCCCGGCCGACGCCGCGAACCCCAGGGAAGCCCACGCCTTCATCAACTATCTGCTCAAGCCCGAGGTGATCGCCAAGGTCAGCGATTATGTCGGCTATGCGAACCCCAACCTCAAGGCCGGGGAGCTAATGGATCAGGAAGTACGCACCGACGAGTCCGTCTACCCGCCACAAGCGGTGCTGGACAAGCTCTATGTGTCGGCGGAGCTGCCGCCGAAAGTCCAGCGGCTGATGACCCGCAGCTGGACCAAGGTCAAGTCGGGCAAATGATGCAAGGCCGGTGGCGCCCATAGTGTGGCGCGCACCGGGAACAACCTGGCGGTGACGGGCAGGAAGCCTGGCTCGCGCCCATGCTGTATAAACGCGCCCGGCCGCGGTGGTCGGGTAGCAAATTCTGGGAGTGTGGTAATGGCAATAGCCTCCGGTGCCTACAAGAAAGCCCTCGAGGGCAGCCAGCAACCCAAAGAGGTGCTGGTCAAGATCGACCGGGTGACCAAGAAGTTCGACGAGACGGTGGCTGTGGACAGCGTGTCCCTGGACATCAAGAAGGGCGAGATCTTCGCCCTGCTCGGCGGTTCCGGTTCGGGTAAATCAACTCTGTTGCGTATGCTCGCGGGCTTCGAGCGGCCTACCGAAGGGCGCATCATGCTCGACGGCGTCGACATCACCGACATGCCGCCCTACGAGCGCCCGATCAACATGATGTTCCAGTCCTATGCGCTCTTCCCGCATATGACTGTTGCGCAGAACATCGCCTTCGGACTTAAACAGGACAAGCTGCCGGCCGCCGAGATCGACGCGCGCGTCAACGAGATGCTCAAGCTCGTGCAGATGACCCAGTTCGCCAAGCGCAAGCCGCACCAGCTGTCCGGCGGCCAGCGCCAGCGCGTGGCCCTGGCCCGCTCGCTGGCCAAGCGTCCGAAGCTGCTGCTGCTCGACGAACCCATGGGTGCCCTGGACAAGAAGCTGCGCTCGCAGATGCAGCTGGAGCTGGTGGAGATCATCGAGCGCGTGGGCGTGACCTGCGTGATGGTGACCCACGACCAGGAAGAGGCCATGACCATGGCCCAGCGCATCGCCATCATGCACCTGGGTTGCATCGAGCAGATCGGCAGCCCGGTGGACATCTACGAGACCCCCATCAGCCGCCTGGTGTGCGAGTTCATCGGCAACGTCAACCTCTTCGACGGCGAAGTGGTGGAAGACGCCGAGGCCCATGCGCTGATCGCCTGCCCGCAGCTGGAGCGCCCGATCTATGTCGGTCACGGCGTGACCACCTCGGTGCAGGACAAGCGCATCACCTACGCCCTGCGCCCGGAGAAGCTGCTGGTGACCACCGAGCAGCCGACCTGCGAGTACAACTGGTCGCGCGGCCGGGTCCACGACATCGCCTACCTGGGTGGTCATTCGGTCTTCTACGTCAAGCTGCCCAACGGCACCGTCGTGCAGTCCTTCGTCGCCAACGCCGAGCGCCGCGGCGCCCGTCCGACCTGGGATGACGAAGTGTTCGTGTGGTGGGAAGACGACAGCGGCGTGGTACTGCGGTCATGAAAATTCCCCAACTGAAAAACCTGCTGCCGACCGGCCGGCACCTCGTCATCGGGGTTCCGTTCTTCTGGCTGTTCCTGTTCTTCCTGCTGCCCTTCGCCATCGTGCTGAAGATCAGCTTCGCCGAAGCCGACGTGGCGATCCCGCCCTACACGGAGATCTACACCTGGGCGGAAAGCCAGCTACAGGTCGTGCTCAACCTGGGCAACTACCTGATGCTCAGCGAAGACGAGCTGTACCTGGCCGCCTATCTGGGCTCGCTGAAGGTCGCCCTGCTCAGCACCCTGCTCTGCCTGCTGATCGGCTACCCGATGGCCTATGCCATCGCCCGTGCCAGCAAGGAAGCCCAGACCGTGCTGCTGCTGCTGATCATGATGCCGACCTGGACCGCGATCCTGATCCGCGTCTACGCCTGGATGGGGATCCTCAGCAACAACGGCCTGCTCAACAGCTTCCTCATGGGCCTGGGGCTGATCGACGAGCCGCTGCAGATCCTCAACACCAACCTCGCGGTGTACATAGGCGTCGTCTATTCGTACCTGCCGTTCATGGTGCTGCCGCTGTACGCCAACCTGGTGAAGCATGACCCGAGCCTGCTGGAGGCTGCCTCGGACCTCGGTTCGAGCACCTTCAACAGCTTCTGGAAAATCACCGTGCCGCTGTCGAAGAACGGCATCATCGCCGGCTCCATGCTGGTGTTCATCCCGGTGGTGGGCGAGTTCGTGATCCCGGAGCTGCTCGGCGGCCCCGAGACCCTGATGATCGGCAAGGTGCTCTGGCAGGAATTCTTCAACAACCGCGACTGGCCGGTGGCATCCGCCCTGGCGGTGGTGATGCTGGCGATCCTGATCGTGCCAATCATTCTCTTTAACAAGAACCAGGCGAAAGAACTGGAGGGCAAGGTATGAAGCGCTTCAGTTTCTCTTCCGTGATGCTGTGGGCGGGCCTGCTGTTCATCTACCTGCCGATGGTCATCCTGGTCATCTACTCCTTCAACGCCTCCAAGCTGGTGACCGTCTGGGGCGGCTGGTCGGTGAAGTGGTACGTGGGCCTGCTGGACAACACCCAGCTGATGAACTCGGTGGGTCGTTCCCTGGAGATCGCCCTCTACACCGCGGTCGCCGCCGTGGCCCTGGGTACCCTGGCCGCCTTCGTGCTGACCCGCATCCCGCGTTTCCGTGGCCGCACCCTGTTCGGCGGCATGGTCACCGCGCCGCTGGTGATGCCCGAGGTGATCACCGGCCTGTCGCTGCTGCTGCTCTTCGTGGCCATGGCGCAACTGATCGGCTGGCCCCAGGAGCGTGGCATCGTCACCATCTGGATCGCCCACACCACCTTCTGCTCGGCCTATGTGGCCATCGTGGTGTCGGCACGCCTGCGCGAGCTGGACCTGTCCATCGAAGAGGCAGCCATGGACCTGGGCGCGCGGCCGTGGAAGGTGTTCATCCTGATCACCATCCCGATGATCGCGCCGTCCCTGGCGGCGGGCGGCATGATGTCCTTCGCCCTGTCCCTGGACGACCTGGTTCTGGCCAGCTTCGTGTCCGGCCCCGGTTCCACTACCCTGCCGATGGAGGTCTTCTCCGCCGTGCGCCTGGGCGTGAAACCGGAGATCAACGCGGTGGCCAGCCTGATCCTGCTGACCGTGTCGCTGTTCACCTTCTTCGCCTGGTTCTTCACCCGCCAGGCCGAGGAACGTCGCAAGCGCGCCATCCAGCAGGCGATGGAAACCATGGCCGAGGAAGCCTCCGCTTCCAGTTGGAAACCGACCAGCCCGACCCAGGCCACCAGCCAGGCTGCCTGACCCGGCGCTGCAAAGCACAAAGGCCACCTTCGGGTGGCCTTTGTATTTCCAGGAAGCATTTTGGGTGGGAGCGAATTCATTCGCGATTGAAATCACACCCATGGTTCAGTCCGGAGCTCGGACGGCTTTTATGTAGGGGCGAATTCATTCGCCAAGGGCGGCATAGCCGCCCCATTCGAGGCCGAGGAGCGAACCTGCGGTCCGCCTGGCGATTGAAATCGCCCCTACAGTCAGAGATGCCTCCGGCGAGTTCAGCCCCGCAGTTCGAGGCGCACGTCGCCCAGCTTGGCGCCGTAGGGGCCGTAGCTGCGCTCCACCAGTTCGCGGCTGCCGTCGGCGCGGACGATCAGCGCCGAGCTGGCGCGGGTGCCATAGGTGCGGGTGGCGATGAACACGCTGGAGAGCATGCGCTCGGTGTTCAGCCCCACGCCGGTCTCCGGCAGGATATGGTCTGGCGCCTGCTCGGGATCATGCAGCAGGTTCAGCAGGGCGTCGGTGGACGGTGGGTTCAGGCACTCGGCGATGGCCGCCTTGCCGCGCTCGACCTTGGGCCAGGGGGTGTCCAGGTCGGCGTTGGAGACGCCGTAGATGCCCGGCCTGAGATTGATCGGGCCGCCGCTGCGCGGGTTGAGGAACCACAGCTCGCGGTCGTCCCCCACCAGCAGGTTGAAGCCGGAATAGTCGCCGGCGCGGCGCAGGGCGTCCTCGAGGAACTCGCCCGGCCCCATGTTGCCACGCAGGAACTGCACGCAGAGCTCGCCGCGGGTGCGGCCCACCGGGGGCGTGCGCGGGTCGCGGATGTTGGTGAGGGCGGCGAAGCGGCCTCCGGGCCCGGCGCCGAGCCAGGTACCTCCGGCCTCCAGGTCGCGGCCGGCAATCACGCCGGGCGCGTCTTCCCATTTCGCCATGGGAAGGGTGGGACGTGCATAGAATTCATCACGGTTTGCGGCGAGCACCAGCGGGACTTCGTGTCCAGGGCGCCATGCGAATACGATCAGGCACATGGAGTCGTCTCCTTTTTATGAGCCGGAGTTTAGCAGTCGGGAGGAAAACTACATCAGCTGCGCGGAGTTTTCTTCCGGGTTTTCGGCAGCTTCCGGCAAGCGTCCATCGCCCCAGGTGGAGTGGGAATCGGCCTTCCGTTAACATGCCGCTTTGTTTTCGGGGGTGTCCATGGAATTCCTGCTCTACCTGGTGCTTGGCGCCTGTGCGGGCGTGCTGGCCGGGTTGTTCGGCGTTGGCGGCGGCATGATCATCGTGCCGGTGCTGGTGTTCAGTTTCACCGCCCAAGGATTCGCCCCCGACATCCTCACCCACCTGGCCGTGGGCACCTCCCTGGCGACCATCATCTTCACTTCGGTCAACTCGGTGCGCGAGCATCACCGCAGGGGGGCGGTGCGCTGGCCGGTGTTCACCTGGATGGCCGTCGGCATCCTCGTCGGCGCCGGCCTCGGCTCCCTGACCGCGGCCGCGATCCAGGGACCGATGCTGCAGAAGATCATCGGCATCTTCGCCATACTTGTTGCAGTGCAGATGGGCCTGGACCTGAAACCCACGGCCAGCCGCGATGTCCCAGGCAAGCCGGGACTGACCCTGGCCGGCGCGACGATCGGCTGGGCTTCGGCGATATTCGGCATAGGTGGCGGATCGCTGACCGTGCCCTTCCTCACCTGGCGCAGCGTGCCCATCCAGCAGGCGGTGGCCACATCCGCGGCCTGCGGCCTGCCCATCGCCGCGGCGAGCGCGCTGTCGTTCATGGTGCTGGGCTGGAAGGATGCGCACCTGCCGCCCTATAGCCTGGGTTTCGTCTACCTTCCGGCGCTGGTGGGCATCGCCGTCACCAGTATGTTCTTTGCCCGCTTCGGCGCGCGCCTGGCCCACCGGCTGTCGCCGCGCCTGCTGAAGCGCCTGTTCGCCCTGCTGCTGCTGGCAGTGGGCCTGAACTTCCTGATCTAAGGAGCTGTGATGCTGGCTTATCCCCAGATCGATCCGGTGGCCCTGGCCATCGGCCCGCTGAAGATCCACTGGTACGGCCTGATGTACCTGATCGGCATCGGTGGCGCATGGTGGCTGGCTTCGCGCCGGCTGAAGGCCTTCGACCCGACCTGGACGAAGGAAAAGCTTTCCGACCTGGTGTTCTGGGTCGCCCTCGGCGTGATCGCCGGTGGCCGCCTGGGCTATGTGCTGTTCTATGACCTGTCGGCCTACATCGCCAATCCCCTGCTGATCTTCGAGGTCTGGAAGGGTGGCATGTCCTTCCACGGCGGCCTGATCGGCGTGATGCTGGCCACCCTCTGGTTCGGCAAGCGCAACAACAAGAGTTTCTTCCAGCTGATGGACTTCATCGCGCCCCTGGTGCCCATCGGCCTGGGCGCCGGCCGCATCGGCAACTTCATCAACGCCGAGCTCTGGGGCAAGGCCACCGACCTGCCCTGGGCGATGATCTTCCCCACCGACCCGGCGCAGCTGCCGCGCCATCCGTCGCAGCTGTACCAGTTCGCCCTGGAAGGCGTGGCGCTGTTCGCCATCCTCTGGTTCTACTCGCGCAAACCCCGTCCGACCATGGCGGTTTCCGGCATGTTCGCGTTGTTTTACGGCATTTTCCGCTTCGCGGTGGAGTTCGTCCGCGTACCTGACGCCCAGCTCGGTTACCTGGCCTTCGGCTGGCTGACCATGGGCCAGGTCCTCTGCCTGCCGATGATCGTCGGCGGCATCGCCCTGATCGTCTGGGCCCACCGCCGCCAGGCCGCCCAAGGAGCCGTCTGATGAAACAGTATCTCGATCTGATGCGCCGCGTGCGCGAGACCGGCGCCTTCAAGAGCGACCGCACCGGCACCGGCACCTACAGCGTGTTCGGCCACCAGATGCGCTTCGACCTGGCCGAGGGCTTTCCCCTGGTGACCACCAAGAAGTGCCACCTGAAATCCATCGTCCACGAGCTGCTGTGGTTCCTCCAGGGTGATACCAATATCAAGTACCTGAAGGACAACGGCGTCTCCATCTGGGACGAGTGGGCGGACGAAGAGGGCAACCTGGGGCCGGTCTACGGTTACCAGTGGCGTTCCTGGCCGGCCCCGAACGGCGAGTCGATCGACCAGATCGCCAAGGTGGTGGAGATGATCAAGAAGAACCCGGACTCGCGCCGGCTGATCGTCTCCGCCTGGAACCCGGCCCTGGTGGACGAGATGGCGCTGCCGCCCTGCCATGCGCTGTTCCAGTTCTATGTGGCCGACGGCAAGCTCTCCTGCCAGCTGTACCAGCGCTCGGCCGACATCTTCCTTTTACGCCCCCTCAAGAAAAACGCACAGTACGTGATGGCTGCGTAAAAAAATTTCCCTTCCGAGCATAATTATTGTGCCGCGTGAAAAATGCACATTCTGTATAGTGCACGCGCTCAGGTGGAGGGGAAGTAAAAATGAAGGTTCTAGCGGTGCGGGCCAAGGCTTTGGATCTCAGCGAGTCTCCAACCCTTGGGGAGGGAGGATCTGGTGAGCCTTTGGTTGTGGGTGCGCAGGCGCTCACAGGCGCGGGTGTCTTCGACGACGAGGAGCGCCTACTGCCCTTGGTTTCCGGGTTCCTCTCGCATGAGTTCAGGAACGGCCTTATGTCCTATCAGTCCGGTCTGACGTATGGGAAGAACCTAGGGTATTTCCACGAGTACCTGATGGGGCGCCGGGAATTCGCCGGCTGTGAGCGCGACTTGGCTTACCTGGAGGCTCGCACCCACGTTCTTGAGGAATACTTCGCTCACCTGCGCGAAATCGAGGAGCTATCCGAGAAAACGGTGCGAAATAGGGATTCGTCCCTGATGGCGTTCTTCAACAAGTACCTGTGCCGTGGCGTAGATGACGTCCCTGCTCCCCGGGAAGCCCCCAATCCCTACTTCAACGGTCTGTTGACGCGACGGCCAAACAGCAAGCTCGTCCAGGCCTGCACCCTGGCAGACCTGAAGCAACTGATTCTGGCGACCGAAAGCGAGCGCGAACGGTGCCTTCTCCAGTTCATCTACGACACAGGAATCCGGCGCTCCGAGGTGCCGCGAGTGACGCTGGCTGCCATCGACGACGCTCTGAACTTTCAGAACACCCTCTTCATTTCACCGGGTGTGGAGGAGCCCATCAACGCTGATTACTGCCCTCTCTACATCGCAGGTAGCAAGGGGCTCGCTGACAAAATTAAACCCCGGACTACGCTGGTTTGCCGAGCAACCTTGCAGCGGGTAAGGAAGTACCACTCCTCCCCGCTATATAAGATGTACAGGAGTCAGTTCGGCAAGGCGGAGGAGACACCTGCATTTCTGAATGCCGAAGGCACTTCTTACACCCCAAATTCCGTCACGAAGCTCCTGGATCGGGTGTCCGAACGTGCACTGGCGAAGATGCGGATTGCCAAGAAAATCTCTCCGCACAAGCTGCGTCATGGCAACGCCTACTCCCTACTTCGTAGCCCCGACATCGGCAAGGATCATTTGGATCGCTTGGTCGCTGTCCAGAAGTCGTTAGGTCATGCGCGGCTTTCGACCTCCGAGATCTATACCCAGATCCCGTACGACCTTTATCAAAAGCTTCTCCGTCCGGGCTCCGAAAGCAAGACCAAAGCCGGTGAGATGGAAGAGCTCGTCAAGCAAACCCGCCTGCGAATTGATGCGGGGGCAGTGAAGTGACCAGAAGAATACGTCCCGCAGAAGTTGATGCTGTCATCGAGGCGTGGGTGGCACGTGCCACAGATGATCGCGAGACACTCCTAACAGTGCGTCTAGGCCAAGGTCGTGAGGCGTGCTTGTCATCGTCTTACCTGGCTGAACAGACCAAGTTAAGTGAGTCGACAGTATGGAAAAGGATTAACCAGTTTGCTCCCGTATTGGAGGCAATGCGCGAGCAAGGAATTATCGTACCGGGACACCCGTCTGGTGCCTGCGAATGGAGGCGACGGCTGCTCGCCTGGTACGAGGGTATGTCCTCTGACGAGAAAAAACTGATCCCCGTTACAGCGAACACTATAAAAGTTCGTGGTTACCTAGAGGACATTGAGGAGCTTTCTGGATTCTCTAGTGCTCGACATATATATGGATTAGTTCGAGAAACATTTAATGATATCCTTGATGACCTAAGGTCACTAGGAGTGCTTGATAGTGAATACAAAACTGTTAAGCAACGTCGTGCGGCGCTAGAAAAGCCCGTAGAGAAAAATAAATCGGTTAGTGAGAAGTTTAGAGAGTTGAGGAGGGTGCCTATCAATACCCTCACCGATATTGTTGGCGTCACGGAGGAAGAGCCGTTCAATCATTTGCTGCACATATTTAGCGCCTCTTCAATGAACAGCAGCAGCCATTCCGGGCAAAGTAATTTTATCGAGGCATTTAAAAACATGTGCAGCTATCTGGCGTCTGCTGGCTTCAGTGGAATGGAGGCCATAACGGAGCTTGTGACTGCATACACACTACCTCGGTTCAGGGGCTATCTCGAACAGAGAATCATTGAGCGTGCCCTTTCGACCAGCCATTGCAATACGATGATGAGCTCCGCCCGGATAATGATGAATCGGGTGCTTCAGATTGAAGGTTTCGGGGTGGAGAGTTTCATGGCTGCGGAAGGTTTCGATGTTGTGCGTGAAACCGATATGTATAGGCCATACTCCACCGCAGTGCGCAGCAGGATATCGGAAGCAATTCTTCGCGAGATTGAAGATACCAACCAACTAGCACATCCCTATGTGGTTAGCCACGTGGGTGAGGATCCGCTGGATAAAAATGGCAGGATGCCTCGTGATTCGGCCACGCTTGATAATGCTCGATGGATATTTGAGAACAAATTAGGGTGCGAGCCAATAGGATATGCAACCGCAGACAGTAATAACAAATATCATAAAGCCTTCCTGAGAATAATTGACTCTTCGGATAAGTCGATCAATCAGGTGTATCGGAGTTGGGGCTACCTTTATCAGGTGGACGGGAGGGTGCTAGCGCCTTATATGGCTCGACTCGCACAAGTTACGGGGCTTAATGCAGATTCGCTCATAGGGCTTGAGTTGGATGACTTTATTGAGAGCCACGACCTGACCGATAGACCTTGCTTGCTTTATTGGAAAGAAAGGTCTGGTGGTGAGAAAATGTACCACCTCGATCTATTTCATGCGGAAATCACGTGGCTGACAAGTTCTCAGGGGCGCGTCGTCAAACAGATTTTTGAGGATGTTAAGTATCTCACAAGAAACATTCGAGCTTTAGCCCCGGAGCACGTAAAGAATAAGCTATTCATCTATCGATCCAGTTCGACCAGGAAGTTTGGCGTCATTGACTCGGTTGAGGCGTCCGCCAATACCATGATCAGTAGAATTTTTGCTGACCTATCAGCTGATCATGGATTGTTGGACGACGATGGTAGCGCACTTAAGCTATCGGCATCACGATTCAGACCTAGCTTCATTAGTGAGTTAGTAGAGAAAGGCGTCTCCATTCGTGAGATCCAAGTGCTGCTTGGTCATAAAAGCATTAGAACTACGTTGGCTTATCTGGATCGCATGGATTTCAACCTGACTGCGCGAAAAATGCTGAACAAAGCGCTGCATGATATGCATCAGGGGACATTGGATGAAGCGCCGGTAATCATACCGACCCGAACGGTTGAGGCCCCGAGCGAGCACACCTCTATTAGAACGGGCCTGGTCACGTGCAGGAATGTGTTCGATCCACCAGATTTTATTAAAAATCTGAAAGGCTATGATCCCAGTAAACCTTGCACGCTTTTGAATAAATGCCTGTCATGCAGTAATAGCATTATTACGGTCTCCCACCTTCCAGAGCTTTTCGCGATGCGAAGAGACTACCAACGCATGATTGAGGTAAACCGTGTGCTGGATACCCCATATGGGGAAGTGATCTTGGAAAATATGGATATCCTAAACTCAATTTTGGATCCGGAAACTTCCGACTTCTCGGCGGATGAACTGTCACAGGCAGAGCGGCTTTCAGAGAATGTTGAAACAAACATTCTGGTAGAAGGGGTTGTGCTATGACCGAATTTTTGATGTCAAAAGTTATTGAGTTTAGGCAGTGGCGCCATGCTATCCACCATGTTCTCAATGGGATTAGTCAAGCTGCTGGTCAACACAATGCGGACTCGCTCAGGATGCTTGCGTGGTACGAAAGCCTGCTGGCATTGCCTGTAAGTAAGCTGTCGACGATTGGTGATCAGGTCTGGGATTTCAACGCTGATGAACCAAATGCAGCTCGCAATGTTCAAGGCCCCAAGCTACGCATTGACTTTGGGCAGTTCCAGAATCTTAATCAGCTTGCGCTACTTGAGGTAAAGATTGCTCTATTCTGCCGCCTCAAGATGCCCTCAAGTTTCAAGACTTTCATGACTAGCGGTAAGTCCCTTAAGGCAAATACCGCGATAGCTGTCTTTAAGTCTGGGTTGCATTATCTCAATACTATGTCGGCTCAGGCTCGAAAAATTCTGACCGATGATTTCTTTGAGAGTGAGCATCATGGAGTGGCCTATTTTGATGCGGGGTCATATCGAGATGCAGCCGCTGTGCATCCATTTGCCTATGGGCCAGATATCCGACAGTTCTTTAATGTCCTGAGATCACCGTTTCTGTGCGAGCATGTTTTTGGTGAATCACTACCGTATGTCGAACTGGATGCACTGGTCTGGGCAAAAAGAGCAAAAGAGTCGAGCGAGTCTGAGAAAGCCTACCGTATTTTGCCAAACGACATTTTCGAGAAAGGATCGCGAGAAGCATCGTATGCAGTTGTCGATTTTCTGGATGCTTTGGGTGAAACGATTCTGGATTTAGACACCCTCGGACGTCGTAATGCTAAAGGGTACTCTTTGGCTGCCGGGCAGGGGTTGACGCGCTATAAGTTTAATCTTTACGTAGCTCTGCGCTTGCGGCGAAAGGGTTACGATACGAATGGCTTGGAGGCGGCACTTGATGATGTCTGGCCTGAATTCTATTCGGAAAAATTTGAGGGGCGCTTTAAAAACTCTTTGTACTTGCAGGGGCTCAGCGAAACTGATCTGGATAATGAATTCAGGCTTTATATTAATTTTGTTTCGTATAGCGCTTGTTATCTTGTGGCGCAGTACACGGGCATGCGCCCATCTGAGCTATCAGATATCCTGGTTGACACTTGTCTTGAGGAAGAGAGTGGTTATTGGCTGGTTGTCAGTAATATCATCAAGCATCGCCAAAACCTTTCTAAGCTTTTCGATGATAAGTGGATCGCTATCCCAATTGTGCGAGATGCCATTCGAGCCGCCCAGTTCATCGCAAAGATTAAGCAGAATCCTTACCTGTTCTCGAATGTGGATACTGTGGCCCAGGGGGCAACTCCCAGTTCGATGGGCTCGACCGGAATAACGCATCAGTTCAGCAACTTTTTCATGGAAATTCTCTCGGACGAGGAATACGAATCTCTGGAATTCTCGCCCTACACGCTTCGTCACACGCTTGCGTACCAGATGGCGAGGGCTGAGCTGGGACTGCCCTTCATCTCCTATCAGCTCAAGCATTTCGGGGATCTGATCGGGGCCGCAGGCCAGAACAAGGCCTTCAGCGAAGTCACCCTTGGCTATGGTGCGATTGCTGACATCCTTTCGAAAGGAGGTCGGTCAGGTGGGCAATCCCCGCGTGACTTGGCAGATCGGGAATACGTTGAGAATTTCTGCGACCCGGATGGAAGCTACGCCGGGCCTAATGCCGAAGGCCATAGGACGCGCCTCAAGAAGGTGTTCGATGGCTACATGGCCGCCGGGCACACGAAGGACGAAATCTTTGCTCAGATGGTCAAGAAGCGCCTTGCCGTTATTAACGTCGGGCAAGGGTTTTGCTACGGTGGTCGGAAAGAGGATTTCGATGAGTCCCTTCCTTGCATTGGATCGCTCCGCTGCAACCCGAACCGTTGCAAGAATGCGGTGGTGACAAAGGCCAATGCGCCGAAGTGGAGGGAAATCTACGTCCAAAACCACCTGGCGCTGATGTCGCCCGTTTCGGAAAAACGGGAAGAAGAAATTCGGGCCGCCATGAATGAAGCGAAAGGAGTTTTGGAGTACTTGGGCGAAGAGGTCGAAGTATGACAGGCCAAGCTTTCGATGAAAAAAACCGGATTGACTTTGATAGGAACACTGACGCACTCGCTGAGGGCATCCTGCGGATCGCGAAAGACAATTCGTTAAAGCCTACAGCGGCGGAGCTCAGCCGAATTACTGGTATCCACCGAAATACCATTCGGCAACGTAAATGGCCGCTAGAACGCCTTGAGGCAATCAAGGATAGCCGGCGAGTAGAAGTACTTGCTCAAAAAGTAAAAGCCGAGAAGAAGCAAGATCCTAAGACCATTCTAATGAATCGATTAGAAAAGAGTCGTTTAGAGGTTCTTTATTGGTTTAACAGATTTCAGGATTCTGAAAGTTCGCTTTTTACACTGGAGAAGCGGCTAAATTCGATTCGTGAATCAAGGGATTTCTACGTTAAGAAGATTGATGAAGAGCGCGCAAAAGTCAAAGAGCAAGAGATTGAGATCAAAAAATTGCGTGACGCGCTCGATTTAATAAATTCAAATTTAGAGGGTTCAAAATGAAGGCTTACCAAGAGCTTCTTTCGGATGTACTAGAGAGCGGTGTCCAAAAAGGCGACCGAACAGGCACTGGTACCATCAGTGTGTTTGGTCGGCAGTTTCGTCATAACCTGGAGGAAGGTTTCCCCCTTCTGACTACCAAGAAGCTGCACTTCAAAGGCATCGTGAATGAGCTGCTCTGGTTCCTGAAGGGCGACACGAATACCAAATGGCTAAAGGAAAACGGCGTCAGCATCTGGGATGAGTGGGCAACCGAAGACGGCGATCTCGGCCCGATCTATGGCAAGCAGTGGACTCAATGGCCGACAAAGGACGGCAAGACCATCAACCAGATTGACTACGTCGTTGATACGCTGAAGAACAATCCAAATAGCCGTCGAATCCTGTTCCATGGCTGGAACGTCGAGTATTTGCCTGACGAGAAGGTTAGCGCACAGGAAAACGTGAAGAACGGAAAGATGGCTCTGCCCCCATGCCATCTGCTGTATCAGTTCTACGTCGCCAACAACAAGCTCTCTGCGCACCTGCTGATCCGCTCGTCAGACCTGTTCCTGGGTTGGCCGTATAACTGCGCGTCCCTCGCGACCCTGACGCACATGCTGGCTCAGCAGTGTGACCTGGGCGTTGGCGAGATTGTTGTGACCATGAGTGATGCGCACATCTACCTGAACCACCTAGAGCAGGTGAAGCTTCAGCTGACCCGCGAGCCCAGGCCGCTGCCCAAGCTTGTGATCAAGCGCAAGCCGGCTAGCATCTATGACTACACCTTCGAGGACTTCGAGCTGGTCGGGTACGAGCCACACCCCCACATTGCAGCGCCGGTCTCAATCTGATTACGTCGAATGTTGCTCGCACAGGAGTCATCGGGAGCATGGCTCCTGTGCGAAGCCAGAAGCGCCGAGTCGACTTGTCAGCTGGGCTGGCTGCGGAGGGGGTTGTCCAAATTCGGTAAACTCAGGCCGACTTGACCTAAGTAGACAGCAGCAGATAACCTTAAAGGGCAAAAAGCCCCATCTCCTAGGATTGGACATGAACAAGCGACAGCTTGCTACTCCCCGCTTAGCGGGTTTCGATGAGGCGGTCATGCGCTGGCTCGAGTCAGACGAAGCCTACAGGCAGATCCTTGATGCGGCAGCGGAAGCCAAACGAGCCATTGATAAACTCAATGAGTCACGCGAGGTTGGCCGCGAGGAACTCCATCGCCCCATCACCTTGATGTAGGGGTCGTAATTGGCTTTTGCAGTTCGCCCCTACGCTATTGGAACGCTCATCCAATGCTTCGTTAACGGTTCGACCTTCACGACATACGGTGAGGTCAAACAGAAGCTGCACCGAATTTACTTCGAAGAATACTTCCACGAGCTCAAGGCCAAGACCATTGTCGTGGAAGAGAATTATATCGACCGGGATTATCTTGAAGACTATGCGGCCTACTACGACCGTTGTTTTCGTGATTACCCAAGGCGCACGCATCGCCTTCACTTCTTCGATATCGAGTTTACCGAAGACGACTTTGACGCGTTTCTGGCGGGTGGCAGCGACCTGCTTTCGGAGCAACAGCTCCAAGCAAGCTACCTTGGATTTGTCGTCGTTAAGCCGCTGCCGCAATCGGTGGTCGGTCGAACCTGCCTGAAGACGTATCCATCCGATAACGGCCGTAGATTTTTTCCCAGCCTGCGTACCTACGAAGTGCACCTGTTTGGCTTGCGACTAGAGGTGCAGAGTCTCGCCTACCAGGAGCAGGACACGGTTGTGGCCGCCTGTGCGACGAGCGCGCTGTGGTCGTGCTTTCAGGGGACAGGCAAGCTCTTCCAGCACAGCATCCCGCCTCCTGTGGAGATTACCAACTGGGCTGGCGAGCACATGCCGGAAAACATCGTTGTGGCCAGTGCCAGGGCGTTCCCCAATGCCGGTCTGACCGCGAGCCAGATGGCTTATGCAGTTCGCCGGGTGGGACTTGAACCCGTGGTGGTGGGCACCAAAGATCGTCACGGCTTGAATGGCGTAGCGTACGCCTTTCTAAGGGGAAGAATCCCTTGCGTCCTCGTGTGCTCGCTGAAGGTATGGAAAGACGGCGGCTTCGAGTCGATAGGGCAGCACGCGGTAGCTGTTACTGGATTCTCGCTGCCGGATACACCTCCACAATCTCATGTAGACACAGGCTTTCAGCTCAGGTCTGGACGGATTGACAAGCTGTATGGCCATGATGATCAGGTAGGCCCGTTCGCTCGCATGTCTTGGCCCACGGCAGCTGATGCAGCCTTAGGCTTGCCAAGCGAAGAGGGAATTCTGAAAACGTCATGGCAGAACAATGTGTATGCGGACATCGGCTTCGTGCTCTTGCCGCTTTACCACAAGATTCGGATTCCCTACTCCGAGATCCACGACGCAATGCTGGAGCTGGATCGCATCGCTGAGGGTGTGCGCGTTCGGCTGATGCCTCAAGTGTCTAGAGCCGAGTGGGATATCTACCTGACCACGGCCAGCGACTACAAAACCTCTGTGCGTGAAGACTACCTATCCTGGGGGATAGATCCTCGCGAGTCCTTGTATAAGGAACTTCCACGTTTTCTGTGGCGAGTGACTGTAAGGGTAGATGACCAAGTACAGCTCGAATTCCTGTTTGATGCGACAGGTATCGCGAACCATGATCTGCTCGTTCATGCTGTCAGAACCACCGGAAGCGGTTACGCGCTTATCCTCAGCGGCGTGGCCGTGGTCAACCGGAAGCAGTCAATCGAGGCGGGGCGGCAGGCTGAGGCGGTGCTCAATTGGATTCACCCATAGCTCCCGGAGGCGGGTGCTGAACGGCCTTCTCGACCTGCTCGTCACCAGGCGCGGTAGTGGCAGATGCCCATCTATGGTATATTTTTGATGAAGGATCACCGGATCCCCCCACCGAGCAGGCACTATGTTTTTCAATCGTATCGGACAGAAAAGCAGCTCTGAGAAGGCTAAAGATGAGGCCTTCATGCAGGCCATCAAGAACATCGAGACTCTGGTGGTCACGGATGGGCGCATGTCCATGGACGCTTCGGAACTAGAAGACAAGGTTCGTGCTTCGCGTGAAGAGGCAAGGAAACTGGTCAAATCGGAGTGACCGTGCAGTATGGCGTTGCTGCTTCTTTTGCCGTTGCTGGTTAGCGGCTATCTCGTCTGTCTCAAAGACCCCGTTATCTACTACAAGCTTCATCGCTACGATGGGCAGTTGCTCTACCTCCAGGTCGGTCGCTACGGCATTTGGTGCTTCCTGTGGGCACTGGTGATCGTAGGCACCATCAGCGCCCTCGTATCGCACTCCTGGGACGGCTACTGCTCGGACATCTGTGGTCAGCTGTGCATTCCTCCTTTCTCGACCGATTTTCTGGCGTACCTGGGCAAGAAGGCCGAGCTCGCGCACCTCTTCACTGCGGATAACGCCCAGCTTGGTGTGTTTGCCATTCTCACAGGCATCGCGACCCTGTTCATGCCCTCGTGCTGGGCCGCTGTTAGCTTTTGGCTGATGAAACGCCAGTGCCAAGCCACAGAAGATTCGCAAGCAATGGCCTACATTCTGCGTGAGACAGTCGCGCACAGTCCGCTAATGCTGACGCTTGTAGAGGCGTTTGCCACCAAAAGTGAAGTCATGATTTCGATGGACGACCGGAAGGTCTACGTCGGGTACATCCAATCGGTCGGCAAGCCTACGGAGGTTGTCGGAGTCGATCAGGAAGTGGAATTCCTCCCGTCTGTCAGTGGTTACCGGGACAAGGACACTCTGAAGGTCAACTACACCACCGAGTATCCGACCGACACGAAGATCGAGCCGATCTACTTCAAGCAAGCGAACATGGTTTCGGTAAGCCTGTTCAGTCGGGACATCCGCGCGGCATTCGAAAAAGCAGCGGAGTCTGATGACTCGAAGGCTGAGAAATTCGCCCAGCATCTGGACACTTTCCTGGAGAAATTGGTCAAGGCAATCAAGGCCAATTGACCGCCCACCCTGGCATGCCAGGCTACATGACCTGGGTGGGACATCTAATGCACTGCATTTCGAAATGGGGTCGCCTTGGGCGGCCCTTTTCATTTTCTCTCTCCACAAGGACTTGTAGTCGTGGGCCAAGTCGTGACGCGCGAGCAAGAGAGAGCTATCTGGACGATTGCCCTGGCGACCTATGGATCAGAAGTCCTAGAGCAACAGGTGTGCCGGTACATTGAGGCGCTTCTCCTAAATGTCGTTGCCTCGGAACTGCCCTGGCACGTGAGCGCAGAAGGCCTGGCACAGGCTGCACGCCTGCTGCTCGACGACCTTGCATCGAATGAGCGTCCGCTGCTGGCAGGCCTTCGTACGATGAACCGCGCCCACTATCGGGCACTGCGTCAAATTCGCACCGGACTGGCCTTCGCCCTCCTGGCCGACCTCCCGGCTGACTTGCTTCCCCAGCATTTACATCGACTCAAAGTGCAAGTCGACCTCTCCGCTTAAGGGGAACCAGTGCAGTCAGGAGCGTTAAAAGAGCACGAGCACGTGGACTCGACTAACTGAGGTCACCATTTCATTGGCCTGCATCCAGCATGGGAGGTTGGTGGGGGACGCTGCCAAATATCCTGGATTCCCAGACTCAGCCAGGCACGTGTGACCCAAGGCTACGATTCGCGACCTTGCCGATGAATCCAGCAGGTCTGACCCGCAAAGGGGGCTCAATAGGCAGTCTGTACAGGTCAGTCATGTGAAGAATGGGAAGCTCCTCAACCAACAGGAGCTTTTCCATGGAAGATCAATTCAGGGCTGCGGTTGCCCTCATTGAAGCAGGTCTATTTGTCTGGTTTTGGCTAATGAAAGGGCCAGCCTCTCCCTACACCTTGATCACGGGATTCTGCTTAGGGATAACAATCATGGATCTCATCCGGTAAGGAAGCCGAAGTATCTTCGCCAAGTGCTCCCCGAGCGTCAGCGCTGCCCTACACCATGGGCAAGCGCTGCGCATCGAGGATGCGGGGTGCTTAGGCGTAGCGCGCGCACGCTCTCTTCGTGCTTTACCGTGCCATCACCACCGCACGGGTTCTGGTTTCTATAAAGGCAACCATAAATCTGGTGTAGTTAAGGTGGCGCTTGTATAGACGGCATGACATTTATTCATGGAGAGAGAATTTTGCACTATACCGTAAACTCCGCGCCGTTCGTGGGCTCGAAGTCGGCAGTACTCGATAAAATGATATCAAATGATTAATAACGTGAGAATTTCTAATGCATCCCTCTGGCTGATTAATATGGTCGGTCAAGGCTTGAGTTGATGAGGCTTGCGGTGTGTATTTGTTTGTGTGTTCAATATGTCATCTAATCTTCGTTGGAAATGTTTCTCTAAAGCACGAGAAGCGGATCCCGGGCTCCATGTGGTTGGTGCTGAATACTAAGTAATGCAGCCTCATACTGATGTGATTAAGAGTGGAAGAATGAAAAAATTTAATCCTACGGAAAGAATTGGAGTCTCAGCCGTTCAACTTGCAGCGGCGGACGAGTTCGGGTGGATATTCCGTGAGCAGCTCGTGTCCGACGTAGGAATCGATGGGCACTTGGAGTTGGTGGTAAATGGAGAGGCCACAGGAAAACTAATGGCTGTTCAAGTTAAGACAGGCAGTAGCTATATCAAAAAAACAAAGTCTGGGAATGTGTACTCTGCTGAAAACAAGCATCTGGAATATTGGCTGAACCATTCCCTGCCTGTTCTTCTGCTAATTCATGAGCCCGGCGAGAATAAGACCTATTGGGCCGAGATAGGTGAGTCCAAGGTTAATCGCCACGAAAAAACATGGAGCATTCATATTCCAGAAAAGAATGTCTTTGACAGGCGGTGCATAGCTGAGATTGAGAAAATTTTCGATAGTCGCTCCGACAAACAGGGAGTCGGGCACTATTCCAATAGTCTCGACACTAGCCATTTTTTGCGTCATTCGCATGTCATTGAGGTGGTCAATGAGATTGCCGGTGACCTTCAGCTATTCAATTGGATTCGGTGGATTGAGTTTGCGTGCTGCGAACACATAATTTCGATTCCGGAAAGTTTTGTTGATGGTGCAAGGATGGCAAGAATTAGAGTGTCAATGACAATTTTCCCTGAGGGATTAAATCGTGTAAAGCATGCCGCAAAAAATATGGTGGGTATTGCATCCGATCTTGTAGAAAAATTGCTGCTGCATGCTACGTATGTCGAAAATCAGAAAGCCTACAAAGGGATTCATACCTACAAGAAAATCGTCCCGAATCTGAATTATGATCGTGACAACAAAGCACACAGGGCGTGGACAAAGGAGTGTGTTGCTTTGGTGGGTGAACTTGCCAAAGCAGCGAATCTTTTCTGTGATATTGTTCGCGAGGAGCTTGATGCCGAGTTTTTCCTAAAGCAGGGTAAGTTCCTGGTCTCTGATGATTTTTCACACTGGCATGCTCTGCCTGAATATTCGGAGCACGAAAGAGATCGTATCCTAAATGAAAGGAGCTGAAGCCGAGTGCCTAGGGAAGTTTCAGCTCAGGCACGAACTTGGCCTAATCTGTGTTTAGGTAGGTATGCTGTAAGTCACCCCGTGTGTCGTTATGGCTAGTCCAGACAGTTGGGCTTTCACTACAGGAGGTAAGAACTTGAGTGTTAGCCCTCAGAGCTAGTTGGGTTCCGCAAGACGCCTTACTTTTTTGCGTCTCGAAGGTCGGCCCAGAACGGAAGCTTTCGATCAAGCCATAAGCTAGCCTTCTCACCTTCTCACCTTCTCACCTTCTCACCTTCTCACCTTCTCACCTTCTCACCTTCTCACCTTCTCCCTCTGGGGCGAATCCTCACGCTCGATATACCAGTAGCAGTAGGTCACGGCGTGTGTGTCGCGATGTACGCGATCAGTGCCTTCTGCCCTTGGATAGCGTCTAGAAACTCGCCTTTCTTAACCAGATTTACCAGCCAATCCACGACGGACGCTTCGGACGCGGTTTTCGGTTTCTGCATGGGTTCTCTTCCATGAGGTATGAAGCGTCGCAGCAATGAGCTCCGACCGGCATGTGCCAACGCTTTGATCGGTGAGCAGGCACTCTAGGTTTTGTACGAAAAGTAATGCCGTAGGCATCGAAGCGTGCAGGCCAGTGTGACCATCGCGGCAAAGCTTTTGGCCAACTTGTCGTAGCGGGTGCCGATTCGCCGGCTCTCTTTCAGCCAGGCAAACATCCGCTCGATGATGTTCCGCTGTCGGTACTTCGGACGGTCAAACAGCCGGGGCAGCCCAGGCTTGGGTTTGCGCTTCATGGTGCGCTGTGGGATCACCGGCTGCATGCGGTAGCGGTCGCAGTACTGACGCAGGTGCTCGGCGTCGTACCCCTTGTCAGCCAGTAACCAGCGGCAGCGTTTGCGCGGCCGTCCCGGCTTTCCGGGAATGCGTACCTGCTCCAAGAGCGGCTGGGCCTGTCCAATGTCGCTGGCTTGCCCTGGCGAAAGCATGAAGCGTAGAGGCACACCGTTGGCATCACAGACCAGGTGAATCTTGGTGGTCAGGCCGCCTCGGCTGCGTCCCAAGGCATGGTCTAGCGGTTCTTCCGGCCCCCCTTTTTCCCGGCGCCTGAAGAGGCTCGGGTTGCACGTACCACGGTGGAGTCGATCATCCAGGTGTCCAGATCTATCAGCCCTTCCTGATTCAGCCGAACATGCAGACGCTCAAGCACTTGCTCGAACGTGCCGTGGTCTCGCCAGTCGCGAAAACGCTGATACACCGTTGACCACGGGCCGAATCGTTCCGGCAAGTCGCGCCAGGCCGCCCCGGAGCACAGGATCCAGAAGATGCCATTGAGCACCAGTCGATCATCACTGCGCGGTCGCCCCATCTTCTGTTCGGGGGAAACCAGATCCTTGACCAACTCCCATGCCGCATCGGGGAGTTCGTAGCGCCTTGCCATGCGGGCCTCCAGCCAATCATGGCGGCGATTCTACCCGCACCGACTTTTCGTACAGAACCTAGTGCGCTGCGTCGATTACTGAAACTGAAGTTTCGTGAGCTCGAGGCGCCACTGGGGGCAGGCGACGGTAAAAACCCAGGTACCCATTCGCAAGTCGACAGAGGGACAGCAAGGCATCTCTCTTTGGCCAAATCTCGTCCTTATCGGCGTGCGCAGCAAAGAGAATTTGCTCCAGGCTAGTCGCCGTGGATTGAGTTGACATAACTTAGGATTTGCACAAAAATCACGGTTGACAGTACTCGTGATTTGCACCCTTTTGTGGAGAGAATCGATGCCCCAATCCAAGCATCCAAGCGAACTGGAGCCAAGGCTCAAGCCGGAGTATCTCGACTTGGTCTGCAACAACGCTCTGAGCGCAGCCTATGCAGCGCTGGAGGCCGCCTCCACCGAAGATGACACCAACTGGACGGTGGGAACACTGACTTATGGTCGGGTACAGGGGCGCTTCATCCACATGCATCACGACCCTGAATTGCCGTGGTTTCAGCTGGCTAACAAGACCATGGATTACACCACCAGCGTGAATGGGGTGCTGTTGCAAGTGGTGATGGACGATCCGAATGTGCGTAAGAAGTCGCATCGGCTTGAAGCCAACCGTGTTGAGCTGTACCAGGCCAGCCTACTAGGCCCGGCTTGTGACCAGAACGTCACTTGGCGCCTCTATGTCGACAGCGATGGCAACCCCGACGGGCCGACCCTCACCGCGTCCATGGTGGGTTTTGATACCAACCGCAACGTTGTATGCCAGTGGGTTCATAACTACGTGCCTCTCGTATCTGTTCGTACGACTGCATACCCGCAGGAAGTCGAGATCGAGGATCCAATGCCGACTCGCAGGAAGAAGGACACCGACTTGGGCGAGTCTCGAGATGTTGATGCGCTAGATGAATGACAGCACAGGTTTTTTGCCGCTAGGCGATGAGTTTTCGCCTGACAAGCTCAGGCTCGCTAGGTGCGCCGCTGGGAAGTCCCTGGCGGACATCGGCGAGCTGCTGGGCGTGACGCGTCAGTACGCCCATAAGCTTGAAGTGAATGCGATTCCATCGCCCGCTCAGCTCAAGCAACTTTCCGAAATTCTGAGTGTAGGAGAGAGCTTTTTCTTTTCACCCCGCCGCAGCTCCGTCGAGTTGGAGCAATGCCATTTCCGAAGCCTCAGGGCCTCAACTCTGACCCTCAAGAAGACCATTGCGGCGCAGGTTGAGATGTTCGAACTGCTGGTCGATGAGTTGGACAAGGAGGTTGCCTTTCCAGCAGTCAGCTTCAACACTTTCGACGAACCGATTGATAGCCTGAGCAGGATTGAACAGGCTGCCGAAAGGTTTCGTCGCGAGCAGGGGCTTGGGCTTGGCCCCATTTCGAGCGTGACGAAGCTGGCCGAGAAGATCGGCGTGTTGGTGGTCGACTTAGCGGAGGCAGACGAAAGGGTGGATGCCTTTTCGCTGTTCAATAAGCACCCCCTGATCGTTCGCAGCACGGCCAAGGCAAGCCCAGGTCGTCAGCGATTCGATCTGGCACATGAGCTCGGGCATCTGATCATGCATCAGGGTATCGAGACTGGCTGCCGGCTGACAGAGGATCAGGCCAATCAGTTCGCCAGTGCATTGCTGATGCCTCGGGCAAGCTTCGCTGCTGAGTTCCCTCCTATGCGCGGCCGTTACCTCAATTGGCAGGCGCTCAAGGAGATGAAGCTCCGGTGGAAGGTCAGCTTTAAGGCGTTGATCTACCGTGCGCAAACCTTGGATTTGCTCACGGCTGAGCAGGCCAAGTCTGGGTTCACGTATCTCAATCGCAAAGGCTTCACCAAGCATGAGGAGTTCGACGAACTGATTCCCATGGAAGCCCCGGCGCTGGTTCAGCGAGCCATCAATCTTCTGGATTACAGTATCTGGAGGCGGGTGCTGAAGGACTCGGGCCTCACTTCGAAAATGGTGACAGAGCTGTACCTACTCGATGTGCCGGTCTCCCCACTTCGTCTGGTAGGAAGCGAATCCGCATAGGATCGCGGACACTGGTGCTGACACCCGTCAGGCGTAATTGAAAGCCGAGGCTAGTTCGACGGGGAGGCTTCGTCCCCACGGCCCAGTTCACTTTGCGGGCAACTCTACGTACCCTGACTAAGTGTTATCCCAGCACCTCAGCGCAGTGTGATCGATGAGTTCAGCTCGGCCCACCACTCCCCGTGTACTGCACCTGTCCGACCTTCCTCCGCGAGGTTTAGTGTTGGTGGACGCGGTGCAGTCGGGATTCCCGGTCGACTGGGTCGACGAGATTGCTGTTCGGCTGAGTCTGTCCAGGCGGGCTTTGGCGCCTTACCTAGGTTTCTCGGAGTCCACCCTCCACCGGCGAATGTCGCAGGGGCGGTTAACTACAGCTGAGAGCGACCGGCTGTATCGCCTGGCCTCCACGCTGGATCAATGCACTGCGCTATTTGAAGGTAACGCTGAAGCCGCCGCCGTGTGGATGCTTCGGCCTCAATTTGGCCTTGGTGGCCATCGACCTATCGAACTCCTATCCACCCACACCGGCACTGAACTGGTCACCGACCTTATATGCCGTTTGGAGCACGGCATCGTAGCCTGAGCTGGAAGCCCGGATCAGTCGCCCGTGAGCTCGGTATTTGTCGCTGCTTACGTTTGCAGAGGAAGTCATGCGGACGCTGTACTTGGATACTGAGTTCACCAGCCTGACGCTCGACCGGAAGCTCATCTCGCTCGCACTGGTCGCGGAAGATGGCGGGGAGTTCTACGTGGAACTCCTAGACGGCTGGTCAGAGGTGGATTGTAGTGAGTTCACCCGCACCACGGTCTTGCCGCAGCTTCGGCTCGACGAGCACGGCGTGACGCGAGACGCTGCCTCGTCCATGTTGCAGCGGTTTCTCGCCGAACAAGGGCCCGTTGAGATCGCGGGTGATGCACTTAGGTGGGACTGGCCCCTGCTCATTGAACTGGCGGGGGCATCCGGGCTGCCTGACAACGTGCTCGGCTGTCGTGAGGTCGAGCCTGCCGAAGACGTGGATGAAGGCGACCTGGATGTCATGCCTCATCACGCACTGCTGGATGCCAGGATTATCTGCCGGCTTGCCCGGAAACCCTTCTGACCGTGCATCAAGCAACGCACTTGCGCCTGCTTGTTGGTTACTCTGAGACGAAGCCACAGCAGTCCAGGCCTGGCTGCATTGTCCTGGCCTACCTCTAGATCAGCAAAGTGAGTAGCCGCCCCTCGCACCAATATGGCAGGAGCCCGAATGTCCGACTTTCACTCTCGCAATGCAGCCGGCCAGACTGTCTCCGAGCGACTCGGGCAACTGGTCGAGCAAGAGCGGCCCAGCCGGCTGCGCGAGTATGACCGTGTACTTTTCCTCGATTTTGACGGAGTGCTGCATCCAGACGCTGTTTACCGCACGAAGCATGGTCTCGAACTACGAGCACCAGGCCGACTGCTCATGCACGCTAATGTGCTGGCCAAGATCCTCACGGACTTTCCTGACGTGTGCATCTCCCTGAGCACCTCCTGGGTAAGGTCATTCGGCTTTCGCCGTGCAAGAGCGGCACTCCCACCTGAGCTTCAGGTTCGGACGGTATCGGCGACGTGGCACTCATCAATGCCGCAAGCGCCGCTCCAGGGATACGACCTGCAATCGCGCTACGAACAAATTTGCAGGGCGGTAGCCGCCGCCCGGCTGACAAGCTGGTTGGCAATCGACGACGATCCTGAAGGAAGCTGGCCGGCACACGATGCTCACTTGGTGCGCTGCGACTCTCAGATCGGTCTCGGCGATCCGCAGGTACAAGTTGCGCTGTATGACAGGCTCAAGCAGATCACGAAGGGGTAAGTCGGACTGGCCTGGCTAGCTTCCAGAGAGCTGTGGCTTGCTGCGATACCAGAGCACGGATTCACCGGCTGATTGCTCTCGGCGCCGCTCTGTCTGGAAGAGCTTCGACTCATGCACGACTTGGCGCCAAGTCGCGCAGCCGTACTTTCTCGGCGTCAGCCCCTCGTTCCTCTGTTCAATGTGGCGAATCGCATCCGTCAGCCGCGTCCATCCGTTGCTGGCGCAGGCCCGCTCGGCGTTCTGCAACCACTGCACAATGGTCGTCGCTGGCCAGTGCATGGGGGCGTCGCCCGGCATGATGCCGTAGACGAGCATGTCACTGCCCGCCTCTGAGGCGAGGAAGGCCCCCACCTCCTGGCGGACTTCATCCATTGCCTTGGCCATGGCGCGGAGTTCGCGATCCTGCGTCTCGATTTCGGCGAAGGCTGCGTCCAGATGAGCGATGGCCGCCGCGCAACCATCGAGACTGAACACGTCGAAGCGCTCCATGAAGTGATGCACGAGCTCATTCCGAAGAGCGACCAAGCTCGTGAGCGCGTCTTTCAGGCTGGCGTGGTCATCACTCGCCAATTGAACGCCCCAGGACATGCGGAAATAGGATCGCGCGGGATCACCGGGGAGATCCTCTGGGGTGTCCTCTTCTTCAACAGGGCGAACGTAGGATCCGACGAAGTCGCTAACGAGTTGGCCCAATGTTTTGTTGGCAAAGGTCTTCTTGCGCTTTTCCAAGTTGGCCGACAGCTCCTCGGCTGGGCCCTCAAGGCTGCTGTAGCTCAGCATGGCCTTGGTCAGGAGTTCTAGCTGCTGGAGGCGGAGGATGCACCGCCCCATTTTTTGGCTGACCACTCCCTGAAGCTGCGGGAGTTGCTCGTCTGATTGCTCGTCCAATGCTAGTTTCCCCTCATGCCAAGCGACCCATGGACGGATTGATTCTAATGTTTCTGGCACACACTACGGATGGGCGTCGCATCTCAGCTACCTGCGATGAACCATCCAGCGGGGTGGACGGTGGCCCAACCGCCTTCCGTGAGGAACGCGAAGAGATTAAGCTTGACGATGGCGTTATGCCGCCATCCTGCGCAATAGGAAGACTACCGGAATCTACCGGTGTAGGTAATACAGGGAGTTGTCATGGAGACTTGCTTACATGCAGCACTTGGCTGGGTAGCTTGTTCGCCAGCAATCAATTTAGGGTTTTTCCGACACCTAATCGAAAACTCTAATTTCAAGCTTGCAAATAGAAAGCAAGCATTTTTCCTTCCTGCACTTTTGTTTAAAAAAGTTCTGCCGATCAGAACGAGCCTGCTTTTTGCCGACTCAAATAATAACTGAACACTCCTCACCCTTGCGGTGTGGAAGTAGTCGTTGAGCACTATATGAAATTACATGAAGTAGAACCTCGAGAGCAGGCCGGCAGGGACACAATTAATCGCTTTCGCGCGCAGTTCAGAGCAGCGACCATAGAGAGCCTCGCACTCTTGGAAAACAAAGAGATCGAGCGAATCTACTGTGATTATCATGAGGACTACGTTGTTAAGTACATAATAAACGAGAAGTCTAAGTATCGCTTCGTTCAGGTCAAGACTAAATCAAAATTAAACCATTGCTACACGATACTCGAGATATTTGGGCTAAAGAAAAGATCCCGCACTGCACAAAAGCACGATCTTCCGGGAAGTTTTGCTGGGAAACTTCTTCTTCATATAGAAAACTTTGCCGACACCTGTCACTCAATCGAGATAAAAACAAACGTAAACTTCGATGACGAGGTGGAAGGCATAATTAATGATATTCAAAGCAAAGGCCCGCTCGGCGCGCATACAAGCGTGTTAATCAAAGAAACACAGAAACTGATACCTACGCTTGCGGGGAAAAGTGAAGCCGAGATACTTGATTTTCTTTCCCATCTCAATCTAGAGCCTAGACAACAAATATTAAATGAGCACGACGACCTGTTCGTGTCGATGGCCGCAAACCAGATTTTCAAATTCAGCGAAGTTCACTTGACCCCCGATGAAGTCAAGAAGATTATCGTTCGACTTCTTTCAGCTATCGAAGAAAAATCAGCGATAGTGTTTCATGGAGAAATTACTGAAGCAGAGCTCAACGAGCAAGCAAGCATCTGTATAGACGATGTCTTGGAAGTACTCTCCATCTCCAAGTCAACCTACGAAATCCTTCGGGCCGGCGGAGATGACAAGGCGATCAAGTCGGCCTCTATACTTAAAAGAACCCTGACGAAATCAGGTTTCTCTCCTATGACTGTAGATACCTTCGCCGGCTACAAGTGTCAGTGGGAGGCCTGGTATCGTAAATTTCGTCATGAAATCCCTGATTTTGTAATGACTATTGCCATTGAATTGGTAATTCAGCGCGCCCGGAAGTTGGCATGGGGTCAAATTCAAACCTCAGAAATTACAACTGAAGTTAAAGAGTTACAAGTCGAGCTCTGCAAGCAGCTGGGACGCTCCGACATTACCGACGAGCTTACTTTTGGAGCAATGCTGTCTGAGTTGGTAAGAGGGGAAGCAACTTGAACTTTATTGAAGCTATAGAATTGGCATCCAATGAAGCGCCTCGCATCATTGCACGCAACGCTCCTCGTTCGCGAAAGGATGTCTTGCAAAATGAAAGTCTATTTCACATGCCTCTCATCGCTCTAACTATTTTAATGCTATCAAAAGGAAAGGCAAAACCCCGGCTAGACGAAATTGGAATGTTAGTAGGGGTGTGCTTCGAAAGAAGCCTGGCAACATTTAATGGTTCCAGTCAGGAGCTGGGCTGGTCGGCCAATCTTCGGATTCGCACTGTTAAAGCTCTTACGTTTCTTGAGGCCGCTGACCTTGTCACCACTAACAAAAGCACGTCCAGGCTCGAAGCTACGGATAATGGCAAGAAAATTATAGACAGCATCATCAGGGAAGAGACCAAATTGTGTGTCTGCCTCTTGTCGATCCAAAGAGCTTATAGAAACGTATGTAAAGAGCGCGCGGCAGAGGCGAAGCTATGAGATTTGAAACGCTGGAAATAATCGCTAACGGCGCAACTGGCTGGTGTTCAGGAAAGCTAGTGTTCGGCCAAGTTATTACTCAACTTTACGCCACCAATGAGAGTGGGAAGACCCCACTTATAATGTCAGTCCTGTTCTGTTTGGGAATGGACGCAAAGTTCAGAGCTGACATTGTGAAGAACTGCAAATCAGCTTGCCTAACCGTAACCATCGAGGATAGACAGATAAGTTTCGAGCGAATAATTGGCGAGCGATTCGACATAACAGTTCGTGAAAATACCAAGACTATCAATCGCTTCTACAATGACGAAGATTTCTCCAGGTATCTTTTCAGGTTGTTAGATATCAGAACTGATAGACTGATTACTTCCAATGGCTTGCCGACAGCGCCCTACTTCTCCACCCTTATCCCCTTATTTTACTTGGATCAAGATCACGGGTATTCCGAGTTTTACTCACCACGGCAAAGCTTTATCAAAGATCAATATTCTGAAATGGTTAGATTGGTAAACGATCTTCCACCGCAAAACCTCTACGACAAAAAAAGAAAGGGTATCGATCTGCAAAAAGAGGTTAATTACCTTGACAGCACCATTGTTTCCAGCCGAAAGCTGTTGGAGAGGCTACAGCAAGACTTACCCATACCTGTGCGAAAAGTCGAGGCGGTTGAGCAACAGCTTGAAAGGGCGAAGTCTAGGCTTGAATCCCTAAAAAATACTAAAAATCTAAAGAGTGAAGCCATTTCCGGACTCGACGAACTGATTTCAGTGCAGAAACACCAGTACCGAGAGCTAAGCAACGAAGAAATTAAGCTAGAGTCCAAAATCCGTAGCTCCAGGTTGATCAGAGAGGAAATAGAAAGCGAAATTGAAACTCTGAATTTAAACGAGGAAGCCAGGCGCGCTTTTATATCATTCTCCGAACTCTGCAAAACCCCTAATTGTGGAATGTTCATGGCTAGTGCTGAATCTTACGGCAAGAGCCTGCTCTACCTTAAAGACCAGATCAAGGACTTGGAAATCGCTACCGCTGCAAACATGCAGGCCGCCGAGCAGGTTTTGATCTTCAAAACTATTCTAAAGAAGCAAATTGAAGAGCTTACTAATAAGAGAGTGCTCGCCGAAAGAGAGTCCGGGGTCGACGCCTTCATTGAAGCCATAAGCGCCACAACTACGGAAATATTCGAACTGCAACTCGAAAAAGGAAAGCTGAAGAAGCTTGAAGATCAAAGCAGCCAGCATGCCGGTTTGCTTGAGAAGCGAGAGCGTGCACTTTCGTTACTGGAGTCAACGCAAAAGTCGACCGAGCAACCGGTTGATGTGCTTAATTTTAGAATAAAATTATCCGAAACCATGACTAAATGGCTTGGCGTGCTACATGCACGGAATATACCAAGGCAAATCAAGATCGATTCTGGTCTGAAACCAATTATGGGAGAAGAAAAGCTCGAGCTTTTCAAGGGAAGTTCCAAATCTAGAACAGTCTTGGCATATCATGCAGCACTTTTTGAGATCTGCGTGAGCGATCCAAAATCTCCTTATAGGGCACTTATCCTGGATACGCCAAAGCAGCAAGACATCCCAGACGAGCACTTGGATGCCTTCGTCAAAGAGCTGAAGTCGCTGGCCGCGAAGAATAATGCGCAGGTTATTTTCTCCACCTCAAGCTACCGATATGAAATAGAGGGGAGATATGATCGCGAATGGCTGCCGAGCTTTGGTGAAGATGCAGATCCCATGTATCTCGGCCACCCTCAGCTAAAAGCCTGACTTGATCATGTGCCTGGCTTACTACCGTCCGCCGATGAAACTAAAGAATGGTTGTAGCCATAACTCTCTAGAATTGCTAACGTTGGTGAACGTCCTCGCTTTCTTTGTCAACCGAGATCAACATGAGTAAACTCGCAGAATTCAAACGTCTTGAAGCCGAGCTCGCCGAGCAACTGGCCGCGCTGAACAATCTAAAGAACGATGCTGAACTGAAGCGCGAAATCGAGTTTGAATCCAAACTCCGCGCGCTTCTGGATGAGTATGGCCTTGGGCTGAAAGCGGTGATCAACATCCTCGATCCCGAGCCGGTCAAGGCTGCACGCCCGGCACAGGCGGCCAAACGTCGTGAGCGCGAGGTGAAGCGGTTCAAGAACCCGCACACTGGTGAAGTCGTAGAAACCAAAGGCGGCAACCACAAGGTGCTGAATGCCTGGAAGGCCGAGTACGGCGCCGATGCTGTGAAGACCTGGCTCCAGTAAATGGGTCAGTGGCGGCCCAGGTGCTCATTCCAGGGCCGCCAAAGTCAGGAGGCAAGCTCGTTTAGTAGGTTGGAATATCCGGGGAAACAGGTACTCCAGCCGACTCATCGAGCAACTGGTTCGAAGCGACTTAAGTCTGGATCACCTTCATCGAATAGCGAGCTAACCACTCGCTCGCGCCTCAACCCCGCAAGCGTTCTAAAAAAACAGCCCTCACATAACCTGATCTCATACCGCTCGCCTGTGTGTGCTGAGCCACTTTCCCAGTGTGCGCACAGTGAGCCGAATTGTGGCCTCCTTCCCCCAGCGAATGTGCTTTCGCCGCATACGTCACATGAGGCTTCGACTCGCTTCAATTTGTTCTCGGTCATCTGCACCTCTCTCTAGCCGTACCGTCGTTCTGCCCCCCCACTACCAGTTGCCATGCTAATCAAGTAGGAGCAGACGTCGGGCAGCCAAAACAGTTATTGCCCCACCAAAACGCTTAAAACCAGCATGAATTCCACCAAAATGATTATTCATTTCTCCTAGCTCAAACTGGCATCACACGACAGTCCACAACTGATCGAGCTTGGTGGTATAGCTCTGGCTCATCAGCTCTCGCCGCATGCCCCAATCCGGCGAAACGGGTACACCTCCAGGGCGCAGTGTTCCCTTGCCCCAGCGTGCATTGATCGTATCCATCACTGCCATTGCTTTCGTGGCCCGCTCGGATTGAACCGGTGCGAATAGATCGCCGGTGAACTCTCCTGGCTGCCGAAGATCGAGCAACAGCACCTCGGCCTTGCTGTAAGCGAAACCCTCTCGATAGATCAGCTCCAGCCCTTCGCCGGCAGCCTTCGTGATCAGCCGTGTGTCGTCGGTCGGGTAGGGCAACTCGATGCTCACGCCCTTGGCGAACTTAGGCTCATCGGGATTGAACATGCCGGTGCGGATGCTCACCCGTACCTGTTTGCAGACTGAGCCTTGGGCGCGAAGTTTCTCGCAGGCCCGCGCCGTATAGGTGGCCACTGCTTCGCGAATCGGCTGAAGGTCACGAAGACGCTTACCGAACATGCGACTGCAACAGATCTCCTGCTTCGGTGGTGCAGCGTCCTCCAGCTCAAGACAGGCGACTCCCCGCAATTCGCGGGAGGTCTTCTCCACGACCACATTGAATTTCTGCCGGAGCAACGCCGGATCGGCTTGGGCTAGATCCCAAGCTGTCGTGATGTTCATGGCATTGAGGTGCCCGGTCATGCGCCGCCCGATGCCCCACACCTGGCCCACCTCGCAAGCTTTCAGCAGTCGATCCCGACGCTCAGGATCGCGAATGTCCAACACACCTCCTGTTTGCCGCTGCCATTTCTTCGCGCCGTGATTGGCCAGTTTGGCCAGGGTTTTCGAAGTGCCGATGCCCACCCCGACTGGAATGCCGGTGCAACGCAGCACCCTAGCCCGCATCTCACGGCCTAAGCGCACGAGGTCGCCAGGGATGCCGGACAGGTCGGCGAAGCACTCATCGATGCTGTACACCTCGGTGGCAGGTGCCATCTCCTCAAGGATTGCCATCACCCTGTCGCTCATATCGCCGTAGAGGGCGTAGTTGCTCGAGAACGCCAAGATGCCGTGTTTACGGAGCTTGTGCTTGATCTGAAAGTACGGTTCCCCCATCTCCACGAAAGGTTTTGCGCAAGCGCTCCGGGCAATCACGCAGCCGTCGTTGTTGGAGAGGACGACGATGGGCGTGCGCGCCAAATCAGGTCGAAACACCCGTTCGCAGCTCGCGTAGAACGAGTTGCAGTCGATCAGGGCAATGGCCCGTTCAGCGCTGGCCATGGCACCGGATGCTGTAGCCAACAACGCCCCAGATCAGCAGCTCATCGCCCTCCAGGATGTAGCGCGGCGCGTACTTCGGGTTCTCCGGGCGCAACGACACTTGCTTCGGCCAGCTATCGTCGAGGTGGAGCCGCTTCACCGTCGGCTCGCCGTTCACCGCCGCCACAACGATCTCGCCAGATACAGCCTCTTTGGAGCGGTTCACCACCATGAGGTCGCCGTCGTAAATGCCGGCGCCGATCATGCTGTCTCCGCCGGCACGAACGAGGTAGGTATGTGGCGCACGTATCTCCAAAATCTCGTCCAAGGAAATAGTCCGCTCCAGATGGTCTTGTGCCGGTGAAGGAAAGCCAGCAGGCACACGAAACGAGAAGAGCGGATGCCGAAGGTTACGGGCTACGAGCCGCGCAACAACGTCAAAGGCCATAGGATTTGTCCGATTACTGTATTTATATACAGTAATAGACGATAGACCTTTCCGACAACGGGACGCCTGACGAATGGGATTGGCTTGAGTAGGAGCGCGGGGAGAAGGTACCGGAGAATGCAGGCACCTCCGGTACCAGGATCACCATTGCAGTCGCGGATGGCGACTACCGGCTTTCCAGATTGGTCTTGCGACCTGACTGAAGAAACCTGACTTGCTTTGTGGGCGTATCAGGTGCCTTTGCTGACGCAAAGGGTGCTGCGCTTCCCGCAACCACTGAGTTTGCCGACACAAGACGGCTGCGGGAGAGCGCATGCTCGGATTGCAGGCCGGTTCTGCCAGCCTGCGGGATTGGGTAGTGAGGCTAACTCCCCGCCCACTCCTCGAATCGCAGCTCCAGTTCCGCGCCGTGCTTGGCCCAGAACTCAGCGTTCATAGGGACTGAACCAGCCAGGTTGGCGGGGGCGGTGGGAAGCGTCTCGAGGATGTCCGACCGGATCAGAGGGATGGCCTTGTTGTTCACCGGGCTGTAGGAAATACCTTCGGCAAAGTTCTTCTGGGGCTCGGGCTGGCTGGCGAACCCAATGAACCGGCGCGCGAGATCACCTTTCCAGGAACCCTTCGGCACCGCCCAGTAATCGAAGTCGTAGATGCTGCCGTTCCAAACCATCTGAATCGAAGGCTGCTCTTGCCTGGCAATGGAGATCCTGCCGTTGTAGGCAACGGTCATCGTGACCTTGCCATCCTTCAGGGCCCGGACGGGCTCCGCGCCTGCCTTCCACCAGTAAATATTGTTCTTGAGCTGCTCCAGCTTTCGGAAGGCCCGTTCCACGCCGTCTGGCTTCTCCAGCACGCGATACACGTCGGCGGGTGCCACGCCGTCAGCCATCAGGGCGAACTCCAGGTTGTACTTGGCGCCCCACCGCATGCCGCGCTTGCCAGGATAGGAGCGGGTATCCCAGAAATCCGCCCAACCGGCAGGTGCCGACTTCAGTCGGGACGAATCGAACGCCAGGACGGTTGACCAGATGAATGCACCGATGCCGCACGGTTGAATTGCACCTGGGACAAAGTCGGCAGAGTTCTCGACCACGTTGGGGGTCAGCGGCTCGAAGACTCCCTCCTGGCAACCTCTGGCCAACTCAGGCGCCTCGACCTCAACTACGTCCCAAGTGACGTGGCTGATATCGATCATGTGCTTCAGCTTCTCCAAATCGCCGTTGTAGGAGCCGTGCACGACCCCAGTGCCTGTTTCGGCCTTGAACGGCTTGAAGAATGCTTCCTTCTGAACGTCCTTGTTGACCCCGCCGAACGTAATCACGGTGAGGTAGTCAGCTGAAGCCTGGGAGGCCAGCAGCATCAGTGTGATACCAAGAGCACCCTTCAAATCCTGGAACATGGTTGTAACCCCTTCAGAGACGTTGCGTCGAAATGGAGCCACGGTGATCCTTCAGATCCGGAAGCCGCCGACCAATTGTTGGAGTCGGGCTGCCTGCCGATCCAGGTCGGAGCACGCTTTCAAGGTGGCTTGCAGATTCTCCACGCCGGACTGGTTCAGAGTGTTGATCTCGGTGATGTCGACGTTTAGGGACTCGACCACCGCAGTCTGTTCCTCGGTAGCGGTCGCTACCGATTGGTTCATGCCATCGATCTCGGCTATCCGATGCGTCACGCTGCCGAGGCGGTCGCCGGCCTGGTTGGCAATCAGCACACTCTCCTCGCTATGACGTTGGCTTTCCGTCATCGTCACCACCGCTTCGCGCGCACCGACTTGCAGCTCCTCGATCATGCGATGGATCTCCTGCGCAGACTGCTGGGTGCGGTGGGCCAGGCTCCGAACCTCGTCGGCGACCACCGCAAATCCGCGTCCTGCTTCACCAGCGCGCGCCGCTTCAATCGCCGCGTTCAGGGCCAAGAGATTGGTCTGCTCCGAAATGCCCTTAATGACTTCCAGGATCTGACCGATGTTCACGGTCTTGCTGTTGAGGGTCTCGATGATGCTGCAAGAAGAGCTGATCTTCTCCGAGAGCTCACTCATCGCCTTCATGGTGTGCTCGACGACTCGCCGGCCCTCGTCCGTCTGTGACCGGGCGTTCGAGGCTTGCTGAGAGGCATCCGCCGCGTTTCGTGCGATCTCCTGCGCGGCAGCACCAAGCTCGTTGATGGCCGCCGCGACACTGTTGGTGCGTGTGGCCTGTTCGTCCGAGTTCGTGAGCGAAGAGTTGGACGCCGCGAGCACATGTTGCGCGACCAGGGAGACACCGTCGGTGGCTGTGGAAACCTCTCGAATCGAGCTGTGCACACGCTCGACGAAGCGGTTGAAGGATTGCGCCAATTCACCGAACTCATCACGCGACTTCAACGCCAGGCGCTTGGTCAGGTCGCCCTCGCCATCGGCGATGTCCCGCATGGTCGAGCTCATGTCGCGCAGAGGCTGAAGCAGGTAGCGAATGAGTAGGCCAAGCAGCACGACTATCAGGCTGACCGAGAAGGCGACCGCCACGATGGCCGAGTAGCGGAAGTCATTCAGCGCGGCGTAGGCCCCCTCCTTGTCGATTGAGAGCCCGATGTACCAGTTGACCGAAGGTAATCCATCGATCTTGGTGAAGGTGATTACACGGGTCGAGCCGTTGAGCTCTACCTCACTGAACTGTTGGCTAAGGGCGGGTGTCCGCTGCGGGTAAATCTCGGCCAGCGATTTCATCACCTGGTCTTTCTCCGGACTGACCAAGACCTTGCCATCGCCACTGACGAGGAAGGCATAACCCAAACCTCCCAGGTCGAGGGAGTTCACGATCTTCACCAAGGCCTCGAGACTCAGGTCGCCGCCACCTGCGCCGATGAGTCGGCCGTCGTGTCGTACCGGTGCAATGATCGAAACCACCAAGGCGTTGGTTGCCAGATCGATGTAGGGCTCAGTTAGCGTTGTGCCGCCGGCCGCTACTGCGTTCTTGTACCAGGGGCGCACGCGCGGGTCGTAGCCATCCGGCATATCCGAGGGCGGGTTGGTACGGAACGAACCATCCTCTCCACCGAGGGAGGTGAGATTGAAGGTCTTGCTCAGAGAGGCAGCGGCCAACACGGCGTCGACATGCTCGGGACTTGGATCAAGCTCGATGTTCTGAATCATCGTCTCGATTGCGAGAATCCTGCCCCCCATCCAGCTCTGTATATTGCTGGCGATCACCTGCCCGATGTCGCGAAGGTGGGCCTCGGTGTTCTGCTTTGTCGTCGAGCGAAGCAGCGAGTCGTTGTAGAGGGCGAACACTGCAAAGATGGTGAGCACAACTACCAGGGCCGCCAGCAAAATCTTCTGGCTGAACTTCAGGCTCTTGTTCATCAGGGTCTTCCTGTCCTGTCGCGGGTACAGCTCAGTTCGACTGAGCCCATAAGCACGCTCTCCGGAGTCAACGCGAGGCAGTTGATCGGCGTCTGGGCGTCATCGGTGTGCGGGCAAAAAAAGGGAGGCCATTGGCCTCCCAAACGTGGAGGGTGATTAGCGAGCGAAGTCCTTGGCGACTTCCTTAACGGCCACCTCGAAAGCAGCCTTCATTTCCTGGATGACCTCGTCGGTATGCTCGAACGAGATGTAGATGCGGCCATAGGGCGACGGCATGATCAGGACGCCAGCCTTGCGCAGCGCCAGATGCAGAGCCTTGGTGAAGCTCGAATCGGCAATCTTCGCCGCCTCGGCGTAGCTGGTGGGCGCTTTGTCGCTCAGCCACATACCGAAGACGTTGCCGTAGCCCGTCGTGGTGAGTACCAGACCATTGGCCTTGAAGATCGCTTCAATCGATTTGCGCAGCTCGTTACCCCGAGCAATCAGCACTTCGTAGTCGGCCTTGTCGAGTTGAGTCAGGGTGCTGGTAACCGCTGCACACGCCAGCGGGTTGCCACTGAAGGTGCCGCCGCGCTGCACGCGGCCCGCTTCGAAGCCGGCGAGGATGGCGGGCTTACCCAGGACGGCGGAAACCGGGACACCGTTTCCGATGGCCTTGCCCACGGTAGCCAAGTCAGGATCCAGGCCTTCGCGCAGACTAGCGAGACCGGCGTGGACGCGGAACCCCATCAGCACTTCATCGCAGATCACCAGGGCGCCGTGTTTATGCGCAACGTCCTGAACGTGCTTCAGGTAGCCCGGCGCGGCCATGATGCAACCAGCATTGGCCAGCATCGGTTCCATCAGCACGGCTGCGATGTCGTTGTTCTCGGCGAACAGCCGCTCGACGTCCTCGAAGTCATTGAAGCGCAGCAGCGTAGTGCGCTCGGACGTCGGGCGCTGGTTGGGATCGAATTCCGCCTCCTTGGAATGGACGTTGCCGAAGCTGACTTCGTCAAACCAACCATCGAAGCCGGCGGCCATCTTGGCGATCTTGGGTTTGCCGGTGTAGGCCCGGGCAGCACGGCAAGCCAGGTGCACGGCCTCACTGCCCGAGTTGGTGAAGATGACCTTCTCCAACGCCCCGGTGTGCGAGGCCAGTGCAGTGGCAGCACCGTGCTCACGAACGTGAGCCCACGAAGGCGCGGCAGCATCATTCAATGCCTTGGTGACTTCGGCGATCACCTGATCATTGGAGTGCCCGACCAGAACAGCACCGAAACCGAGGGCAGTATCGATGTACTTGCGGCCATGCTCGTCCCACAGGTAGGCACCTTTGCCGTGGCTGATGAACAGCTTCTCGCCGTTGAGATCCGGCAGGATGCGCGCTGCGCTCGATACGTCTCCAACTAAGTTAGGCATACAAGACTCCAGAATTTCAGAAAAGATTGTTTCACGCTGAGCACGGCTCAGCGACGAGCAAAGAGCGGACACTGGAGGGCGCTCCGGGAGCGCCCGGAGCCGTCTTATTTTTGTCCTAACTTCAGGCGTTCACTGCGGCGACGAAGCAACTCGATTGTCAGCAGCATGAGCACCGAGATGATGACCATGATGGTCGCCACGGCGGCGATGTTCGGGCTGATGTTTTCCCGAATGCCGGCGAACATTTGCAGGGGCAGGGTTCTCTGCACCGGGCTGGCCATGAAGAGGGTCACCACCACCTCGTCGAAGGAGGTGGCGAAGGCGAACAGCGCGCCCGAAATCACCCCCGGCGCAATCAGCGGCAGCACCACCTTGAAGAACACTGTCAGCGGCGGCGCGCCCAGGCTGGCAGCTGCGCGACTGAGGTTGGTGTTGAAGCCCTGGAGCGTAGCCGTCACGGTGATCACCACAAAGGGCACACCGAGCATGCCGTGCGCGAGGATCAGGCCGAAGTAGCTATTGAGCAGGTTCAGCTTCGCGAAGAAGAAGTACAGGCCGACAGCGACGATGATCAGCGGCACGATCATGGGCGAGATGATGAAGGCCATCACGATGTTCTTGCCGGGGAACTCCCCACGGCACAGCCCGACCGCCGCAGTGGTGCCGAGCACCATCGCCAGCAAGGTTGCGCCGGGAGCGATGATGAAGCTGTTCTTGAACGCCTGGCGCCACTCTGCCGAATTCGCGAGTTCCTCGTACCAACGGAACGAGAAGCCATCCATGGGGTAGGTCAGAAACGAACTCGAGTTGAACGACAGCGGCACAATGACCAGGATTGGTACGATCAGGAAGGCCAGGATCAGGATGCAGGAAGCGACCAGGCCGAACCGTACGAGCTTCTCTACCGGGGATGCATAGGGTTGCAGCATCTGGATTACCTCCTCACCGAGTTGGGACTAGTGGCGACGAGCTTCCCGTACACCATGTAGAGCAAGAGGGTTGCGATCAGCAGCAGGCTGCCCAGTGCTGAGGCCATTCCCCAGTTGACGGTCTTGTTCGTGTAGAAGGCGACGAAGTAGCTCACCATCTGGTCGGCTGCACCGCCCACCAGCGCGGGGGTGACGTAATAGCCAATGGCGAGGATGAAGGTCAGCAATCCACCTGCGGCCAGGCCTGCCAGGGTCTGCGGAATGTAGATCCGCCAGAAGGCCACAAACGGATGGGCACCGAGTGAAACAGCAGCGCGCACATAGCTCGGCGGGATGCTCTTCATGACGCTATAGAGCGGCAGGATCATGAAGGGCAGCAGCACATGGGTCATCGCAATGACGACGCCGGTACGGTTGAACACGAGTTGGATTGGCTCATCCACGATGCCAAGGAGCATCAGCGAGCGATTGATCAGGCCGTCCGATTGCAGCAGAACGATCCACGCGGCTGTCCGCACAATCAGTGACGTCCAGAACGGCAGCAATACGAGAATCATCAGCAGATTGCTCTTCCCCTCAGGCATGTTCGCCAGCCAGTAGGCCACCGGGAATCCGAGGAGGACGCAAAGTACGGTGACGATGCCGCCGATGTAGAAGGTGCGCGCGAAGATATCCAGGTAGATCGCCTGGTTGGCGTCCGCCTTGACCAGTTTGTCTTGGGCGGGATCGATACGGTGATCCAAGGCAGCAAGCAGGTACAGCGAAGTCGTGGGGGACGCAGCCTGCTTGAGCGCACGCCAATAGGTGACATCGCCCCATGCCTTGTCGATCCCAATCAAGGCGTCTCGCTGGCCCGTGGTGTGCGTCTCGGGCAGTTTGCGCACGGTCTTGGTGATGACGTTGCGGAAGCCGTTGACTTCATAATTCAGGCGCTTGGAGAGGGCACCGATCTGGCCGGCCTCCTTGGCGTTACGCAGGTCGCTCACCAGGGTGGTGAACAGAGCCTCGTCAGGAACCGACGCACCGTCCCATGTCTGGAGAGCCACTGCCGTGTCAGGTAGCGCAGTGTTCACCTCGGGGTTGTCGACGCTGCGGGTCAGCATGGTGCCAATCGGAAAGGCGAAGCAGACCAGGACGAACAGGAACAAGGGAGCGATCAGTGCAATCGACTTCAGCTTGTAGTTGCGCTCGGCCCTTCTCAGTTTTGCTTTCAAGCTGCCGGTCTCGAGTTCTGCCGGCATGGCAGCAGTAATTGTCTGGCTCATGGTCGGTATCCTCAGTGCTCGGTGGCATCGAGGGCCCGGACATGTTCGGGCGCCCAGGACAAGCCGATCAGACTGCCGACAGTCCAGCTGCTATCCATTTGCGCAGCGGGCAGCTTGATCATGAAGTTGGACTGTCCGGCGACCTCCGTGATCATGCGAACGTGGTCGCCGAGGTAGATGTACTCCTGAATTCGCGCAGTCAGTTGAGCACCGGAGAAAGGACGCACCTGCACGCGCTCCGGGCGGATGCACAGCGCCACTTTGTGACCGGTCGGAACCGGCACCACGGAGAGTGCCTGGATGATGGAACCGTCACCCAGGCGCACATGGCAGTGCTCCCCGTTCGCGGATTCCAGCGTGCCCATAAGCGAGTTGTTCTCACCGATGAAACGCGCCACGAAGGAGTTGTTTGGCGATTCGTAGATGGTGGCTGGGTTATCGATCTGCTGGATCACGCCATCATTGAATACGGCGACGCGATCCGACATGGTCAGCGCTTCGCTCTGGTCGTGGGTGACGTACACCACGGTCAGGCCGAGCTCTTTGTGCAGATGCTTGATCTCCAGCTGCATGTGCTCGCGCAACTGCTTGTCCAGCGCTCCCAGTGGCTCGTCCATCAATACCAGCTTGGGCTCGAACACCAAGGCTCGTGCGAGGGCCACCCGCTGCTGCTGGCCACCCGACATCTGCGCCGGATAGCGCTTGGCCAGGTCGTTCAACTTCACCATCGACAGCGCGCGACGGACTTTCTCGGCGCTTTCGAGCCGATTCATCTTGCGCACCGAGAGGGGGAACGCCAGGTTCTCTTCGACGGTCATGTGCGGGAACAGGGCGTAGTTCTGGAACACCATGCCGATGTCACGCTTGTGCGGCGGCAGGTTATGCAGAGGTTTGTCCTTCAGCAGGATCTCGCCCTGCGTCGGGGTTTCGAAGCCGGCCAGCATCATCAGGCTGGTAGTCTTGCCCGAGCCGGACGGGCCCAGCAGCGTGACGAACTCACCTTCCTTGATGTCCAGGTTGAGATTTTTTACGACCAGTTTTTCACCGTCGTAAGTTTTTTGAATATTTCGGAAGCTGACCAGATTGTTCACAAGGCAACCCTCATTCTTTGAATAGGCGCGAGGCCTTTCACTCAACCAACCTGCCTATTCATGCGAAATGAAGAAGCAATACGTTGTCGCCCGACCGCTGTAGGAGCCGCCGGCGTGGTGGTGTCGTAGGAGGTGAATCACTCGACTCCAGCACCTGAAGTCGAGTGATCAGTCGGGACGTGCTAGCTGTTAGTTCTGCGCGATCCAGGCGTTGAAGCGCTCGGTCAATGACTCAACGTTCTCTACCCAGAACTCGGTATCCAGCGGGAGGGCTTCCGCCATGTTCTTCGGATCGGTCGGCAGCTCGGCCTTGAGTTCAGCCGCTACCAGGTCGTTGGCGTGCTTGTTGGTCAGACCGTACGCGATGTACTGCGGCAGCTTGGCTTGGTTTTCGGGCTTGCTCGCGTAGGCGATGAAGTCCATGGCCAGGCCCTTGTTTTCGCTGCCTTTCAGGACGACCCAGGAGTCGACGGCGGAGACGCTGCCGTTCCAGACCAGCTTGAAGTTCTTGCCTTCGTTGCGGTTGAAGCCACTGATACGACCGTTGTAGGCGGAGCTCATCACCACATCCCCGGCTGACAGCATTTGCAGGGGCTGTGCACCGGCCTCCCACCAGACGATGCTTGGCTTGATCTCGTTCAGCTTGGCGAAGGCCCGGTCAACGCCTTCCGGAGTGCGAAGGACGTTGTACACCTCGCTTGGTTTCACCCCATCAGCCAGCAGGGCGAACTCCAGCGCGTATTTCGGGCCCTTGCGCAAGCCACGCTTGCCCGGGAATTTCTTCAGATCCCAGAAATCGGCCCAGGAGGTCGGGCTGGTCTTCAGGCGGTCGGCGTCATAAGCCAGGCCAGTGTTCCAGACGATGGCCCCGACACCGCATTCATTCACTGCCTCGGGGATGAAGTGGCTCTTGTCACCGATCTTGGCCCAGTCGATTTTCTCGTACAGGCCCGAGTCACAGCCCAGCGCCAGATCCTCGGCCTCGACCTCAACAACATCCCAGTTCGGGCTGCCGACGCTTACCTTGGCGTCCAGCACCCCCACGCCACCATCCCAGCTCTGATCGAGAACGGTCTTGCCGATCTGCTTACCGAAGGGCTTGAAGTAGATTTCACGCTGAGCGTCCTGGAAGTTGCCGCCCCAGGAGACGATGGTCAGATCTCGGGCAACGGCGGCTTGGGTTACAGCGGCGGACGACACAGCAATAGCAATAGCAACCAGGGTGCGGCATGAGTTGTGCATTGTTAGACCTCGACCAGGGTGGTTGGTAAGGGTGGTAAGAATTTCTACCACCGGTAAGAATTTTTACCACTCTGCGTTGAGCCCGATCAAGGTTTATTTTGTTGTGATCGCCCTACGCCGCAATCGCTATCGGTTATAAGGTAAGCGGTTGTTTTTGCTCGTCTTTTTGTTTGTACCTCTCAGCATCATCCGCCGCGCCCTTCTCAGCAGCATCACGCCAGCCTTCCCTGTCTGACCTCTCTAGCTCGGTCGTCGAAAGCCCTTCCCGCGTTACACGTGAGCACCAAGAAGAAACACGTGTTACCAGAGCGGGGCATTTCGGTGACAGATTCAGAGGGGCGCGAACGGAAATCGGCAGTCCAAAATGCTGTGTTACGATGATTTGGATTACCGCCAGTCCCCCGCAGCCCCCGCTAGAGAGGTAACAGGGACACCTGAGAGCCGTACCGAGGAAATAGACGTGACTGAGATGTCCGCAGCCGTTGAGAGAACCACGCTTGGCGTGATTGATAAGGAGCCTGAGGCCGCCCCCTCAGTTGGTCAGCGCCTGAAGACATTGCGTCAGGCACGAGGCCTCTCCCTACGGAAGCTGGCTGAACTGAGCGGCGTTTCCCATCCGAATATCTCGCTGATCGAACGCGATGGTTCGAGCCCCTCCGTCAGTATCCTGAAGCGCCTGCTGGAGCCTATGAACGTCACGTTGAGCACCTTCTTCTCGGATTCGGACGTGCTGGATCGTGCGGTGTTCTATAAGGCCAGCGACCTTGTTGAACTGGCCGATGGCAAGCTGCTTTCGTACCGCCAGGTCGGCGCCAACCTGCTGAACAGCTCCATGATGATTCTTCACGAACGCTACGCTCCGAATGCCGACACGGGTGAAGAGCTCTACGCCCACGAAGCGGAGGAAGGCGGTGTAGTTGTGAAGGGCCGCCTGGAAATGACCGTCGGAAACGAGACACGCATCCTGGAAACTGGCGACGCCTACTACTTCGACAGCCGCCTGCCCCACCGCATGAGAAATCCGTTCGACGAAGAGTGCGTTGTGGTCAGCGCCGTTTCCCCGCCGACCTTCTGATCTAGCCTCTTCCTTTGGGCGCTTCAGAGCGTCCAGGGATGCGACCCCAATTTCTCCTCCAGGAAATCCCGGAACACCTTGATCCTGGGGCTGAGATTCTTCCGGTTGGAATAGATCATGTAGATCGGTTCCTTGATACCCAGTCGGAACTCACCCAGCAGCGGTACCAGCCTGCCTGCCTTGATATCGGCGCCGATGTGGAAGTCAGCCAGTCTGACAATGCCGGCGCCGGACAACGCCATGTCACGTAGAAGATCACCCTGGGCAAAGGTGGACTTGGGGGCAACAGGCACCGTCACCGGCTGCCCGTCTACGTTAAAAGACCAATTGTTCCAGGGGCTGTCGAAGCTGAAGTTGAAGCACGTGTGCTGCAACAAATCTTTGGGATGCTGAGGCTCTCCGTATGCTTCCAAGTATGCAGGCGCGGCACAGGTCACCCATTCGCTTTCACCAATCTTCCGCGCCACCCGGGACGAGCTGGGCAAGACCCCACTATGGATTGCCAGATCCAATCCCTGCTCGAACTGGTCGACGTACTGGGCGCCCACCTGAATCTCCACGGACAGCGCGGGGTACTGACTCAGGAACTCCGATAGCCACGGCACAATTTGATGCTTGGCGAACGTAGTCATGGTGTGAAGCCGCAAGGTGCCACTCACCCTCGACGGCAACGCTTCTGCCAAGGAGTCCGCTTCCGCCATGGCATCCATCACTGCTCTGGCGCTACGCAGATACGCATTGCCTTCTTCGGTCAGGGTGAGGCTACGGGTTCCGCGCTGGAACAGCCGCACTTGAAGCCGATCCTCCAAGCGAGAAATGAGCTTGCTGATCGCAGACGGAGACATGTCATGAGCTCGGGCTGCCGCTGAAAAGTTTCCGTGTTCGGTAGCCCAGATGAAGGCCAGCATCTGCGAGTAGTTATCCATGAAGTCACCCAGCGCTCATGATTACTTCGATGATATCAGGCCATCCCATCCCGCCTTGCCCGCAAAGAAAAAACGCGCCAGAGGCGCGCTTTTTCGGGGGGGAGCCAAGATCAGCGAATGAACTGCTCGATGTAGTCGTCCGGCAGGCCGATCTCTTTGTAGTGCTTACGCGCGGCTTCGAGCTTGGTGAACACGTCCTCGTAGCCGACAGCAACGCCCTGCGGATCAACGTAGGTGTAACCACCTTGAACGTGGAACCAAGTGATCATCTCTTCCACATCTTCCGGCACGAACAGGGTGTGGGTTTCGCCCGGCGGCTCGTAAGCGAAGGAGCCCTCTTCGGCAATCCAGTCGTGTTCCAGGTAGTACCAGCGACCCTTCAACACGATGGCGTGAACCGCGCCGGTGTGGCGATGACGCGACAGGACACCAGCCTGACGCACCCGCAGCAGGTTGATGTAGTAACCCCCACTCACGCTGAGCAGCAGCGGCTTGAAGGAAACGCTATTGGTCACAGGTACCCAGAGCTTGTCGTCTTCCAGCCACTTGGTCATGACTCCCGGATGCACCATGTCGGGCGACATGAAGGGCACCTGGGGCAGTTGGTAGGGGATTGCGAGTTCATCGGGCTTCGGCGCGGCGGTCATCGTAGGTTCCTCAAACAGGAAAAGTCTAATCACCGGAGCCGAAAACTGCTGCTTGGGTCTCCAGTTGCAGGCAGCGTATTTCAATCAAGCATTCACAAAAACTGCTTGAAAGTCACACTAGGTGTGATCGTGGTTCACAGCTGTCGGAAGTGATGGGGCGGGCGTCCTGAAGCCAGTAAGCCTTGGACACACTATCTTCGGCGCGAGGATGCCAGCCGTGCTAAGAAACGATGCGACGTTTCCTGGTTGACCTAGAGCCGACCGATGTCTTGGCCTACTTGCGAGCCAGAGCCATGAGCGCTCTGGGAGCAAAACAGCAGGATGCCGGCCGATGCTGTCCGGGGCATGTGGCTTCGCGAAAGCCGGAGCCTCTTGCTCTGAAACTGCCCTGTTGTTAGATTGAGGTCGCGCTGGGTAGGCGCAACTCACCCGTCCGTGGCAGCTGGAAACGGCACTACCCGTAGGATCTCAAGCTCAAGGCCATGATTTTTTCGAGGCCCCGTAGCGGCGTAGGCGGGTGACGTTTGCAAAGAGGGGCGGAGAAGAATACATGCGCCATCTCCCTCAATCCGTACTTCCTTCCACCCTTTCCGGCATCAAACGGTTGGCGAAGTCCATCAGCCGGCAGGATCAAATCCCACATTTCCAAGCGCTTGACGTAGTTGCTCAACGCTGCGGCTATGAGAATTTCCATCATGCCCGGCGCACTCTGGAGCGTGCGGAAGCTTTCGTCCCCTTCAAGCATTCCCACAGCATCTTCCTTTCCGCCTACTGGCGCGATGCGTCGAAGAAGCCGGTGGACGCAGGTCTTGAAACGCTCAAAATCGAATTGCCGAGGCCGCTCCTTTCCTTCCTGCTAAAGCATCAATGCAGCAGCGCTCGCAATCTCGAAGGCTTCTACATCGAGTACGAAGACCATGTCGAAATGCGTTCGAATGCGGATTCGCAGGAGCGGGCTCGCAAACTCCTTTACCGGGCAGCGCTTACCTTGCAGTTCATTGAAGCAAGCGGGCTTCGTCCTGCGACGACTAAGCTTCAGCGGAAAAGCATGAAGCGCGCAGAGGCGCTTCCCCGTATAGATCACCAATCTCGTTGGGTGGCGCAAACCGGGCAATGGATTGTTCTGGATGAGCCTTATGAACACGTCCTTGAGCAGCCGTATTTGGGGGCGCGGGAGGCTTGGGTAACGGAACAGAACCTGCACTGGGCAAGGCCTGCCTGGAACGGGCTCTATTACCCTGGTCGCGCCATCCCCCATCTGATTGCGGCCGACCGGGCGCTGCTCGACCAGGTGGTAGGGGTTGTAGAGTCCCTGCCATCGGTTGTAGCGGGAGATTTGGTTGAGTGGGCAGGGGTCACCCAGGAGTACTGGTCTCAATTTGTGAGTCCCGCAAGGCAAGCCGCTGGCACTAAACGCAAGCCGCGTCTCGGTACCACGTATGGGACGAGCAAGAACGCTGTTGAGTACGTGCGTCGTGTGGGGCACCGCTCATTGTGGCGCCCTGATCGGCCTATGAGTCTGGCCAATCACGTTGTGGTGGGTGAAGAGTTCAAGCGCCTGTACTTGTCCCCCACGCCGTATGCAGCGCATCGGAAGCTCGGCGCCATTCGGTCAGAGCTCGAAGACTGGATGTATGCAGAAGACCGCTGGGAGGAGCGCGAGAGTACGGAGAACGATGTCTACTACGGCGGTGAAGAAACCGTGCGCTACCAGACGGTTGAAGATCAGTTGATGGCCGTGGATCGAGTGCACTCGATCCTGGTCTCCTCGTATCCCGACTGCACTCCGCTGCGCAGTATGCTCAAGAATCTGGCTGCTGCGCGTGTGGCGATGGTGGGCGCGTCCGGGCGATAGCGTGCCATCCGAAGGAGGAGCAGGGTTTCCTTCGGGCACTCAATAGTCACAGCATCAAAAAAAGCCGCCGCAGGGGGAGCCAGCCCTCCTAGCGGCGGTTGAGCAAGAAAACTCAGAACGTGGTGAGTCAGGCGAACGCGGGGCGTGAAGCTGCCTGCGCGCGTTGGCGCGAAATCTCAGGTTGCCGGCGTTGCAGAGCGACGCCAATGATCACCAGAACGCTGGCCAACCCCAACGTCGACAGCAGTTCCACGCGATGCCCCGGGAAGATGGCCATGATCGCGAAGATGGCCATGATGAACGCGATGGTGAAGATGGTGAGGTACGGGAACATCCACATCTTGACCTCAAGCTCTTTACCCTCAGCGATTAGCTTTTTGCGCATGCAGAGCTGAGTTACGGCGATGACCAGGTACATGAGCAGAGCGATGGCACCGCTGGTTGCCAGCAGGAATTCAAACACCGCTTTGGGCAGGATGTAGTTGGCTGCAAGGGCCACCAGTGCGGCCGCCGTGGTGCAACTAACGGCAACGAGTGGTACGCCTTTGCTGGACGTGCGGGAGAGGCCCTTGGGAGCGTCGCCACGGATCGACAGCGAGTACGACATGCGAGAGGCGGTGTAGATGGCCGAGTTGAGGCAGCTGGTGACGGCGACCAGTACCACAACGCCCATGATCTCGGCCGCGCCGGGGATGTTCATAGCGCTGAGTACAGCTTGGTAGGAGCCCTGGGACAGGCCGGGGGCATTCCACGGCACCAGACACACGACCACAAACATCGAGCCGAGATAGAACAGACCCAGGCGCCAAACCACCGCACGAATTGCCTTCTTGATGTTGGCCTTCGGGTTCTCGGATTCAGCTGCTGCGATAGTGACCACCTCGCTGCCCTGGAAGCTGAACATCGCCGTAAGCACCGCAGCAACTATCGCCACGTTGCCTTGCGGAGCAAACCCGCCATTGGAATAGAGGTTTTGAATGCCACTGGTAGAAGAGCCCGGCAGCATGCCGAAGATGGCCAGCACCCCGAGGATGATGAAGGTGACAATGGACGCAACCTTGAAGAACGAGAGCCAGTACTCGAGCTCCCCGTAGTTCCCCACGCTCAGGCAGTTGGTGCCCACCAGCACCAATGTGATGCCCAGTGCTGCAACCCAGTGTGGGATCCCCAACCAGGCGCCAAGAATGTTCCCGGCAACGATGGCCTCAATCGCGATCACCAGGACATAGAACCACCAGTAGAGCCAGCCAATGGAGAAGCCCGCCCAGCGGCCCATTGCCTGATCCGCATAGGAGGAGAAGGAACCGGTGTCCGGTCGGGCAGTGGCCATCTCGCCCAGCATCTGCATGACCAGCACGACAATCGCCGCAGCAACAAGGTAGGAGATGATGACTGCCGGCCCTGCGGCGGCAATTGCGTTGGACGAGCCCACGAACAAGCCGGCTCCAATGACGCCACCAATCGAGATCATGGTGACTTGTCGGCCTTTTAGTCCATGGCCCAACTGACCGCTCTTTTGGCCAGCGCAGTTTCTCTCGTTCATCGGCTATACCTCGGCACGAAGGACTGTTTTTGTATTTGTTCCATCGCCTGGCGGCGTGGTCGGCAAATGCTACAGATGAACGAAAAGTCGATAACCCCAGCCAAACGCATAGCGGGTATGACGAGAATTCACAGCAGCGGTCAGTAGGGAGGCGATGGCTACGACACGTGTATGCGCAAGGCCGCGCCACATCAGGCCTACAGCTCTCCCGTGATCCCCATCAGGGAGCTGATACAGGCCCTGAAAGGAGGCGCGATGCTCTTTGGCTTCTGCCGGTGCGCATCTAAATTTCCAAGCAGATGAATGAGTTGGCCATTAGGTGATTTTCGTCATATCCGCTATGACGCCCCGTCACAGCTGAATGCCTAGACTTGGTAAATAGCCTGAAATACTGTTCGGGCCACGAGCCCCAATTCGCCTGACGCCTGCTGATAGCGCCTGAGCGAATCAGGAGCTCGCCACATAACTTTCTGGGTTTTGAATATCACTTTTTCACGGAACTTGTTTTCGCGCCTTTCTTCGTCCTGAGGAAAGTGTTTTCACCCAGCTTCACCGCTGCCATCCACAGGAGCACGTATGCATAAGAACTACATAGCCGGGGAATGGGTTTCAGGTGCTGACATCAATCTGAATATCAACCCTTCCGATACCAACGACATCGTCGGCGAGTATGCGCGGGCGGATGCCGCCCAGGCTGAGCTTGCAGTTGATGCGGCATACGATGCTGCCCAAGGATGGCGAAAGTTGACCGCCGAGCAACGCAGCGATGCGTTGGATCGAATTGGCAGCGAGGTGCTGAGTCGCCGCGAGGAGCTCGGCACTCTGCTCGCACGCGAAGAGGGCAAGACCCTCGCCGAAGGCATCGGCGAAGCGGTGAGAGCCGGGCGCGTCTTCAAGTTTTTTGCTGGTGAAGCGCTGAGGCTTTCGGGTGAGCGCCTGGTCTCGATTCGCCCCGGGGTTGAGGCGGATGTTCGCCGCGAGCCGGAAGGCGTGGTGGGGATCATCACCCCTTGGAACTTCCCCATTGCGATTCCTGCATGGAAGATTGCCCCCGCACTGGCCTTCGGTAACTCCGTCGTATTCAAGCCTGCCGACCTGGTTCCCGGTAGTGCCTGGGCCCTGTCCGAGATCATTGTCCGAGCCGGCCAGCTTCCGCCCGGCGTATTCAACCTGGTGATGGGGCCGGGATCGAAGGTCGGTGACGTCTTCGCCAAATCGAAAAAGGTCAAAGCCATCACCTTCACTGGCTCGACCGATACGGGGCGGCGAATCGGCATGGCCTGCGTCGAGCGCGGGGCCAAAGTCCAACTTGAAATGGGCGGCAAGAACCCGCTGATCATTCTGAATGACGCCAACCTCGAGCAGGCGGTCGAAGTGGCGGTATCGGGCTCCTACTTCTCGACAGGACAGCGCTGTACCGCATCCAGCCGACTGATCGTTGAAGACGGCATCCATGACAAATTCGTCGCGGCGGTTGCTCAGCGACTGGCTGGTCTCAAGGTCGATAACGCACTGGCGGCAGGCTGCGACATCGGCCCGGTCGTTTCGCAGGCGCAACTCAAGCAGGACTGCGACTACATCCAGATCGCTCGCGATGAGGGTGGCCGAGTTGTGTTCGGCGGAGAGCTTCTCCAGCGTGCCACTCCTGGCTACTACCTCTCTCCGGCGCTGATCGTCGATACCGACAATCAGATGCGGATCAACCGCGAAGAGGTGTTCGGGCCAGTGGCGAGTGTCATTCGCGTGAACGACTACGACGAGGCTGTCGCTGTTGCCAACGACACCCCGTTCGGCCTGTCTTCCGGCATCTGTACAACCTCGCTGAAGCACGCTACGGACTTCAAAGAGCGCTCCACCGCCGGAATGGTGATGGTGAACGTTCCCACTGCCGGTGTGGATTATCACGCGCCCTTCGGTGGGCGAAAGGACTCGAGCTACGGCTCCCGCGAACAAGGTAGCTACGCTCGCGAGTTCTACACCTCCGTCAAAACTGCCTACACCCTCGCGTGACGCCATGACCAATATCAACAAGATCAGTGGCAACACCAAGGTATTCGCCATCCTCGCTGACCCCATTCACCATGTGAAAACGCCTGGGGCCATGAACAGCCTCTTCGCTGAACGTGGAGATGACAGCGTGCTGGTTCCTTTCCACGTGGCTCCGGAAGATCTGGCGACCGTTGTCGCCGGCCTGCGGGGAATCCGTAGCCTAGAGGGCTTTATCGTTACCGTCCCGCACAAGACCACCATTGTCGATCTCTGCGACTCGGTAACCGAGGCAGCAAGAATCGTCGGCGCGGTGAACGTCGTAACCAGAACCAAGGAAGGCAAGCTGCACGGCGATATCCTGGATGGGGCGGGCTTCGTTGCCGGTCTGCGGCAAGCGGGCATCGAGCCGAAAGGCCTCTCTGTCTACCTCGCCGGTGCCGGCGGCGCTGCCAACGCAATCGCCTTCGCCTTGGCAGAGGCCGGTGTGAAGCGCCTGACCATCGCCAACCGGACAGCCGAAAAAGCGCAAGACCTCGTCGAACGCATCGCCGGCTCCTTCTCCTCCGTCGAACTCGCTGTCGGCACCGCTGACCCGTCAGGCCACGACCTGGTCGTCAACGGTACCTCGCTGGGTCTACGACCCGGTGACGCCTTGCCCTGCGAGGCAAGCAAGCTGACCCCGAACCAGATCGTGGCCGAAATCATCATGCAGCCGGCCATTACGCCGCTGCTGGCAGCCGCCAAGGAGGTTGGCTGCCGAGTGCATGAAGGTCTTCCGATGCTGCTTTGCCAGATCGAGCTGATGGCAGCGGCGATGGCGTCCAAATAAGAACGAGCGTAACCATGAGCACATTCGACTACATCATCGTTGGTGGCGGCACCGCCGGCTGCATTCTTGCGGATCGTCTCACTGCCTCTGGGCGTTTCCGTGTACTGGTTTTGGAAGCTGGGGGAGAACCCAATGGCTTCTGGATCCCCATTCCGGCGGGCTTTAGCAAGCTGCTGACCAACAAGGAATACAACTGGCGTTTCAAGACCCAGGCGGAAGAAGCCACCTTGGGCCGTGAGATCTCGGTGCCGCGAGGAAAGGGGCTGGGCGGCTCGACGCTGATCAATGGCGGCATCTATGTGCGCGGCCAGAAAGGTGACTACGACCAGTGGGAAGCCCTTGGTGCTAAAGGCTGGAACTTCGACACCCTGAAGCCCTACTTCAAGAAGTTCGAGAACTACGCTCGCGGCGACGGCAATCGTGGTCATGAGGGCCCGATGCATATTCATCAGGTCAGCGAGCGCTTCCCTGTGTCCGATGCGTTCATGCAAGCAGCACATGAAGCTGGTCACCGGTTCAACGAAGACTACAACGGTGAAGACCAGACCGGCTTTGGTTACTACCAGGTCATCCAGCACCAAGGGCGTCGCTGGAGCGTTGTGGATGGCTACCTGAAGCAAGCTCGTAAGCGCGGCAACCTGAAGATCGAGACCAACGCACATGTGCTGCGGATTGAGCTCGAGGGCCAGCAATGCAGTGGCATCACCTATCGGAAGAACGGCAAGGAGATTACGGTCAAAGCAGCCCGCGACGTAATCCTCTGCGCGGGTGCCATCCAGTCGCCACAGCTCCTCGAACTGTCGGGCATCGGTCGGAGAGACGTTCTCTCGAAGGCCGGCATCAAGGTTCGCCACGAGTTGAGCGGTGTCGGCGAAAACTACATCGACCACTTCGCGACGCGCATGAACTGGCGCCTCAAGGACGGCTTAGTCACCCTCAACGAGATGGCTCAAGGCTGGAGGTTGGGACTGGCTGTTGCAGAGTACTTCACCAAGCGTACAGGCATCCTGACGCTGGGCACCGGTTTGGTACACGGCTTTGTGAAAACCGAAGCCTCCATGCCGACTCCTGATGTGCAGTACTTCGTCGTGCATGCGAGTTACGCCAACGCGGCGGAGCGCATTCTGGACAAGCATCCGGGCCTGACCATCGGCGTCAGCCAACTGCGCCCGAAATCGAAAGGCAGCATTCACATTCAGTCTGCCGACCCGAATCAGATGCCAGCAATCCGCCCCAACTTCCTGGCCGAGGAAGAGGATCGGGTGAGCCTGATCAATGGGATGAAAACCGCTCGCCAGATCATGGAGCAGCCTGCCATTCGTGATCTCGTTCAGTCAGAAGTGAGCCCGGGTAACGGAACGCGCAACGATAGCCAATGGTTGGACTTCGCCCGCGAGAATGGCCAGACCATCTATCACCCGCTAGGTACCTGCCGGATGGGCGAGGACGCTGATGCCGTGGTGGACTCGTCGCTTCGCGTGCGTGGCTTGAAAGGTCTCCGTGTCGTGGATGCTTCGGTAATACCCTCCATGGTCTCGGGGAACATTCAGGGAGCAGTGATGGCGGTTGCGGAGCGCGCGGCTGACCTGATCCTGGCGGGAGCTAACCACTCCTGACCCCATGCGGAGGACGACTTCGTCGTCCTCCCTCTCCTCCATCACCAACGTCCCTCCTGAGGCGTCTGCCCGGGTTGTCGACTCCTCATTCCTTTCCTACTCAGGTTGACTCTCCATGATTGCAGTCTTGCCCCCCAATCGTGAACAGCATGCGCAGTACGATGAGTTTCTGCGTGCACTTGAGATCAAAGGATTTCGAGGTGAGATCGCTCGGGACTACGGTGCTCGTACGGTGTTGGCCACTGATAACTCGATCTATCAGCGATTGCCTCAGGCGGCAGTTTTCCCGCTCGACCAGGCTGATGTTGAGATCCTCGCGAGACTCGTCGCGCAGCCGGCTCACCGAGATGTTGTGCTCACGCCTCGCGGCGGTGGTACAGGCACTAACGGCCAGTCGCTTACCGACGGGGTGGTTGTGGATCTGTCTCGTCACCTGAATCGCATTCTGGAAATCAACGTTCAGGGGCGCTGGGTTCGCGTACAAGGCGGCGTAGTGAAGGATCAGCTCAACGCGGCTTTGAAACCGCACGGACTGTTCTTCGCACCAGAGCTGTCGACCTCCAATCGCGCGACGGTTGGGGGCATGATCAATACCGATGCGAGCGGTCAGGGCAGCTGCACATACGGTAAGACACGCGATCACGTACTCGAACTCTCCACTGTTCTACTGGGCGGCGACTTCCTTAGCAGCAAGGCGCTGAACGAACGCGACCTGCAACTTGCGAAGGGGCGTGCTGATCGGATCGGAGAGATCTACCGATGCGCCACCGGCATTGCCGACCATCAAGCCGACCTGATTGCGGCCACGTTCCCAAAGTTGAATCGTTGCCTGACCGGGTATGACTTGGCTCATCTGCGCGAAGCAGACGGACGCTTCAATCTCAACAGTGTGCTGTGTGGTTCTGAGGGGTCGCTCGGTTTCATTGTCGAGGCCAAACTCAACGTGCTGCCGATTCCTCGGCACACCATCCTGGTGAACGTTCGCTACGCCAGCTTCATGGACGCACTTCGGGACGCCAAGGCCCTGATGGAGCTGAAGCCGCTGTCCATTGAGACGGTAGACTCGAAGGTGTTGCTGCTGGCCATGAAGGACATCGTCTGGCATGGCGTCGCCGAGTACTTTCCAGAGAGTTCAGACACCCCAACCCTTGGCATCAATCTCATCGAGTTCTGTGGCGATGATCTCGCGGCCCTCGAGCAGCGTGTCCATGAATTCATTGAGCACCTGAACTCCGACCAATCCGTCATCCGCCTGGGCCACACCTTGGCAATCGGCGAAGGTGCCGTTAAGCGGGTCTATGCCATGCGCAAGCGGGCAGTCGGGTTGCTTGGAAATGTGCCAGGGGAAGCACGTCCGCAGCCGTTCGTTGAGGACACGGCAGTGCCCCCGGAGAACCTCGCCGACTTCATCCAGGAGTTCCGCGCACTGCTGGATGGGTACGAGCTCCAGTACGGTATGTTCGGTCATGTCGACGCGGGTGTGCTGCACGTACGGCCGATACTGGATATGAAAGATCCCGCTCAAGCGGCGCTGGTTCGCCCAATTTCCGATGCGGTGGCCGCCCTCACGCACAAGTACGGTGGTCTGCTCTGGGGGGAACACGGCAAGGGACTTCGCTCCCAATATGTCCCCGCCTACTTCGGCGAACTGTACCCCGCCCTCCAGGAGCTCAAAGCCTCGTTCGATCCATTTAACCAGCTCAACCCCGGGAAAATCGCCACGCCAAAGACAACACCTGCGGCGCAGTTGACCCTTGTGGATGCTGTCCAGTTGCGGGGAGAGCTAGACCGCACTATCGACGAGCGCGTGTGGGCAAGCTACGAATCGGCCGTTCACTGCAACGGTAACGGTGCCTGCTACAACTACGACTTCGATGATGCGATGTGCCCGTCCTGGAAGGCCACCCGCGACAGGATTCACTCACCCAAAGGGCGAGCCTCGTTGATTCGGGAATGGTTGCGTCTTCAGGGCAAGAATGGCGTCGACGTACTCGCGGTCAGTCGACAGGTGCGCTCATCGATTGGGATTGCCAGCGTCGTACGTCGCACCGCTAATTCAATAGCTCGCCTGGCTGGTCGTGAGGACTTCTCGCACGAGGTTTACGACGCGATGGCTGGGTGTCTGGCCTGTAAGTCGTGCGCGGGACAATGCCCGGTGAAGGTGAACGTTCCGGAGTTTCGGTCTCGCTTTCTTGAGATCTATCACAGCCGGTACCTGCGTCCGCTCAAGGACTACCTGATTGGCTCGCTTGAGTTCAGCATTCCCTATTTCGCCAGAGTCCCGCGCGTCTACAACGCCTTGATGGGAGCCCGTCCAGTGCGCTTCCTTCTCGAGAAGCTCGCCGGGATGGTGGACAGTCCTCTGCTAAGCCGATTCGACTTCCAGTCGGCATGTGAACGTTGGGGCGTTGAGATCGCCACACCAGAAAAACTCGCAGCACTGACCGCCGACCAGCGCAAGCACAGCGTTGTGCTTGTCCAGGATGCCTTCACGCGCTACTTCGAAACCCAACTGGCCGCAGACTGGATCGAGCTGATTGCCCGACTCGGCTTCCGCGTTTACCTGGCTCCATTTTCTCCAAATGGAAAGCCTCTCCAAGTCCAAGGTTTCTTACGGGCGTTCGAGAAAGCGGCTCAGTTCAATGCGAAGTCGCTGCGTCAGTTGCAGGACTACGGAGTACCCCTCGTAGGCCTGGATCCTGCGATGACCCTCGTCTATCGGCAGGAGTACCGGAAGACCCTGGGCGACCAGTTGGCACCGAACGTGTTGTTGCCGCAGGAGTGGCTGGCCACCTCCCTTCAACCGCTGCCCCATATGCCGCCTGCCGAAACCTATAAATTTCTTCCCCATTGCACTGAAAAGACCAACGAACCAGGCAGCATTGGCCTCTGGCAGAAAGTGTTCGAGCAGATGGGATTGAAGCTCCAGGTGCTGCCGAGCGGGTGCTGCGGGATGTCCGGCACTTATGGCCACGAAACCAAAAATGCGAAAACCTCCGAAACCATCTACAGGCAGTCGTGGAATCCGCTGGTAGAGGCGCATGCCGCAGAAGGGCGATTGGTCGCGGATGGCTATTCGTGCCGCAGCCAAGTGAAGCGCCATGAGGGTTTACTTATCGCTCATCCGATACAGGCATTGCTCAGCCACGTTCGCACGCCGGTTCGGTAACCTCAACCCGAGTCGGCTTAAGGAAGACTGTAGCCATATCTCTCGCCGCCCCCGCACGTTTCAGTCCGCAGATGGCCACGTCGTAGAGCTCTGACTCATCCACTCGCGCCGCATGCTCCAATCAGGTGTCCTGGGCGCACCTCAGGGGACGGAGTGTTCCCTTGCCCCTGCGTGATCCACCGCGTGTCATCAGTGGGGTAATCTACTGTTTCACCACTGCCCTCCACTAGCTTCAACGCGTCGTGTTATGCACCACATGGACGCACCGTATGGCGCTTACTTATAGTTAGCCCTTCTGTGGAATGCGTTCGGGGGAAATCGTGGCATCTATATATAAATATACGCAGTATAGGTCGGAATTTTTCGATAATTTCTTTCTCAAATTATCGAGGTTTGGGGATTTTAACGACCCTTTTGAGATGGTCATGGGGAATTATTTATATTCCATCTCTCAAGAAGAGCATGATGAAATCATGCAGTCATCATGCGTGTTATCTGACTGTGCCTCATATATCGATGCTGCGGGGGATGCTCAATGTGGTGTAAGAGCCAGTGTGGGTGTCTTATGCTTCGCGTCAAAAGAAGATAATTTGTTGATGTGGGCCCATTATGCTAACAACCATGAAGGGATCTGCATTGAGCTGGATAGAAATGCAGACCTATTCAATGGAAAGTACAAGGATGCTCCATCGCCTTTTTCGAAAGGAAAGCCTTCAAAAGACTGCTACGAAAATATAGGTGTGCTAAGGCCCGTTGAGTACAAGATTGAACGGCCAACATACCTGGATCCACGAGAGCTTGAATATAATACAGAATCTTGGTTCGTTAAGTCGCCTGAATGGAGTTACGAGAAAGAGTTGAGGTTACTCCTTCCTATCGATCACGCTCAGAGTCAGATAGTAAAAGGTAAAGTCCTGCTCTTTTATGCCCTTGAACCAAATATGATCAAGTCGGTGATTCTTGGATGCCAAATGCCAGTCGAGCAGAAAAAAGAAGTGAACGAGAAATGTCGTGCTCTTGGCATTCGAGTTAGGGAGGCCTTCATCCACTCTCACCAGTTTAAGCTGGATATTGTCGACTATTGCGAGCACAATCAAAGTAGGTACATAAATGAGTATAACTTAAGCCGTGTAACACGTTGAAAAGGGGCATGGAGCGAAGTGAGTGACAGTTGAGCGCGCTGTTAGCGCTTCGCTCAGAATTGTGGATAGCCGCACCTTAAGCAGTTTTCTGCCCCGAGTGCGTCATTGTAATGAACTCCGCCACCCCAACCGCATCGGGGGCAAAACTCTTCAATTTCTGTGTCTAACCACTCCCACGGCCCCAAGTACTCTGGAGTCGCATCCTTATCGCAGCCAAGAAATTTTCCTACGTTAGATTGAACGCAAATGAATGATGATGTGCTTTGAGATTTTAGCTCTTCAAGAACATCGCATGGCTCGATAGAAAACCACTCTCCATTTAGATTGTTTCCCTTGTATTTACTTTGAAGATGCTTTTCTAGAGATTTGTCAGCGCATTCAATCCAGCCCATAAGAGCAAGCTTTCTTGAGTTTCCGGTTTGAAGGGTTTTAATCCTCTTGCTGGGGTTATTGCTGAACCCTATTTTTATTCGATGACTTTTGTTTTCTTCATTTTCAATGATGAAATATGTGTAAGCTTTCATATGGGCCCAACTACTATTAGGCGACACGCCATGTCGCGATTCTTGTCGTGATAGCAGGCCGAGCAACGCTTGATTTAATGCGCTAGGAGGGAACGCATTTCCCATCAGCGACTGTCAGAACGCGTTCGTCTTACTCGTCGTCCATGCCTGTATCGCGTGCGGGCTTCGTCCAATAGCGACGAATAGTTCGAACTGTTACACCCAAACGACGTGCGATCTCCGGCTTCGTGAGGCCATCGGCTTGCAAGCGCCGCGTCTCATCGCGTGTCTCATCCGCTTTCCGGCCTCTGATACCTCGGGCGGCATCTTCCAGAGCAACACGTTCAAAGCGCCCAGCATCGATGAGAGAACGGAATTGCGCTGTGCTCGAAGCCAGGTGCTCTTCAACATCTTGATTGGCAAGGCGCGCTTCCACGACCAAGAGCAACTGGCTGGGTGTGACCCCAAGCACGCCGCAGAGCGCCATCAGCGTATCGATCTTGATAGTAGCTAGCCCCTTCTCAACCTGACGCAGATGCATCTCACTGATGACTTCTGCACAAGCATCATGGGTAAGACCGGCTTGCAGCCTCACGTCCCGAATCACCTCGCCCAAAACCTGCTCGTAGCGCATCTCTTTGAATCCAAAAAGAAAGCATCAAGCCAGCTTTGACGGGACATATCCTATTGCCGTAGCATTACCTTGTGTCCCGCCAGGTGTGCCGCATACCTGAGGTATCTGTCAATTGTTGCCAATTAAATGCTGGTTCAGGGCCGGCGAGGATTTCTGATGTTCACGACTCACCACAGCCACGAGCTGGGCTTTATGCGGTTCTTCAGCGAAGACCGTACGTACTGGAGAATGGTTGAACGAAATGAGCTAACGCCGTGGTTCCATTTGACGCTGTGCTGCTTCGCCGACGGTCAAACCTCGACGCACACGGTTATGCCAGGCGACGTGTCGCTGTTCGTTGACTTGCTAAACCAGCCAGAAGGCCCTGTCCAAGTGGTCGATGTGCAAGTAGTCACTCCGGAGCGGCTGAACAAAAAAGGGCGTTGGCTGATGGAGCCTTTGGCGAAACTGGAGCTAGCAAAAACTCCTGGCCATGAAGTCGCGCACATCTACACGACAGTCGATGGCCATGCCTACTACGACCTGCCGGACGATACGCTGAAACTCGAGCAGCTACGCGACTGGAGGGTGCTCTATGTGCGTCCGACTGTGGTGCCTGCCATGGCCACGCCGCACTGAGTCCATACGGATCCAAGCGAACACACCGGGATTACTAGCCACGCCGGCCAACGGAGAAAGGATGGACACGGTGTATGCAGGCCGGCTCGTGAGGCCAATGTCAGGGAAAGTTAGGAGGCGGCTCAAAGAGGCGATGTCGCACGCCTTCGTCGAGCCCGTCACCGGATACCTGACTCACGTCCGGATCGTTTCTGCGAGCGGTCTTGGTTTTGTTTATGGGCATGTTCGCGCCGACGTGTTTGGCCGTTTCGCGGATGGGCATCTCATCAGAACATCTGACGTGAGGTATGCCAGGAAGGAAGGGCCGTTCTGGGTACTGACGACGTTGAACAGCCGGTACGTCATCGTGTCATTCAAGAAATACGAGGGGAGGCCCTCCCTTCAGTATTTCCTGAAGAACCTACAGTCTTCTGTACACCTCACGCCGGCTCGACTCCAATAAAGTCGGATGTATAACTAAGTTTCGCCGAGTTGGAAACTACCAGGCAATCAATCGCAGTGTTAAAATAAGAACTATAACAACAAACCAAAAGAGATAATCCATGTCCTCCTTAGTCGAGTCTATCATCACCCGCGCAGAACAAGATTTTGGGGGATGGATTAGCGACGACGAATCTCCCGAGGAGTTTGCCGACGAAATGAGGACAAAGCTTGATGAGGACATGTGTTCCGAGTTCTTTTACAAGAACGGCCGATGCAAGATCACTATCGATGAATGGCACGCCGCGCTGGATGAGATTTATGAGCTTGCGCTTGAATTTGCGTACGATTATCAAGAGCCAGAACTGTCTCCGAGTGAACTCGGACTATAGAAAAAACTAGGTATACAGGGAGCCCTTAAAAGCGTGGCCCCCCATTGCCTGGATGAGCCAAACCTCTTTAGCGGGAGTCAAGCCTAGCTGTCGGCTCACTGTCGTGCGACTGTCGTGTTACCCGAGGAAGCCTCACTCCATACTCGGCCTCACCCACCACACTGAGTGAGAGAAAAATGAATACGACCGAGATCCCCGAACCACGTCTGCTAACGAAGGCCGAACTCGGGCTGCTTGTGAAGCACTACCGCGAGATGCGGAAGTGGTCGCAAGAAACCTTGGCCAGCATCGCCAAGGTGACGCCCCGGACAGTTCAACGTGTAGAAGCTGGCTCTGGGGCAAGCCCTGACACCCTCCGCGCACTGGCAAACGCTTTCGATTTCGAAGACATCGACCTATTCAACAAGCCCTATCCCATCCTCTCGGACGATGAGCTTAAGGCCGTGAAGGAGAAGTTCGAGAAGGACTTCGTTACGCTGAAGGCCCACCCTGTGACGACGGGGAGGCAGTTGGCAAAGCTAGCCGAGGAAAGTGCGGCCGACTTGATCGAACCGGCCTTCGAAATGAACCGCGAAGCAGTGGAGACCTTCGCACAGCTTGCGGATTATCTGCGGGAATTCCGCGACTGCGCTGATGTGTACTCCGAGACCAGTAAGCTTGAGGTCTACGATGAGCTCCAATCCCATATCAGTCTGCTTTCAGAACAGGGGGTAGGTCTTCGGTACGCGACGAGAAAACTCAACTTCAGCTGGAAGTCGGACGCTGACGGGCAGCGCGCGATACCTGTGACCGTGCTGTACGTGATCGGATTCCAACTCGGTGAAGAACCTGATGAATTCGTAACCCCAAGGTCTGCCAGATTGGGAGTTTGAGTGAGCTTGAGGAGGCGCAGCAGTGTCCTTGCGGCCATCCCACCCTGGCCGACCTACTCGCTCGCTCACTGTTCCTGGCATGGTTTGGCCCATCCGGAATGGATCGCGCCAGTCCGGATGATCGGAATGACATGGCGCATCGATTCTCAGCGTCCTGAGCGGAGGGGAACTGGCGGGAGGCCGAGCTTTGGTGCATCGTCTGCTGTTCAGGAAATTGAACTTACCAGCTACCCTCAGAGCAACATGACCATGACTACCAAGGATGACGTGGACTGGCTCATTCCCGCCTCCATTCCATTCGAAGAACTCAAGGCCAAAGACCTTGAGGAATGCGTTTACTGGCTGCTGGACGCGATGGGCGCCCAGGACATTGAGTGGCGGGTAGGTGGTACAGGAGGCGGGGCTTCTGATGGTGGGCGAGACCTGGAGGCGAAGATTCTTGTGCCGTCGGAGGACGGTGACCTGACGCCCAAGACGTTCTGGTTCGAATGCAAAGGCAGGAAAGGCACAGTTGAGCGAGAGGCGGTGAAGGATGCTGCGGTCAACGCTTTGGCCTACAGCCACGTTGACACTATTGTTATCGCCACCAACACCACCTTTTCAAACCCGACCGTGGACTGGGTCAAGGCTTGGAATCGCACTCACCCTCGGCCGCAAGTTCAGCTGTGGGACAAATCAAAACTCGAACAGCTGATCTCCCGCCAGCCCAGCGTTGTCCTTCGACTTTTTAGCGACTCACTGAGCCTTTCGGGACGCCTTCAAGCCTTGAGTTCGAGATTCTGGAGTCGACTGGAATACGCTCCGATCAGGTTGCTTGAAGATCTATGGGCGAATCGCGACTCGCTCGACTTGGGCCCTCTCGAAAGGTTCGCCCTGATTGCAAACGAATGCGCGAACAGAACCCTTGAGAGGCGCCCTTGGGGTGCTGCCGCAACGCCGGAAGCAGCTGTGGATACGCTTCAGCTTGCATTGTTGAACGTTTATTACCTGTTTTTGCGTATGCATAGGGCCGGTGCTAACCAAGCCCCGATCTTCAAATCGTTGACCTACGTTCTCCTCAACGCGCTGAGACACACCTCAGCGGCAGGTATTGCCTGGTTTCTAAAAACCTTCATTGCAGAACGGGAGAGTGGCCCTGTACCGGATTCTGTATTGAATCTGGTCATCGAGCCCATTCTCGGGCATTTGGCTGAGGAGCTTGCAGAACTATGCGTGCCCGACTGTCGACGTGTCTCTAGGCTCCGCCGGAAGGAGTTGACGGCTGATGGCGACGACCTTGCGACATACTGGTATCGCTTTAGTGCACAGGGAATTCCAGTCGAGGAGGACGACGACAGGATACTCTGGCTCGAACATCAGGCCTCACCGTGCGAGGTTGGCTTCACCGTCAACGACGTGCAGGGATGTCCACTGATCTCTCCCGATCTATCGCTGAACAATCTTGAGGATCTGTTGAAAACAGCCCAGCGGGTGACTGCTTTCCGAATAGATCGGGACAGGGAGAAGAAAGAGCGGAAACAGCAAGATAAGCAGGTCTAATTGGGCCTCAAGAGTCAGCCGGTTGAGAGGGGCCAGGTGTCCGCTCAGTTCAATGAGCGTCTGGCTTCCCGGGATAATGTCGTTGCGTTACTGGGGTAGGCAGTGAGCAGCGAGAGGCCTACCAGGATGCAGCTGATCTGGATGGTCATCCAGCTCGAACCGGGGCGCGCATTCCATGTCCCCAGGGAGGCCATCGGGGCCCACATCATTGCCCCTCTAGGAATGACAGTTCCCACAGGCTTCTGAACCAGTAACATCCCAACTAGCGCTGGTCTGGAGAATCCAGACCTCAGCCCCTGCATTAATTACATCTGCTACAAGGCAGTGTCTTCGCAGGACGGGGTCTTCTCAGGCATCCCATTAGATCAATGCATAACGACAAGGAGAGTTTTTGGTGGACAAAAAAAGCAATGACGTCGTCAGTGGATCTGAAATAGATGAGCTTCTGTCTAGTTACGAAGCGCTTCTAGAGTACTTTGCTGGTCTTGGTGTAAAAGATATAGCAAGCACTAAGCTACAGAGAATTCATTCGATAATAAAAGAGCGGGGGATGGATGGCTCTGACTATTGCAGGTACCTAATTGAAGCCAATAGATTCAAAAGAGTACGAGGGATAATTGAAGATTCAGAGGTTAATCTAAGTGTTAATGATCTAAAGAAAATGCTCAAGGGCTCTGAGATTGCACCGTTTTATAGCGATGAATCAGAGGATGCATTTTTCGAATTTGACTTTGCGGCGCGACTGCACAAGTTAACATCCTTTCGCACGATAGATATTGGCTCCAAAATTGATGGCACCGAAACTGACGTGATCTTCAATAAGGAGACCGCGATTGAGTGCAAGAAGGTTCATTCTGTTAAATCCTTTCGCAGAAATTTTAGGACTGCAAATAAACAAATAGTTACGAGAATAGCCCGGGATGATAGTGTTAAGAATGGTCTTATTGCCTTCGAGTTGACAAATGTTTTTGATCATCAGGGCTTCAGAGAGATCGCAAGAAATACTATTCCTTTGTTTTATGAGGGTTACCGTAAGCTAGGGTTCGGCCAAGAAGAGGCCTTGCTGAAGCTTGCGGAGGATGACAAAAATTTTAGAGGGGCGCTTCAGAATATTAGTTGCGCAATTCTTGAATTCTCCTTCCATAGTATGTTTGATGGTCGAAGCCAAGACTGCAAGATGGATGATGATGTGATGGGTGTTATCTATCAGGCAGAAACTTATTTTTCGCTTGATGGCGAGGGTCATCAAATTCCTATATCGATGAGGTGTGCTACATATCTGGAAAACGAGAGCTTCAAAAATAGGGCTGGCTTCGAATATATCGGGAGTGATGTCGGTGCTTTCATGCGTTCGCTCGCTGTTGGGATTTGAGTCCGTTTCCGGATGGTTCGCACTGTTTCTTGGAGTTCCTTGTAAATGTTTAAGTCTATTAGTCGGCGAAAATTTGAAACCTATTTTTACGGGCGCTCGCCTTATGTAAAGCAATTTACAACGGAAACAAAATGGTACTCTTTTGAGTCTGAAGATATAACACTGCTGGCAGTGATATTGTTCTGTCACATCGACAAGGACTACAATGCCATTGTTTTGGCGAGAGATCTCAATAAGCGATTTCGGCCCGTTAATGTGCAGTCATCTTTGCCCTCAATTGATGAGGCGATTCAGAAAGCGTCCGAACATATTCAAAAAATCGTAGATTCGGCTGTGAATGGATTAATAGCGCAGGGCGATGAAGAAGAAAGCCCCTTTTCTATCTTTGCGGCCAAAGTTCCTGAGCATAAGCGAAATCGCTATCTTAAGATGCTACTCAATGATCCGACTTATTATCCGGCCAGGGTCACTATGGAGGAGTTGGCGCATTGGTTTGAAGATCCTGATGGGATATTCATTCGCGGTCTACAAGGCAATGAGTTCAATTCGCGCCTGTTTGAACTATATTTGCAGGCTGCATTTTATGAACTGGATTTTCTGATTGATCACTCGCATCCTCAGCCGGATTACTTGCTCTCCAAGGGCGGCATGGTTGTCGCGGTAGAGGCCGCAACTGTGGCAGAACTAGAAGGTGAAGAGGAGAGAGTTGAAAAGCGGCTTGATGAAGGAGCAATCGCCGCTGTGCTCGAGCACGTTGAAAATGAAATGCCTTTCAAATTTCAGCGAACGCTAGCCAAAAAGGTTCGTCATAAACCAGAGCCGTTGAAGGTGCCGTATTGGGAGTTGCCCCATACCAAAGGGCATCCTTTCGTCATCGCTGTCCACGATTATTCGATGGGGCTGTCGATGGCCGCATCCCAAGGCGCCTTGCAAAAACTACTCTATGGCCTGGAACTGGTCGACGGCAAGATGGTGCCTATTGAGCGGCATGAGCACAACGGAAGGACTATTTCTTCGAACTTCTTTGCTCAGGCAGGAAACAGGCACGTTTCGGCAGTCATGTTGGTTACAGGTGCAACGATACCGAAATTCAATCGTATGGGGCGGCTCGCAGGGATTCGGAGCAAAACCTCCATGGCCAAGGTCTCTGGCCTTCGTACGGACGCGCAAGGCGTAATACAGCCTTTCAAAGCTGTCGTGGAAGACCCCAGATATCACGAAGCTTGGCATGACGGGATCTTCATGTTTCACAACCCCAACGCGGCAATCCCTCTGGAACCAGAGCTGTTCCATCGGGTCATCCATTGCTTCAGGGATGGGGACAATTTGAAGGAGTATTTCCCCCCTAACTACATGGTCGGCTCAGTGACAGAGATGTTCCGATTCAAGGAGTCTCAGGCCGAGGAGCTCTGGGGTCAGTTCGATCTGGTGCTTGAGAAGCTCAATCTTCCGGTCGAGGAATAAGGGAGCGTCAACCGCAAGGTCACGGACGCTGGGCCAGGCGATGCGGTTGTAGAGTCCGGGGCCGCTGGGGGCGGCAGCGCCGGCAGGCTCCGGCTCTTGAAAAAAAAGCTTGCATCCGTTATGTGCATTATGAATAATGAACATATAGCTAATCGCTTGGAAGGCTGTGTAGCTAGGCGTAATGTGCGAAAAGTAGGGGTGAAGAGAGGGCTCGGCGTGCCCTTCAACATCGCCAGCTATGCCCTGCTGACCCTGATGGTGGCGCAGGTGTGCGATCTTGAGCCGGGCGAGTTCATCTGGACCGGCGGCGACTGCCACCTCTACGCCAACCACATCGAGCAGACCGACCTGCAACTGACCCGCGAGCCGCTGCCGCTGCCGACCATGAAGCTCAACCCCGAGGTGAAGGACCTGTTCGCCTTCACCTTCGAGGACTTCGAGCTGGTGGGCTACCAGTCCCATCCGCATATCAAGGCGCCGGTCGCCGTCTGACCCCGCGTGCCGGGGCGCCCCGCCCCGGCCGTTCCCCGCCAGGAGTGTCCATGAAAGCCCCGTTCGCGGCCCTGCTCACGGGGCTTGTCGGTTTCGCGTCCCCCTTCGCCGCCTGGGCCGAGCCCGCTCAAGGCAGCTTCGTCGCCAGCCAGCGCTGCGAGGCCTTCCAGTCCATCCGCAAGCAGAGCAACCCGGACGGGCTCGAAGTGAAACCGGGCCAGCGCTACGAAGTGGTGGAAGTGAACAGGCGCGACTACGACTGGCTGCGCATCCGTGTTCCGGGCGGAGCCACACCGCTGCGCTGGGTCTCCGCCGACTGCGGCGCGGTGGAGGGTCTGGGCTTCAATACCGGCAAGGCCGCGCCGCCGGCCGCTGGCGGCGATATCTGCAGCCTGCCGGACCAGCACGACGGTTACGTGCTGGCCGCCACCTGGCAGCCGGGCTTCTGCGAACACGCCGCCTACAAGGGCAGCAAGCCCGAATGCGAGGGCCTGGAATCGGGCGAGCTGCAGATCTCCCACCTGACCCTGCACGGCCTCTGGCCCAACCGCCAGTCCTGCGGCAAGAACTACGGCCATTGCGACGGCCCGGGGCTGGACCTCCGCGCCGACACCCTGGCCTATGTGCGGCCCTGGATGCCGAACTTCCGTTATGGCACCAGCTTCGGCCGCTACCAGTGGGACAAGCACGGCATCTGCCAGACGCAGATGGACGACGACGCCTACTTCCGCCGTGCCGCCGACCTGGTGCGCCAGCTGGACGAGTCGAAGGCGGGGCGGTATGTGGTCGCCAATATCGGCGGCGCCATCTCCAGGCGCGCCTTCTACCAGAAGGTGGAGGACGAGTTCGGCAGCACGGAGGCGCAGAACAACTTCCTGCTCATCTGCAGCGGCCAGTACCTGCAGGAAATCCGCGTTTCGCTGCCCCGCGAGCTGAAAGCGGCCGACAGCCTGGTGGGCGTGGTCGACGGCCGGTTCGCCAGCCGCCGGCCGAGCGACCGCAGCGAGTGTCGCGCCGACCGTATCCTGATCGAAGCGGGCGGCCTCTAGGGTTCCAGTCCTTTCGCCAGGCTGGCTACCCAGCCCTGGCGTTCCGCCTGCTCCAGCTCGGCACCAGGGTTCAGCGACGACCATTCCGGATGGGCGCGCGCCTTGCCCAGCACCGCCGGCAGCTTGCCTTCGCGCCACTGCTGCTCTTCCGGCGTGCCCACGCGGATCGCCTCGAAGGCGGCGTGGCCACGGGCGTCCAGGGCCGCCAGCAGCTGGCGCTGGCGCAGGGCGAGCAGGCGCAGGATGGCATCGTCCACGGTCAGCTCGCGCTGTCCCTTGATCTTGCCCAGCAAGCGTTCGCCGTAGTGGCCGAAGGTCTGCCAGGCGCCGCCGGCGATGGCGCCAAGGGCCGCGGCGGCGCCGAGGGTGAGGCCGCCCACCAGCAGGTCGACGCCGGCGCCGGCCGCCGCGCCCGCCGCCATGCCGCCGCCCAGGCGCACACCCAGTTGCTTGAGGGTTTCCGGGTTGAACAGGTCATCGCCCCAGCGGCCGCCCAGCAGCGGCAAGTCACTGGCGGCGGCGGCGTCCCGGCCGAAGGCGTAGAGCCGCAGCAGGGCTTCCACGCAGCGCTGCTCGCGCTGGCGCACCTGCTGGCGCAGGGCCTCGGTGGCGGCCTGCAGCGCCGCCTCCTGGGCCGGCACGCTGCGACGGCAGGCGGCCACGTCCAGCAGCAGTTCGGCGATCAAGCGGCTGCCGGCTTCCAGGCGCAGGCGGCGCTGCGCCTGATGGTCTTCCACCAGTCGCTGCAGCTGCGGGCGCGCCCGTTCCAGCAGCAGGGCCAGGCTGTCATAGAGGCGCTGCTCGCCATCCAGCGGCGGCGCCACGCTGTCGAAGCGAACCAGCGCGTGCAGGCCGAGGCGGGCCAGGGCTTCGCGCCATTCCGCTTCGCGGTGGCCCTCGCTGGCGACGAAGTTCAGTACCGGCAGCAGCGGCCGCCCGCACATGGCGAGCACCGCCAGCTCGTCGCGGTACTTGGCCAGTACGGGTTCCCGGGCGTCGATCACATAGAGCCCGGCATCGGAAGCCAGCAACTGGCGCAGCACCTTGGCTTCCTGTTCGAAGCGCTGGCGCGCTTCGCTGCCGTCGAGGAAGCGGGCGAGCCGGGCCGGGCCATCCAGGCGTTCGCCAGGGCGCTCCAGGCGTTCCAGGTGGTCGAGCAGGGCGATGGCATCTTCCAGTCCGGGGGTGTCGTAGAGCTCTAGCAGTGGCTGGCCGTCCACCGAGAGCCGCGCACCTTCCACGTGGCGGGTGGTGCTGGGGCGGTGGGACACCTCGCCGAAATCGCGGTCCCGCAGCAGGGTACGCAGCAGCGAGGTCTTGCCCACGTTGGTATGGCCGACCACGGCCAGCTTCAGCGGCTTAGTCATGGCCGGTCTCCAGCCAGTTCATCGGCGCGCCCTGGGCGTGGGGCAGCGCCAGGCGCTCCAGGGCCTGCTGCCAGTCCTCGAGGCGCTGCGCGTCCAGGGCTTCGCCGGGAGGCGCGGGCAGCAGCCAGATTCGGGTCGCCGCGGCACTGCGGGAGAGTTCGCCGATCAGTGCCAGGGTGCCGCGGTCCGGTGAGCGTCGTGGGTCGCAGGCCACCGCCAGTCGCTCCGGCGGAAAGCGGCTGAGCTGGTCCAGCAGGCGTTGGCGCTGCTCGCGGCTGTCCAGCACGCCGGCGTCGCCCACGCCCTTGGGCAGGACGGGTGGCCAGGGACGGCGGTCGTCCAGTTCTATGGCCACCAGCAGGGCTCCCCGGCTGTCGCCATTCAGGTTGCCGGCGCGGGGTGCGGCCAGTTCGCTGGGCGCGGCATCGCAGACGCCGAGGCGCTCGCTGGCCGGCTGCAGGCGATCGCGCAGCAGGCTGTAGCCGGGGAGGCCGAGATCCAGGCCAAGGCGTGCGCGGCCCTGCAACCAGCGCCAGAGGCAGAACAGGCCGAGCAGCAGGCGTGGCAGCAGGCCGTAGGTGAAGGTGACCCCCAACAGCCAGCCGGACCAGGCCTGGCGCGCGCCTTCCTCGGCCAGCGCACTGCTGCTGGCGCGGATGGTCTGCGCGTCCGGCAGGCTGAAGCCCAGCAGGGACGGCAGGGCGCCGAGGGCCTGGGTGAGGAAGACGAAGGTGTCGCTGCCGAGAATGGTGGTTTCCCAGACGAAGCCGTAGCGCCTTGTCGCGAGCAGCAGCAGGAGTATCACCAGGGCCGCTCCCAGGGTCAGCGACCAGAGGCCGTGGACCAGGGCGCCGAGGCCCCAGCGGGTCAGGCCCTGGCGTTGCAGCAGCAGGAGCAGGGCGGGCGCCAGGTGTGCGGCCTGGGCATCGCGCGCCAGCTTGCCGCTCGCCCAGAGCCAGAGACGGCCGAGCAGGCTGGCGCTGCTGCCCAAGCCGAACGTCAGGGCCCAGCCCAGCAGCATCAGGAGGTGCAGCCCGAGCAGGCTGCCCAGGGCCCAGAACAGGTTGACCGGGCGCTGGCCGTCGCCCAGGGCGGCGACTGCCAGGCCGGCGCCGCCGGCCAGTGCCAGGATCGCCAGCAGCAGGCCGGCCAGCCGCGCGCCTTGGCGCCAGTGCGGCAGGGCCTGCGACTGGCCGTCGCGTTGGGCGAGCCAGAGCGCGCGGGCCTGGATGCGTTGTGCCAGGTCGCCCCCGGCGGCGTTGGCGCGACGATTGGCTTCCGCGTCTTCGAGGGGGCCGGCGTGTTCCTCGCGCAGGCGGATGGCTTCGGTCAGCCAGAGCCGGTCGAGGCGGGAGAGGGAGGTGGACAGGGTGTTGGGTTCGCTCACGAAGGGCCTCTTGGCCAAGGGTGAGCCCAGAGAATAACCGCTGTGGCGGGCCCCATCGACAGAAGAAGGCCGGCGCATTGCGCCGGCCTTGCCGATTCAGCCCGTGGTGGAGCCCGCCGCCACCTTGCTGCGGGGCGGTGCCGGCGGCGCGCCATGGTGGTCGTCGTGGCCGGTGATCTTCACTTCGTTGCCTTCGCAATCGTAGAGCTTGCCGTCGCGGAAATAGTCGCCCTCGTGCAGGGCGGCGATGTCCTGGTAGCGCAGGGTGCGTTCGCTGGCGGCGACGAATACCGACTGCTGGTCCGAGTTGCCGGCCTTCAGGTGGTTGAAGACCAGGTTCAGCACGATGGCCATGATCGCCGCCGAGCTGATGCCGGAGTGGAAGATGGTTTCGAACCAGGCCGGGAAGTGGTGGTAGAAGGTCGGCGCGGCGATCGGGATCATGCCGAAGCCGATGGAGGTGGCGACGATGATCAGGTTCATGTTGTTGCGGTAGTCCACCTGGGCCAGGGTGCGGATGCCCGAGGCGGCCACGGTGCCGAACAGCACCACGCCAGCACCGCCCAGCACCGAGGTGGGAACGGCGGCGATCAGGCGGCCCATGACCGGCAGCAGGCCGAGGGTCACCAGGATCAGGCCGGCGGTGGCCACCACATAGCGGCTCTTCACCCCGGTCACGGCCACCAGGCCGACGTTCTGGGCGAAGGCGCTCTGGGTGAAGGAGCCGAACAGCGGTGCCAGGGAGCTGGAGATCATGTCCGCGCGCAGGCCGTTGCCGAGGCGCTTGGAGTCGACCTTGGTGCCGATGATTTCGCCCACCGCGAGGATGTCGGCCGAGGTTTCCACCAAGGTCACGATGATCACGATCAGCATCGACAGGATCGCCGCGATATGGAATTCCGGCATGCCGAAGTGCAGCGGGGTGGGCATGGCCACCAGCGGGCCTTCGAGCACCTTGGAGAAGTCCGCCATGCCGAAGAACACCGCCACCACGGTGCCGATCACCATGGCGAGCAGGATCGACAGGCGCGAGATGGCGGCGCTGCCCAGCTTGCTCAGCAGCAGGACGGTGCCGAGGGTGAAGGCGGCCAGGCAGACGTTGGCCATGCTGCCGAACTCCGGCGACTGGCTGTTGCCACCCATGGCCCAGCGAGCGGCCACGGGCATCAGGGTCAGGCCGATGGTGGTGATGACGATGCCGGTCACCAGGGGCGGGAAGAACTTGGTGATGCGCGAGAACACCGGGGTGATCAGCAGGCCGATCAACGAGGCGGCGATCACCGCCCCCAGCACCGCGGGGATTCCGCCTGCGCCGTTGCTGCCGATGATGGCGATCATGGTCGCCACGCCGGCGAAGGAGACGCCCTGGACCAGCGGCAACTGGCAGCCGAAGAACGGCAGGCCGATGGTTTGCAGCAGGGTGGCCAGGCCACCGGCGAACAGTGAGGCTGCGATCAGCAGGCCGATGTCGGCGGGCGATAGCCCTGCCGCCTGGCCGATGATCAGGGGTACCGCGACAATGCCGCCATACATGGTCAGCACATGCTGCAGACCATAGGCGAGGTTGGCTCCAATGCCGAGGTTTTCGTCTTCGGGGCGTTGCACCGGAGACGGACTTGCGGATGGGACTGTCATGGTGAGCACTCGCTTTTGTTATTGTGGCGGCAACTGTAGACAATTAATGCAACCGTTGACTAGTGGTTTGTATACAATTTTTAAAGCGGGCTTTTTCGCCAATCTCCTGGGTAATGCGAAACAACTTCTCTGATCTGTGGGAAACAGGTAGCTGACCTTATGATCAGGAACGGGATTGGCGACGAATGGTGCCGAGGTACAGGGGGAGCGAGGTCGCGAAGTCCACCCGGGACTCGGCCGGACAGGCCTCGGGCGCCCAACGTCCGTTGGCTTTCTCTGGACCGTGCCAGCCGGTATCCTCGCCGCCATGAACAAGACCCTGCCCCTCTGCCTTATCGCCGCCCTCGCGCAGAACCGCGTGATCGGCCGCGACAACCAACTGCCCTGGCACCTGCCGGCGGACCTCAAGCACTTCAAGGCCATGACCCTCGGCAAGCCGATCATCATGGGCCGCAAGACCTGGGATTCCCTCGGCCGCCCGCTGCCCGGCCGGCTCAATCTGGTGGTCAGCCGCCAGAGCGACCTGGTGCTGGAGGGGGCGGAAGTCTTCCCCAGCCTGGAAGCGGCCATCGAACGCGCCGAAGCCTGGGCCCGCGAAGAGGAGGCCGAGGAGCTGATGCTGATCGGCGGCGCCCAGCTCTACGCCGAAGGCCTGGCACTGGCTGATCGCCTCTACCTGACTCGCGTGGAGCTCGCCCCGGAAGGCGATGCCTATTTCCCTGAAGTGTCGCAGCAGGATTGGCGGCTGGCCTTCAGCATCGAGCACGAGGCGACGACGGACACACCCGCCTATGCCTTCGAGGTGTGGGAGCGGCGCTGACGCTGCTTCAGTCCGATTCGCCGCGCAATAGTCTCAGCAGTAAGTAGCCCGGATGGAATCCGGGGAAAGCCAGGCGCCGCTCCCGGATTTCATCCGGCTACGATTCCGAGGCGGTCGTTACCGCCTCAGTCCTCCTCTCCGCGCAGCAGGCGCAACAGGGCGTCGGCATCCAGTCGGGCGCTCATCTCCCCTCCCTCCAGCAGGCTGTCGGCCAGATCGCGTTTCTTCCGGTGCAGGGCAACGATCTGTTCCTCGATGGTGTTTTCGGTCACCAGCCGATAGATGGTGACCGGCCGTTGCTGGCCAATGCGGTGGGCGCGGTCGCTGGCCTGGTCCTCCACCGCCGGGTTCCACCAGGGGTCGAGGTGGATCACATAGTCGGCGGCGGTCAGGTTGAGCCCGCTGCCTCCCGCCTTGAGGCTGATCAGGAACAGATCGCCGCTTCCGGCCTGGAAGGCCTCGACGCGCCTCTGGCGCTCCTTGGTGGCTGTCGAGCCGTCCAGATACTGGTGTTCGATCCCCTCGCGCTCCAGCCAGGCGCGCACGATCTGCAGGTGGTCGACGAACTGGCTGAAGACCAGGGCCCGGTGGCCGCTTTCCCGCAGTTCTTCGACGATCTCGGCGAAGGCTTGCAGCTTGCTTCCGGCCAGCGGGCTGCCGGGCACCGATAGCGAAGGGTGGCAGCAGAAGCGGCGCAAACGGGTGATCTCGGCCAGCACCTGGAGGGGACGGGCTCCGTCCGTCGCGACCTGTTCGATGGTGTCCAGCGCTTGTTGGCGCAGAGCCTCGTACAGATGCGCCTCTTCGCTGGAGAGCGATACCCGGTAGGTGATCTCGGTGCGTGCCGGCAGCTCGTCCAGCACCTGGCTCTTCAGGCGGCGCAGGATGAATGGCTGGATCAGTTTGCGCAGGGCGCGGCGTGCCGCTGCATCGCCCTGTTCGATGGGCGTGGCGAAGCGGGCGGTGAAGCTTTCCTGGCTGCCGAGCAGGCCGGGGTTGATGAAGCGGAACAGGTTCCACAGTTCGCCCAGGTGGTTCTCCAGCGGAGTGCCGGTGGCCACCATGCGGAAGTCCGCTTGCAAGGCCATCGCCGCCTGGGAGCGTTTGGTCTGGGCATTCTTGATGGCCTGCGCTTCATCGAGCACGACACTGGTCCAGCGGCGGGCGGCGAAGGCTTCGCTGTCCTGCTGCAGCAGGCCGTAGCTGACGATCAGCAGGTCCATGGGGCCCAGGTCTTCCAGGCTGCGCGCTTCGTGGTAGAGGTGCGTTCTCAGGCCGGGGGCGAAGCGGGCGCATTCGGCGCGCCAGTTGAGGGTCACCGAGGTGGGGGCGACCACCAGCTGGGGCCCCTGGGCCGACCGTTCCAGCAGCAGCGCCAGGATCTGCACCGTCTTGCCCAGGCCCATGTCGTCGGCCAGGCAGGCGCCGACGCCCCAGTGCGCCAGCCGGGACAGCCAGCAGAAGCCCTCCAGCTGGTAGTCGCGCAACTGGGCCTGCAGCGTTCGCGGCAGCTGTGGCTGGTGGTTGCGCATCGCGGCGAGGCGCTCGAGGTGGGCCCGCCAGTGGCTGTCTGCCTCGAAGGCGCCGGCCTCGCCGGCCAGCGTCTCCAGCAGTGGCGCACTGAGGGTGCTGAGTTGCAGGCCTCGGTCGGTGATGCGTTCGGCCAGGCCGCCGAGCTCTTCCAGCTGCCTGCGCAGGCGGTCGTCCAGGGCCAGCCAGTCGCGGTCGCCCAGGTTGATGAAGCGCCCCGGAGAGGCCTTGAGCAACTCCAGCAATTGGCGCAGCTGCAGGACCTTGCCGTCGTCCAGGTCGATGCCGCCTTGCAGGACGAACCAGTCGCCCCGCTGCTTCAGGCCCAGGCGCAACTGGCCCAGGGCGAAGCGGCCCCTGATGCGCATGTGTTCGCCTTCCGGCCAGACGCACTGCAGCGCTTCGCCCTCCAGGGCCTTCAGTTCGCCGAGGGCTTGCAGGGCGTCCTGGGGCTGCTGCAATTGCCATTCGGTGCCGTCGCTCTCGGCCAGGGACAGGCCGGGGCACTTTTCCAGCACGTCCTCGAAGCGCTTTCTCTCGTTTTCGAGATCCCGCAGGACCTGCACCGCCTTGCCTTCCTGCTCCCCCACCAGGCTGCGGCTGCCCTGGCCCGGGCGGAACCAGCTGCCGCTGCGCAGAGGGCGGACCAGTAGCTGCAGGCGCAGGCCGGTCTGCAGAGGCAGCAGGTGGACGTAGAGCCGTTCGTCCGCCGGGATGGTGTCGAGTTCGCCGGCCAGATCCGGAATTTCCGAGTGGATTGCCAGCAGCGGGGCGACCGAGGCCATGGCTTCGACCAGTTGCGCCTTGGCCGAGAGCGGCACGCTCAGGCCATTGCCGACGATGGCGGCGATCTGCCTGATGTCCGGGGTGCAGGGGTAGAGGCACATCCGTGTCGGCGTCTCCTTGTGGATGACCAGCATTTGTCCCGCGCCCAGTCCATCGGGGTGGAGCTGCAGCTGAACCTGCTCGCCCTCTGCCCGCAACTGCAGCCGGGGTTGACCCGCCACGAGCTCCAGGCGCACGTCCGGTGCGTCCATCCAGTACAACGAGGGATGCCCCGCCAGGTCCGGCAAGGCCGCGTCGGCCGGCAATTCGTAAGTGGGTGAGCCGTAGAAGTTCTGGACGATCTGGATCCTGCCGATGACCAGGCGGTCCTGTTCCGTGAGGAACTCCATTGCCTGGCCCTCTTCCACCAGGCGGCGCAGCGCCACTGCCTTTCCCTTGCTCCACTGTCCCCTGGCGCCGAGCTTCTGCTCCCGTGGTTCGACCCTGCGTCGGTAGGTGGAGGACTCGATGAACCACGCCAGGCGCGAAGTCCTGGTGTTGGGCGACGCGGCGCTGGCGTTGGCCGGCTTGAGCCTGGCCAGCGCCTGAAGCGCCTGCTGCCAGGATTCCTGCCGCTGCTGGAGCTCCAGCAGCGGGCGCAGTCCGGCTTCCCGGTGGACATGCGCGAGGCGGCGCGGCTCGCCGAACTGCGCCGCCAGCAGCGCGTCGAATTCCGCCGCGAGCCAGGCGAGATGGGCGTCCTCCAGCGTCCGGCGATAGTCCTCGAGGGCGTTCCGCCATTCCTTGGTTCGCGAGGGTTCCGCGTCCTGCCAGTACAGCCCGAGTGCCAGCATCAGGCCGTCGAGTCCGTTGAGCCGGGTTGGAAGGTGCAGGCTCCGCTGCTGGGGCGCAAGGCCCTGGAGCCGTTCGAAGTAGCGTTCCAGAACGGGGTAGGCGGAACCGTAGCCGGCCTTGAGGCCTGTCGACAGCACTTGCTTGAGTGCGGTGCGATGCGCGGGCTGGTAGCCGCCGATCAGGGCCAGGCCGTATAGCGCATTGAGGATAGGCGGCAGGTTGATCTTGCGTTTGCCGGTCTGCTTGCGCAGGTCGCTCATCCAGTCCTGGACGAGCTCCAGGGTGCGTGCGGTATCGCCCTTCAGCAAGCTGGCGAACGTATCGTGGAACTGGCTGTAGCCGTTCCGGCACAGGCTTTCCAGGCTGTGCCAGTCGCCGCGCCAGAATGCCTGGAGGATAAGCTGGAAATGCAGCTCGCCTTCCTCCTCCGGAGGTATGCGGCGAGCGTGCTCCAGCCCCAGTTCGTAGGCTGCGCGGCAGGGCGTCAGGTACTGGTTGCACAGGTCCAGGTAGTCCTCGAGCAGCAGCAACCGTATTTCATCGCCGAGACGGCAGAACAGCTCCAGTCCCTGTGCATCGTTCGACAACTGATGCATGGGGTGAATGGCGTGGAGGCGCTCGAGCGACATGTAACGATTCAGCGTCTGGAGCGAATGGGTGACCCCGGGGAGCCCGCCTTCCAGCAACTCCAGCCAGACGAGCTCCTGGGCGGCGTCCAGGGGAATCCCTTGCCAGGAATTGGCCGGTTGGAGGTGCTTGCGCGCTGCCTGGAGCCAGGACCTGGCGTCGGGCCACTGATGCAGATGGAGCAGGACGGCATAGCGTTGCCCTTCCACCAACCGGTTGCTGTGTCCCTTGGTGGTGATCGTCCGCGTGATCCAGCCGGCGTGCTCCAGGAGGTCGAGCAGGGCGGAGAGGTTCTCGTTACTGGCGGCCCTGCCGTCCGGCATGGTGACCTGCTGGGCCTGCAGTCGCTTGAGCAGGCTGTTCTTGCCCCTGCCGGACGCCGTCGTTGCCAGTGAGTACAGTACGGCGCGACCGGCAGCGGGCAGGGCCGTGATGGCCGGGGAAGGTGTGCTCATTTGGGGATGCCCGGAACGAAAAATGGGGATGGTCGGAGTAGAGGGTTCAATGGTCAATAGCCAGGGTGATCAGCTCTGCTTCGATCCGGCGTCCACCGATCCTCAGCAGTGCCACCGACACCGGCAGGCTGAAGCGCCGTGGCCCGGCGCTGCCCGGATTGACGTGCAGCAGCCCGGCGCGTTGGGTGATCAATGGTTTGTGGGAGTGGCCGGTGACCACCACGGCGAAGCCGCGCTCGGCGAGATCGGCGGGAATATCCGCCTGGTCATGCACCAGGTAGATGCCGACCCCGCCCAGGCGGAGTTCTTCCACTTCCGGGACGGCATCGGCCCAATCCTCGCGGTCGTTGTTGCCACGTACGACGCTGAGCGGCGCCAGTTGGCGCAGGGCGTCGAGTATCCCGGGTTTGCCGATGTCGCCGGCATGCAGGATATGGTCGCAGCCTTGCAGCGCAGCGAGGGCCTGGGGGCGGAGGAGGCCGTGGGTGTCGGAGATCAGGCCGATGCGAAGGATGGACATGGACGGGGCCCTGCCGGGAGACAGGGCCCATTCTGCCACTTAGCGGGACTGCGGGGTTTCCGGCAGGAACCAGTTCAGCAGCAGGGCGCAGAGGCCGCCGGTGGCGACGCCGGATTCGAGGATATTGCGCAGGGCCGCCGGCATGTGGGCGAGGAACTCCGGCACCTGGGACACACCCAGGCCCAGGGCCAGGGACACCGCGATGATCAGCAGGGCGCGGCGGTCCAGGGTGGTGCCGGCGAGGATATTGATGCCGGAGGCGGCCACGGCGCCGAACATCACCATGGCGGCGCCACCCAGCACCGGCTCGGGAATCGCCTGGAGCACGCCGGCCACCGCCGGGAACAGGCCCAGCAGCACCAGCATCAGGGCGATCCACAGGCCGATGTGGCGGCTGGCGATGCCGGTGAGCTGGATTACGCCGTTGTTCTGTGCGAACACCGAGCTGGGGAAGGTGTTGAAGATGCCCGCCAGCAGCGAGTTGGCTCCGTTCACCAGCACGCCCCCCTTGATCCGCTGCATCCACAGCGGGCCTTCCACCGGCTGGCGCGACACCTTGCTGGTGGCGGTGACGTCGCCGATGGCTTCCAGCGAGGTCACCAGGTAGATCACCAGCATCGGCACGAACAGCGACCAGGAGAAGCCCACTCCGAAGTGCAGCGGCGCCGGCACCTGTACCAGCGGCGCATCGTGCAGGCCGCTGAAGTCCAGGCGGCCGAGCCAGGCGGCCAGGGCGTAGCCCACCAGCAGGGCGATGACGATGGCGCAGCTGCGCATCCACACCAGCGGGATGCGGTTGAGCAGCAGGATCACCCCCAGCACGGTGCCGGACAGCAGCAGGTTCTCGCCGTTGGCGAAGCTGCCGTCGGCCATGGCGCCGAAGCCGCCGCCCATGCTGATCAGGCCCACCTTGATCAGGGTCAGGCCGATCATCAGCACCACGATACCGGTCACCAGCGGATTGATCAGCCGCTTGACGAAGGGCAGCACGCGGGAGATGCCCATCTCGACGAAGGCGCCGGCCATCACCACGCCGAAGATGGCGGCCATCACCGCTTCCACCGGCGTGCCCTGCTTGACCATCAGTGCGCCGCCGGCGATCAGCGGGCCGACGAAGTTGAAGCTGGTGCCCTGGACGATCAGCAGCCCGGCGCCAAAGGGCCCGAAGCGCTTGCACTGCACGTAGGTGGCGATGCCGGAGACCACCAGCGACATGGAGACGATCAGGTTGGTATCGCGCGCCGACACGCCCAGCGCCTGGCAGATCAAGAGGCCCGGCGTGACGATGGGGACGATGATGGCGAGCAGGTGCTGCAGCGCGGCGAGCAGGGCGGCCAGCGGGCGCGGCTTGTCTTCCAGGCCGTAGAGCAGCTCGTTGCGAGCGTCGGGAATGGGGGGCTTTTCCAGTGAAGTCATGGCGATCGACCGCAAAAAAAGCGGCGATTCTACCTGAGCGGTCAGGTTTGGTGAGGGCGCTGGCTCTTGTAGGGGCGAATTCATTCGCCAAGGGCGGCGCAGCTGCCCCCTGAGATCTCGCAGGGCAGACCTGCGGCCTGCTTGGCGAATAAATTCGCCCCTACAGAAAAGCAAAAAGCCCGGCGCGGGGCCGTAATGCTGTTCACTTTAGAGGAGCAGCATTGCGGTCCACCGGATAGCGGGACTTCGAGATCTTCACCGTCCTTGGCCTTGAGGGCCTTGGGCGGTGATCCAGAAACAGCCCTCCGATTCCCGCCCTCAACTCCGACAATCGTCTTCCCGTTGCTGAAAGCGGATTGGCCGCCGCCATCACAATCAACTGTACGGCGATGTATTGGGCTACCGGTTTAAAACGTATGTCGGAGGGGGAGTGGCCAAAAGCCACTGCGGCTTGGCTCGCCTCGCGGCGGATGACGTTATAGGCCAGCAGTATTCCCCAAACCTCCTGGTAGATCAGGTCCTTTACCTTGCTGCGCAGGGTGACTGCGTTCTGCTGCAGGGAGCTTTTGATATCCCGAAAGCCCAATTCGATCTCCCAGCGCTCCTGATACAGCTTGGCGACAGCTTTGGCGCTGTAGCGGCTGGCTGGCAGAGAGGTCAATAGGGTTCTGACCTTGCCCTGTATCTCGCAACTGACTTCGCGCACCTCCCAGTGCGTTGGCAGGTTCGAGTTGCGCTTTCGGGCCTGGGCCGACACCTTCATACGCAGTAAGCGATCCCCCTTGCCATAACGCGTCACCTCTTCACTGACCAGTGCCTTGCGCGCCGGAATCAACCAATGCCGGTTGTCACCCTGCGTGGCCAGCCCCAGCAGCAAGTCGGCACTCCAGAACCCCTTGTCGAACAGTGTCACCGAGTGGTCGGGAATCTGCTGCATGAACGTATCGGCCAAGCGCATTTCACTGCGCCGGTAGGGGCTCAACTGGGCATCCAGAATCAGGTGCGAACGCACATTCATCAACGCCACGAGCCGCAACAGGGGATACGGCGTCTGGCGGTCGGTGGAGGTGTTGCCGGAGCCGAAATGCTCTCGGAGTTCGGGGGTATCCGGGGTGCGCAGGAGCGCACCATCCACGGCCAATACCTGCAGACCCTGCCAGCTATCGCCGTCATAGCGCTCGCAACCCCATTGCTGGCCAGTCTGGCGAAACAGCCATTCAACCGGATCAGCCCCCAGTCGTTTGCGTGCCTCGGTGACACCACTTCTGGCCAGCAGGTGGTCGGAGGCCAGGCCCTGGGCGCAGATGTTCAGGCGCCGCGCCACCTCATGGACCGGCTCGTCGCGGAACAAGGCCATGCCGAGTACCAGCCAGAGCACCTGATCGCTGGGCAGGCGCCGCCGCCGGATGGTGGCCTGGGAAGAAAGGTCCAGCGCAGACGCCACCCACTCGACCGGGATGTTCTGGGTGAAGGTGCTCAAATCGGAGAAGTGAAACAACTCGCCCAGGTCGAGCAACTGCTGTTGAAAGGACATAAAAAATCCGATGCCAGAGGTATGGCATCGGATTTTCGGGGAGCCCCAGCTGCAGCTCAAATGCTTATATGAACAGCATTACGGCGCGGGGCCGGGCTTTCTGGGGCAGGGTCGATCAGCCTTCCAGCATCGCCTTGTTGCGCACCGCGCCCTTGTCGGCGCTGGTGGCCAGCAGGGCGTAGGCCTTGAGGGCGGTGGTCACGCGGCGCGCGCGGGGTGCGGCCGGCTTCCAGCCCTTCTTGTCCTGGGCGTGGCGGCGGTGGGACAGCTCCTCGTCGCTGACCAGCAGCTGGATGCTGCGATTGTGGATGTCGATGTGGATCTTGTCGCCATCTTCCACCAGGCCGATGGCGCCGCCGGCAGCGGCTTCCGGGGAGGCGTGGCCGATGGACAGGCCCGAGGTGCCGCCGGAGAAGCGGCCGTCGGTGAGCAGGGCGCACTGCTTGCCCAGGCCCTTGGACTTCAGGTAGCTGGTGGGGTAGAGCATTTCCTGCATGCCCGGGCCGCCTTTCGGACCTTCGTAGCGGATGATCACCACGTCGCCCGGCTTCACTTCGTCGGCGAGGATGCCCTTCACGGCGGCGTCCTGGCTCTCGAAGATCTTCGCCGTGCCTTCGAACACATGGATGGATTCATCCACGCCGGCGGTCTTCACCACGCAGCCGTCCAGGGCGATGTTGCCGTAGAGCACGGCCAGGCCGCCCTCCTGGGAGTAGGCGTGCTCGACGCTGCGGATGCAGCCCTCGGCACGGTCCAGGTCCAGGGTCGGCCAGCGGGTCGCCTGGCTGAAGGCGACCTGGGTGGGGATGCCGGCCGGGCCCGCCTTGAAGAAGGTGTGGACGGCTTCGTCGCTGGTCTGGGTGATGTCCCACTGGGCGATGGCGTCGGCCATGCTCGGGCTGTGCACCGTGGGCACGTCGGTATGCAGCAGGCCGCCCCGGGCCAGCTCGCCGAGGATGCTGAAGATGCCGCCGGCGCGGTGCACGTCTTCCATGTGGTACTTCTGGATGTTCGGCGCCACCTTGCACAGCTGCGGCACGCGGCGTGACAGGCGATCGATGTCGCGCAGGTCGAAGTCGATCTCCGCCTCCTGGGCGGCGGCCAGCAGGTGCAGGATGGTGTTGGTCGAGCCGCCCATGGCGATATCCAGGGTCATGGCGTTCTCGAAGGCCTTGAAGCTGGCGACGTTGCGCGGCAGCACGCTGTCGTCGCCTTCGCCGTAGTAGCGCTGGCACAGTTCGACGGCCAGGCGGCCGGCGCGCAGGAACAGTTGCTCGCGGTCGGCATGGGTGGCCAGGGTGGAGCCGTTGCCGGGCAGGGACAGGCCGAGGGCTTCGGTCAGGCAGTTCATCGAGTTGGCGGTGAACATGCCGGAGCAGGAACCGCAGGTCGGGCAGGCGCTGCGCTCGTACTCGGCGACCTTCTCGTCGGAGCAGGAGTCGTCGGCGGCCACCACCATTGCGTCCACCAGGTCCAGGCCGTGGTTGGCCAGCTTGGTCTTGCCGGCTTCCATCGGGCCGCCGGAGACGAACACCACCGGGATGTTCAGGCGCAGGGCGGCCATCAGCATGCCGGGGGTGATCTTGTCGCAGTTGGAGATGCAGACGATGGCGTCGGCGCAGTGGGCGTTGACCATGTATTCCACGGAGTCGGCGATGATCTCGCGGCTCGGCAGGGAATAGAGCATGCCGTCATGGCCCATGGCGATGCCGTCGTCGACCGCGATGGTGTTGAACTCCTTGGCCACGCCGCCGTGCTTCTCGATCTCGCGGGCCACCAGCTGGCCCAGGTCCTTCAGGTGCACGTGGCCGGGCACGAACTGGGTGAAGGAGTTGGCGATGGCGATGATCGGCTTCTTGAAGTCTTCGTCCTTCATCCCGGTGGCGCGCCAGAGGGCGCGGGCGCCGGCCATGTTGCGGCCGTGGGTGGAGGTTTTCGAGCGATAGTCGGGCATGGGGATTCCTGCGGCTGATACGGTTGCGAGTCCTGCACGACCCGCTTGTAAGAGTCATGTGCGTATGGAGCCCGGGGCGCGTGCAGGCGTGGTGATGGTCGCGTCTGCAGGGTGCCGGGGTAGCGGGGTCTCCGCGTGCCCGGCAGGGGCTCGTTCGGCCTGCCGAAGGGTAGCTGGCGAGGGATGCCCGATTCTAACCCCGGCCGCGCGGCACTGGAAAGGCGCGGGGGCGCGCCGCTCAGCGGTCGGCGAGCTCGCGCAGGCGCGCCAGCTCGGCCGCCGGCAGGGCAATGCCCTCACGTTCGGCACGCTCGCGCTGGCGGTAGCGGCGATCCCCCGGCTGGCGCTCCTGGCCGGCTTCCAGCATGCGGCTGATCAGGGTTTCGCAGCGCTCGGCGAAGGGGCGCGTGGCGCCACGGTCCGGGTCGATGAGGATCACGAGCTGGCCGGTCCAGGGCGTCTGGGCGCCGGGGTGGCCGGACCAGTCGAACTCGAAGGAGAAGTTGCCGCCGGTCAGCGCCGCGGCCAGCAGCTCCACCATCATCGACAGGGCCGAGCCCTTGTAGCCGCCGAAGGAGAGCAGGGCGCCGCCGTCCAGGATCGCCTTCGGGTCGCGGCTCGGCTGGCCCTGGGCGTCCACACCGTAGCCTTCCGGCAGGGTCCTGCCCTCGCGGGCGGCGATCTGCACGTCGCCGTGGGCGATGGCGCTGGTGGCCAGGTCGAACACCAGCGGATGGCCACCCGCGCGTGGTGCGGCGAAGGCGATGGGGTTGGTGCCGAACAGCGCACTGTGGCCGCCGTGGGGCACCACGCAGGTCATGCTGTTGACGAAGCTGAGCGCCACCAGGCCCTCGCGGGCGAAGGGCTCGACGTCCGGCCAGAGGGCGGCGAAGTGGTGGGAGTTGCGGATCGCCAGCAGCGCCATGCCGCTTGCCCGCACTTTTGCCATGACCAATTCCCGGGCCGCTTCCAGCGCCGGCTGGGCGAAGCCGCCGCCGGCATCCACACGCACGAAGGAGGGGCCCACATCTTCCACTTCGGCTTCGGCCTGGCCGTTCACCCAGCCGCTGGCCAGCGACGACAGGTAACCGGGGATGCGGAACACGCCATGGCTGTCGGAGCCGTCGCGCTGGGCCGAGGCGCAGTTCTCGGCGAGGATGGCGGCCGTTGTCGATGAGGTGCCGTGACGCTCGAAGATGCGCGCGAGCAGGTCCCGCAGCTCATTGAAGGACAGGTGGACCGTGTCGCCGGAGTGACTCTGCATGGATGGGCTCTCGTGGTTGGTCGATGGTCCCGCATCATAAGATTTGCAAGTTATCTGTCAAATATTGACTTGGTGACAGAAAACAATCATTTTCCTCGCCACCGGAGGTCCTCATGAATCGATCCCTCAAAGAACGCCTGGAAACCAGCCTGTCCGCCCGCACTGCGTCGTCGCGGGCGATCGCCAACTACATGCTGGCCAACCTGCAGGAGCTGCCGTTCGAGACCTCCGCCGCCATCGCCGGCAAGCTCGGCATCAGCGAGTCCACCGTCGGGCGCTTCTGTCGCGCCCTCGGCTATGAGCACTTCAAGGCATTGAAGGCCGACCTCAAGGACGACCTGGGCGACAGCCCCTGGCTGATCGGCGATCGCCTCAAGGAATTCCGCCAGCAGGAAGTGGCCGGCGAAGATGCCCTGTCGGTCAGCCTGCAGCGGGAGATGGCCGCCCTGGTGCGCGTCTACGAACACAGCCGCACGCCGCAGTGGCGCACGGTCTGCGAGCGCCTGGCGAGCATTCCGCGCGTCTACGCCGCCGGCTTCCAGACCGAGCGCGGCATTTCCGTGTCCTTCGTCCACCTGCTGCAGTACCTGCGCGACGGCGTGCAGCTGGTGGATGGCTCGTCCGGCTACTTCGGGGATGTGCTGCTGTCCGCCCCTGGACAGGCTGCGCTGGTGGTCTTCGAGGCGCGGCGCTACTCACGTCATGCCCTGAGCCTCTGCCGCCATGCGCGGGAGGCGGGCATCCCGGTGACGCTCATCACCGACGACTACTGCGACTGGGCGGAGCAGCACGCGGACGAGGTCTTCCGCGTACCCACGGACCTCGGACTGTTCTGGGAGTCCACCGGCCCGATGCTCTCCCTGGTCAATCTCTTGCTCAACGACGTGTTCAAGTGCCTCGGCCCCGATGTCGAGCAGCGCCTGGAGTCCGTCGCCGCCCTGCACAACGAGTTTGTTGGCTACACCTCCTCACCCGGTTCACCCCGCTAGAACAACCCTAATAAGAAAGAGGCAGCACCGATGAAACGACTCACCCGCTTGGCATTGGCATCCCTGGCTCTCTGCGGCGCCGTCGCGACCGCTCAGGCCGAGACGATTCGCATCGCGACCGAAGGGGCCTACCCGCCCTTCAACTATGTGGATTCCAGCAACCAGCTGCACGGCTTCGACGTCGATATCGCCAATGCCCTGTGCGCGAAGATGAAGGTGGAATGCGAGCTGGTGGCCCAGGACTGGGACGGCATCATCCCTGCCTTGCTGGCCAGGAAATACGACGCCGTGGTCGCCTCCATGGTGATCACCGAAGAGCGCCAGAAGAAGGTGGCCTTCACCGATCGCTACTACCGCACCCGCCTCGCCGTGGCGGTCGCCAAGGGCTCCGAACTCAAGGACACCAACCCCGAGAACTTCAAGGGCCTGGTGGTCGGCGCCCAGTCCGCCACCACCCAGGGCATGTACGCCGAGGACGTGTTCGGCGCAGCCGGCGCCGAGGTCAAGCTCTATCCCTCCCAGGACGAAGCCAACGCCGACCTGAACACCGGCCGACTCGATGCCCTGGTCCACGACAAGTTCCCCCTGCTCGACTGGCTGGCCAAGGACGGCAAGGACTGCTGCACCCTGCTCGGCGACATCCAGGGCACCGACGACGAGGTCGCCATCGCCGTGCGCCAGGAAGACAACGCCCTGCGCGAGCGCCTGAACAAGGCCCTGGCGGAAATCATCGAGGATGGCACCTACAAGCAGATCGCCAGCCGCTACTTCCCCTTCGACATCTATTGATAGTCCGCCGCGTGTCCGGCCCCGGCCGGGCACCTCGATGCGAGGCCTGAATCATGTTCGAGCAGTTGGCTCTACTTTCCCTGGGCGAGGGCGGCTGGGGCATGGCCCTGCTGGCCGGCGCCCTGGTCACCCTGTCCCTGGCGCTGGCCTGCGTGCCCCTGGGGCTCTCCCTGGGGCTGATCGTCGCCCTCGGTGCCCGCTCGCCGCGCCGCTGGCGGCGCGGCCTGGCTTTGGCCTTCGCCACCGTGTTCCGTGGCCTGCCGGAGCTGCTGACCCTGCTGATCGTCTACTACGGTTGCCAGATCGGCGTGCAGAAGTTGCTGGCCCACTTCGGTCACCACACCGAGGTCACCATCAACGCCTTCCTCGCCGCCATGGTCGCCTTCAGCCTGGTCTTCGCCGCCTTCTCCAGCCAGGTCTGGCTGGGCGCCTTCAAGGTGGTGGGCCGGGGCCAGTACGAGGCCGCCCAGGTGCTGGGCCTGTCCCGCGCCACGGCCTTCTTCAAGGTGATCCTGCCGCAGTTGACCCGGGTCGCCCTGCCGGGCCTGTCGAATAACTGGCTGAGCCTGCTGAAGGACACCTCGCTGGTGTCCACCATCTCCCTGGTGGACGTGATGCGCCAGACCAACCTGGCGGTCAGCGCCACCAAGGAGCCGATGCTGTTCTACGGCAGCGCCTGCCTGATCTACCTGCTCTTCTCGGCCCTGTCCGGTCGTGTCTTCAGCTACGCCGAGAAGCGCTACAGCCTCGGTTACAGGAGTCAGCGCGCATGAGCGAGTTCCTGCATTTCTTCGTCGATCCCGAACTGTTCGACCGCTATGGCCTGCGCCTGCTGGACGGCCTGCTGGTGACCGCCAGATTGGTGGCCATCTCCTTCACGCTGGGCATGTTGCTGGGGCTGCTGCTGGCGCTGGCGCGCAATTCGCGCAACAGGCTGTTGCGTGGCTTCAGCGGCGGCTACATCTACCTGTTCCGCGGCTCGCCGCTGCTGGCCCAGCTGTTCCTGCTCTACTACGGCGTGGGTTCCTTCCGCGAGTTCTGGCAGGACGTGGGGCTCTGGTGGTTCTTCCGCGATGCCTGGTACTGCGCGCTGGCGGCCTTCACCCTGAACACCGCCGCCTACCAGGCGGAGATCTTCCGCGGCAGCCTGCTGGCCATCGCCCCCGGCCAGTACGAGGCCGCCTCGGCGCTCGGCCTGTCGCGTGCCACCACCTTCTTCAAGGTGGTGCTGCCGCAGTCGCTGCTGGTGGCCATCGCGCCGCTGGGCAACGAGCTGATCCTGATGATCAAGGCCAGCGCCATCGCCTCCCTGGTGACCATCCACGACCTGATGGGCGTGGCCAAGGCCGGTTTCTCGCGCACCTTCGACTTCCAGCTCTACCTCTGGGCGGCGATCCTCTACCTGGTACTGGTGGAGCTGATCCGGCGCGGCCTGCTGCTGGCCGAAGGGCGCCTCGGCCGCCACCTGAACTAGACCAACCCACATCCAGGCACCCTCAGGGGTACCCATCGAAGGATCCTTTCATGGACTGCGACATTCTCGTCCTGGGCGCCGGCATAGTCGGCGTTTCCACTGCCCTTCACCTCCAGGCGCGCGGCCGTGACGTCTGCCTGGTGGACCGCGCCGAGCCGGGCTCGGGCACCAGCCACGGCAACGCCGGCCTGATCGAGCGTTCCAGCGTGGTGCCCTACGCCTTTCCGCGCAGCTTTTCGGCATTGCTGCGCTACGGCCTGAACCGGCAGCCGGACGTGCGCTACAGCCCGAGCTACCTGCCGAAGCTCGCGCCCTGGCTGGCGTCCTACTGGCACAACTCCTCCGCGCGCCGGCTGGAGGAGGCGTCGCGGGCCATGCTGCCGCTGGTGGAACGCTGCGTGGAGGAGCATGACCGACTGGTGGCCGAAGCCGGGCTCGGGCACCTGATTCGCGCGCGGGGCTGGATGGACGTCTACCGCAGCCGCGAGGCACTCGACCAGGCCGTGGCGGAAGCCCGCGCGCTGGACCGCTTCGGCCTGCGCTTCGAGGTGCTGGATGGGGCAACCCTGCGCCAGCGCGAACCGCACCTGGGCTCCATCGCCGCAGGTGGCATCCATTGGCACGACCCGAAGACGGTGCTCGACCCCGGTGCCCTGGTGCGCGGTTACGCCGAGCTCTTCGTGCGGCGCGGCGGGCGCCTGCTCACGGGCGACGCCAAGGGCCTGCGCCAGCGTAACGGCGCCTGGAGCTTCAGCGTGGACGGCGCCGAGCTGCGCGCGCCCGATGTGGTGGTGGCGATGGGGCCGCAATCGGGCGATCTGTTCCGTGCCCTGGGTTATCGCATCCCGCTGGCGATCAAGCGCGGCTACCACATGCACTACGCGCCGGCCGAAGGCGCCGAACTGGGCCATTCCGTCTGCGATGCCCAGAGCGGCTACGTGCTGGCGCCCATGGCGCGCGGCATCCGCCTGACCACCGGCATCGAATTCGCCGCTCCCGATGACCCGGCCAACGAGATCCAGTTGCGCCGTGCCGAACGCCTCGCCCGCGAACTGTTCCCCCTGGGCCGCCGCCTGGACGCCGAGCCCTGGCTGGGGCGCCGCCCCTGCCTGCCGGACATGCGCCCGGTGATCGGCCCGGCGCCCGATCACCCGGGCCTCTGGTTCAACTTCGGTCATGCCCACCACGGCCTGACCCTGGGGCCGGTCAGCGGCCGCCTGCTGGCGGAGATGATGACCGGCGCCCGCCCCTTCACCGACCCGACGCCCTACGGCGCCCAGCGTTTCCGCTGAGCGCCCGGGCGTTCCGACTTGCCGATACGCAACAAAGAGGACAACAAGATGTTATCGAGCATGAAAGCCGCCCCCGCCCAACCGCCCCGCCTCAGTGCCGTGCCACAGGCTCCGGCGGTGGTGATCGAGGGCCTCGAGAAGCAGTACGGCGACTTCGCCGTGCTCAAGGGCATCGATCTGGTGGTCCGGCCGGGCGAGCGCATCGTCCTGTGCGGGCCCTCGGGCTCCGGCAAGTCGACCCTGATCCGCTGCATCAACCGGCTGGAAGGCATCAGCGGCGGGCGCATCCTCATCAACGGCTGCGACCCGCAGGCCGATCCCGCGCGCGGCGCCGCCGCGCTGCGCGAGGTGGGCATGGTGTTCCAGCACTTCAACCTGTTCCCGCACATGAGCGTGCTGGACAACTGCACCCTGGCGCCGATGTCGGTGCGTGGCCTGTCCCGCACGGAGGCGGAGGCGCGCGCCAGGGAGTTCCTGCGCAAGGTCGGCATCGAAAGCCACGCGCACAAGTATCCCAGCCAGCTCTCCGGCGGCCAGCAGCAGCGCGTGGCCATCGCCCGGGCGCTGTGCATGGAGCCGAAGATCATGCTGTTCGACGAGCCCACCTCGGCGCTGGACCCGGAAATGGTCGGCGAGGTGCTGGACGTGATGGTGAAGCTGGCCGGCAGCGGCATGACCATGCTCTGCGTGACCCACGAGATGGGCTTCGCGCGGCAGGTGGCGGAACGGGTGCTGTTCCTGGAGGGCGGGCGCATCGTCGAGGACAGCCCGCCGGAAACCTTCTTCAACGCCCCGAAGAGCGAGCGGGCGAAGGCGTTCCTGTCGCAGATCCTGCACTGAATCCTGTAGGGGCGAATTCATTCGCCAAGCAGGCCGAAGGTCTGCCGCAGCTTGGCGGCGAGCCCTGGCGGCCCTGTTGCGTAGGGTGGACAGTGCTTTTCTGTCCACCGGGCGATACTCGGCTCGACTCCGCTGGTGGATAAAAGAGCGTTATCCACCCTACACGCTTCAGCCCACCATCAGGCGTCCTGTCCTCAGCTGTTGGGCAGCAGGCGGCAGGTCAGGCTCTTGATGTAGCGGGTTTCGGCGATGGCCGGGTGCACCGGGTGGTCCGGACCCTGGCCGCCGCGCTCCAGCAGCAGGATGTTGCGGTCCAGGTGGCGGGCGCTGGAAAGCAGGATGTTCTGCAGGTCATCTTCCGGCAGGTGCATGGAGCAGGAGGCGCTGACCAGGATGCCGTCCTTGTTGAGCAGGCGCATGGCCTGTTCGTTCAGGCGACGGTAGGCGGCTTCGCCGTTCTTCAGGTCCTTCTTGCGCTTGATGAAGGCGGGCGGGTCGGCGATCACCACGTCGAAGCGCTCCTCGGCGGCCTTGAGCTCCTTCAGGGCCTCGAAGACGTCGCCTTCCACGCAGGTGACCTGCTCGGCCACGCCGTTGAGGGTGGCATTGCGCTCGACGCCGTCGAGGGCGAAGCCCGAGGCGTCGACGCAGAACACCTCGGTGGCGCCGAAGGCCGCGGCCTGCACGCCCCAGCCGCCGATGTAGCTGAACAGGTCGAGCACGCGCTTGCCCTTCACGTAGGGCGCCAGGCGCGCGCGGTTCATGCGGTGGTCGTAGAACCAGCCGGTCTTCTGGCCTTCCATCACCGGGGCCTCGAACTTCACGCCGTTCTCTTCCAGGGCGACCCACTCGGGTACCACGCCGAAGGCGGTGTCCACGTAACGCTCCAGGCCTTCGGCGTCACGGGCGCTGGAATCGTTCTTCCAGAGCACGCCGCGGGGCTTGAGTACCTGCACCAGGGCGTCGAGCACGGCGTCCTTGTTGCGCTCCATGGCGGCGGAGGCGAGCTGCACGACGAGATGGTCGCCGAAACGGTCCACCACCAGGCCGGGGAGCAGGTCGGAATCGCCGTAGACCAGGCGGTAGAAGGGTTTGTCGAAGAGGCGCTCGCGCAGGCTCAGGGCGACGTTGATGCGGTGCACCAGCAGGGACTTGTCCAGCACATGCTTGACGTCGCGGGACACCAGGCGCGCGCAGATCAGGTTGTTCGGGGAGAGCGCGACCACGCCCAGCGGCTTGCCGCCGGCGGCCTCGAGGATGGCCTGGTCGCCCGGCTGGAAGGCGTTCAGCGGGGTGGCGACCACGTCCACCTCGTTGCTGTAGACCCACAGGTGGCCGGCGCGCAGGCGTCGATCGGCATTGGCTTTGAGGCGCAGGCTGGGCAGGGACATGTGTCGCTCTCCGGAAAAAAGGCGGGGATTATACCCCAGCCCGCACCGGCGCCGGGGGCCGCCCGGCGGGGCTCGTATCCGGCCGGAAATCCCGCGCAATGGGCGGAAGCAACCGGGTAGACTGTCGCCTCGCTCGGAGGCTTCCTCATCCCCATGGCTCAAGAACTTTCCGCAGATCAGATTCGCCAGGTGCTGCAGGGCATCAGCGTGCCCCCGCAGCCGCAGATCATGGTCGACCTGCAAATGGAGCAGGTCATGCCCAATCCGGACCTGAAGACCATCGCCCGCCTGATCAGCCAGGATCCGGGGCTGTCCGGCGCCTTGCTGAAGATCGTCAACTCGCCGTTCTTCGGCCTGGCCAACCGTATCGCCTCGATCCAGCAGGCGGTGAACCTGCTCGGCTGCAACACCGTGATCAACCTGATCAACGCGCAGTCGATCAAGGGCGAGATGAGCGATGAGACCATCGTCACCCTGAACCGCTTCTGGGACACCGCCCAGGACGTGGCCATGACCTGCCTGACCCTGGCCAAGCGCATCGGCTACCAGTCCGCGGACGAGGCCTATGCCCTCGGCCTGTTCCACAACTGCGGCATCCCGCTGATGCTCAAGCGCTTCCCCGACTACATGATGGTGCTGGAGGAGGCCTACGCCTGCGCCGGCCCGGAGCGTCGGGTGGTGGATACCGAGAACCGGCTGCTGAACACCAACCACGCCGTGGTGGGTTATTTCACCGCGCGTTCCTGGCGGCTGCCGGAACACCTTTGCGAGGCCATCGCCAACCACCACAACGCCTTGTCCATCTTCAGCGACGAGTCCGGCCGCGATGCCCCGCTCAAGACGCTCCTGGCGATCCTCAAGATGGCCGAGCACATCTGCGCCTCCCACCTGGTGCTGGGCAACCAGGCCGAGGACTACGAGTGGCTGAGCATCCGCACCCAGGTGCTGGACTATGTGGGGCTCTCGGAGTACGACTTCGAGAATCTCAAGGAAAGCATCCGCGAGCTGGGGGCGAGCTGAAACCCTCCCAACCCGTGTTACCGACCGATCCCAGAGAAACCGATGCCTGAACTACCCGAAGTCGAAACCACCCGCCGCGGCATCGCGCCCTTCCTCGAAGGCCAGCGCGTCAGCCGGGTGATAGTGCGTGAGCGCCGCCTGCGCTGGCCGATTCCCGAGGACCTGGACGTGCGCCTCTCCGGCCAGCGCATCCTGCATGTCGAGCGCCGCGCCAAGTACCTGCTGCTCGAAGCCGAGGCCGGTACCCTGATCAGCCACCTCGGCATGTCCGGCAGCCTGCGCCTGGTGGAGGCCGGACTGCCCGCGGCCAAGCACGAGCACGTGGACATCGAGCTGGAGTCGGGCATGGCCCTGCGCTATACCGACCCGCGGCGTTTCGGTGCCCTGCTCTGGAGCATCGACCCGCTGAACCATGAATTGCTGCGCCACCTGGGGCCCGAGCCCCTGACGGAGCTCTTCGATGGCGAGCGCCTGTTCCAGCTGTCCCGTGGCCGCAGCATGGCGGTCAAACCCTTCATCATGGACAACGCCGTGGTGGTGGGCGTCGGCAACATCTACGCCGCCGAGGCACTGTTCGCAGCCGGCATCGACCCGCGTCGCGAAGCCGGGTCGATTTCCCGGGCGCGCTACCTGGCGCTTGCCGTCGAGATCAAGCGCATCCTCGCCCAGGCCATCGAATGTGGCGGCACTACCCTGCGCGACTTCGTCGGCGGCGACGGCAAGCCGGGCTATTTCCAGCAGGAACTCTTCGTCTATGGCCGTGCCGGCGAGTTCTGCAAGGTCTGCGGCTCGACCCTGCGGGAAATCCGCCTTGGCCAGCGGGCCAGCGTCTATTGCCCGCGCTGCCAGCGCTGAATCCGCGCCGGGCGCCGGTCCCGGCTTCTGCGCCAGTGGCCGGCCTGCTCCCGCCCCGACGTGCCGAAAAAACCGGACTACGCTTTCTATGGCGATTGAAGGCCGTCACGCTGTCGGCCTGCCATGCGCTGTTATAGTTTTCCGCACCCCCATTGCTGAAGGATCGTCCGCATGAACCTGTTCCGCACCACCGCTGCTGTCCTGGCGCTGACCACCGGCCTGCTGGCGCTGCCGGCAAACGCGGAAGTTGTGCAGGAGAACGTCAGCGGCGACCCCATGTACACCGCCGACGCCCCCACCGGCTACCGCATGGCCGGCGACATCCTCATCGCGCGGCCGCTGCTGATCGGCGCCACGGTGATCGGCGCCGGGCTGTTCATCATCAGCCTGCCCTTCTCCGCCCTGGGCGGTAACGTCGAGGAAGCCGCCAACGAGCTGGTTGGCGTGCCGGGCCGGGAGGCTTTCGTACGCTGCCTGGGCTGCGCCATCAGCGGTTACCGGCACGACGCTTCCAGCGAAAGCTACTGAGTCCCCTGCCAAAGAGCGACGGCCCCAGCCCTTCCCGGGCGGGGCCGTCGGCGTTTCGCGGGTGACTTGCCGGCCGGCCAGCGCTTCGGGTAATAGCTGGGGCCTGGTCCTGGTGAAGGAAAACCGCCCATGCAGCAGTACTCCCGCATTCTCCTGCTCGTCCTGGCCGCCGTCGGGCTGGCTTTCAGCTTCTGGTTCAGTGCCGGCTGGCTGGAGCTCTGCGCGGGCCTCGCGCTCTTCCTGTTCGGCATGCAGTGCCTGGAGGAGGGCCTGCGGCAGCTGGCCGGGGGCAAGCTGGAGCAACTGCTGGCACGCAGCACTTCCACCTCCTTCAAGGGCCTGATGTTCGGCATTTGCGGCACCTTGCTGCTGCAATCCAGCACCCTGGTATCGCTGCTCACCATCGCCTTCATCAGCGCCGGGCTGATCCAGCTGGCCGGCGGCATCGCCATTCTCTTCGGCGCCAACCTGGGCGCCACCAGCGGCATCTGGCTGCTTGCCCTGGCCGGGCAGAACCTCAGCCTCAGCCCGCTGGCCCTGCCGCTTCTGGTGTTCGGCGTGCTCGGCGGCTTCGTCGGCGAGAGGAGCAAGGCCGCCGGGCGCATCGTCCTCGGCATCGCCTTCATTTTCCTCGGCATCGACCAGATCAAGGAGGGATTCGCCAGTTTCGGCGATGGCCTGGACTTCACCGCCTACCAGGCCGACGGCCTGCTGGGCAGCCTGCTGTTCACCCTGGTCGGCCTGCTGGTGACCGTGGTGCTGCAGTCCAGCCACGCCACCCTGATGCTGACGCTCGCCGCCCTGGCCGGTGGCCAGCTGGACCTCGTCCAGGGCTTCGCCATCGCCATCGGCTCCAATGTCGGCAGCAGTGTCACCACCGCCTTCGTCGGCTCCCTCGGCGGCAACCGCAGCGGCCAGCGCCTGGCCCTGGCCCATGTACTGTTCAACCTGGTCACCTGCACCCTGGCCTTCATCCTGCTCGGGCCGCTCGGCTGGCTGGTGGGGCGGAGCGCCGACCTGACCGGCCTGGGCGGCAACGAGCTGATCCAGCTGGCGATGTTCCACAGCCTGATCAATGCCATGGGCGTCCTGCTGTTCTGGCCGCTGCAGGAACGCCTCGCCCGGTGGCTGGTGCGCTGGCTGCCGGAGCGCGAGGAGCCCCAGGTGCTGATCACCGAGCTGGCCGCCGGGCCCGTGGTCCCCGAGCGCACTCGCGCGCGCTACCTGAACGAGCGCGCCCTGGACTCGGTGGATGCTGCCACCAATGCCGTGGTGCGCGAGTTGCGCCATCTGGCGCGCCTGAGCCTCGAGGTGATCTGCCACGCCCTCTACCTGCCGGTGGACCAGTTGGCCAGGGTCCAGGGCGACGAGCATCTGCTCCAAGCCCGGCCGGAACCCCACCACCTGGATGCCGAAGCGCTCTACCAGCGGCATATCAAGGGCGTCTATGGCGACCTGCTGAGCTTCATGGGGCGGCTCGAACTGCCCCTGGACGAGGCCCACCAGCAATTCTGGGTCGGCAGCCAGCTCGCCGCCCTGCAGCTGGTGGACGCGGTGAAGGACGCCAAGCACCTGCAGAAGAACCTCGGGCGCTACCTGGACCAGGCTCCGTCTCCCATCCGCAACGCATACGTGGACCTGCGCCGGCACCTGCTGGCGATGCTCCACGAGCTGCGCGAGCTTGGCCGCTCGGACCTCCCCGAGGACGCCTGGAACCAGCGGCTGAAGTGGCTCGACGAGCAGGCCGCGGCCTTCGACAGCGCCTTCCGCACCCGCCTGTTCAACGCCGTGCGCAGCGGCGAGCTGGATGGCCTGCAGACCAGCTCGCTGATGAACGACCTGGGCTATGCCAGCCGCATTTTCCAGAGCCTGCGCAATGTGCTGATGCTGGGGGAGGGGCAGTTGCTGTTCCGCGAGCTGCGGCGCATGGAACAGGACGAGGAGTCGCTGATCGTGCTCTAGGACTGGGGGCGGGAGGCTTCAGGCGGGATTGCGGCCTCCGTAGGGGGATAGCGCTTTTCTATCCACCATCGCGATCGCGCCGGGGCAACGGTGGACCGGTGAAGCGTGGTCCACCCTACGGGACCGCTGCGCGGCCCCAGGCGAATGAATTCGCTCCTACCTGACCGTCTCGACTTCGAGCACTTCGGAACGGCCCAGGCCGCGGGGATCGCTGGCGGCCTCGAGGCTGCCCTTGGCCTTGTTCCAGTAGAGCACCTGCTGGTTGCCGTAATTGCGCTCCAGCGGCTTGAGGCTGTAGCCACGGGCCCGCAGTTCGGCGCTTTCGGCGCTGCTGAAGGCGCCTGGCTCGTGCTCGATCTGGTCCGGCAGGTACTGGTGGTGATAGCGCGCCACCGCCGGCCAGCGGCTGACCGGCTGGCCGTCCAGGTACTCCAGCACCGAGAGCAGCACCATGCTGGGAATCCGGCTGCCCCCCGGCGTGCCGAAGGCAGCGAACTCCTGTTCGCTCTCGATGAAGGTGGGGCTCATGGAGGACAGCGGGCGTTTGCCCGAACCCACCGCGTTGGCCTGGCTGGCGGCCAGGCCGTAGGCATTGGCGCCTTGCGGATTCGCGGCGAAATCATCCATCTCGTCATTCAGCAGCACGCCGGTACCGGGCACGGTGAAGGCGGCGCCGAAGGGCAGGTTGATGGACAGGGTGGCGGCCACCGCATTGCCGTCCTTGTCGATCACCGTGAAATGGGTGGTGTGGTCGCCTTCGCGCCAGGGCGGTGAGGGTGGCAGGCTGCTGCTGGGGGTGGCGCGGCGGGCGTCGATGCCGGTGGCGAGGCTCTTCAGGTAGCTGGCGTCGAGCAGCTTGGCCTGGGGAATGGCGACGAAATCCGGGTCGCCCAGCAGGCCACGGTCGCGGTAGGCCCGGCGCAGGGCTTCCACCACGTAATGGGTGCGTTGCACGCGGTCGGCCTTGCGCCAGGGCAGCTGCTGCAGCATGGCCAGGCTCTGGGCCAGGGCGATGCCGCCGGCCGACGGTGGCGGGGCGCTGATCAGCTCGCGGCCTTCGGCGAGACGGAAGCGGATCGGCTGGCGCTCCACGGTGCGGTAATCGGCCAGGTCGCGCAGGCTCCAGATGCCGCCGGCGGCGTTCACCCCCTGCACCAGCTTCTCGGCCGTCTGCCCGCTGTAGAAGCCGGCCTTGCCGTAGCGGGCGATGCGTTCCAGGGTGTTGGCCAGTTCCGGCTGGCGCAGCAGGCTGAACTCTTCCGGAACCTCGCCATTGTGGTCGAGGAACAGCCGTGCCGTCTCGGGGTCGTCGCGCAGGGAGGACAGGCGCCAGATGGCGCGTTCGCGGTAGATGCGGTCCACCGAGATGCCGTCGCGGGCCAGGCGGATGGCCGGGGTCAGGCTGTCGGCCAGGGGCAGGCGGCCGTAACGGCTGGCGAGGTCCGCCAGGGCGGCCGGCAGGCCGGGGATGGCGGCGGCCATGGGGCCATCCAGGGACAGCTTGGCGTCAACCTTGCCGTCACGCACGTAGAGACGCGGATGGGCGGCGAGAGGCGCGCGTTCGCGGGCATCGAGGAAGCGATAGACGGGCTTGTCGCCGCCCTGGCGAAGGAGGAAGAAACCGCCGCCGCCCAGGCCCGAGCCGTAGGGCTCGGCCACCGCCAGGGCGGCGCTGATGGCCACTGCGGCATCGAAGGCGTTGCCGCCCTGGGCCAGGGTTTCCAGGCCGGCTACCGTGGCCGACGGACTGGGGGTGGCCACCGCCGCACGGCCCGGCTCGGCTGCCTGCAGCGCGCCCGCACAGAGCAGGAGCAGCGTCGCGAGCAGCGCACCACGGTACGCGCCGCGTTCCGGGCGGCCCATGGGTCAGGCCTTGCCGGTGAGCTTCAGGTACTTCTGCATCAGCTCATCCTTGCTTTCGACATGGGTCTCGTCGAGCGGTATGCAGTCGACGGGGCAGACTTGCTGGCACTGGGGTTCGTCGTAGTGGCCGACGCATTCGGTGCACAGGTTGGGGTCGATCACGTAGATCTCCTCGCCCTGGGATATCGCGCCGTTCGGGCACTCGGGTTCGCAGACGTCGCAGTTGATGCAGTCGTCGGTGATCTTGAGGGACATGGGAACAACTCCTGCCGTCGCCATTGAAGCGGCGGCCTAGAACAGAAAATAGCGGAATTGTGCCGGATTGGGGCGATCGACGCACGCGCCGATCGCGCAGGGCTACTCTCAGCGCTTGAAGCGCTCGGCCAACGCCGCGGCCACCGCGGGATGGACGAACTTGCTGATGTCGCCGCCCAGGGCTGCGATCTCGCGCACCAGGGTGGAGGAAATGAAGGAGTACTTTTCCGACGGAGTGAGGAACATGCTCTCCACGTCCGGCGCCAGTTGGCGGTTCATGTTGGCCAGCTGGAACTCGTACTCGAAGTCGGAGACCGCGCGCAGGCCACGGAGGAAGACATTGGCGTTCTGTTCCTTGACGAAATGCGCCAGCAGCGTGGAGAAGCCCACCACTTCGACGTTGGGCAGGTGCTTGGTGACTTCGCGGGCCAGTTCCACGCGCTGCTCCAGGCTGAACAGCGGATTCTTCTTCGGGCTAGCGGCTACGGCGATTACCACGCTATCGAACAGGCGCGAGGCGCGTTCGATCAGATCGCAGTGACCCTTGGTGATGGGGTCGAAGGTGCCCGGATACAACACTCGGTTCATCGCCACGTCCTGACAGGGGGCCGAAAGGGATTCGGATGGTAGCGCAGCGGGCCCCGGCGGCCAAGACGAGGGCTCACCCTGCGGCAGCCGGCCGACGGACATGCCAGAGGATCGCGCCGGGACCGGGCAGGCCAGGGCCACCCGATCGGTGTCCTTTGCCGGGAGGTTCGCTACGCCTGGCCCAGCCGTGCGGCCAGGGCGCTGGCCAGTTTGGCCGTCAGCCCGTAGACCGACAGCTGCGGGTTGGCGCCGATGCTGGTGGGGAACAGCGATCCGTCGTGAACCGACAGGTTGCCCAGCTGATGATGGCGCCCAAGGCTGTCGGTGACCGCCTGCTGCGGGTCCTCGCTCATGGCGCAGCCGCCCATCACGTGGGCGCTGCCCAGGCGGGCGCGGTACAGCTCCATGGGCAGGCCGTCGATCAGGCTGCGCGCCTCGGCCAGGGTCTTCACGTAGTCGGCGTCGCTGTGCAGCGGCAGCACGGCGCGGGCGCCGGCGGCGAACTGGATCTCGGCCATGACGTGGAAGGCCCGGCGGATGCCATCCCAGGTGTAGTCGGTCATGCGGTAGTCGAGCACCGGGCTGCCGTCGCCTCGCAGCTCCACCGTGCCTTCGGCGCTGTCCGGGTGGAAGCCGTCGCGCATCAGCGCCAGCATCACGTTGGTGTGGGGCAGTTGCTCCATGCGCAGGGCGTTGTCGACGCCGAAGCGGCCCAGCAGGGTGGTGGTGAGCGCGGGCTGCAACGGTGGCACTTCCAGCTTGTAGGACATGCGCCCGGTGGCGCCGTCATCCCACTGGAAATGGTCGGAGTAGATGGATTGCGGGGCGCCGTAGAAGGGGTTGATCACCCGGTCGAACTGCGCGGCGGAGAAGTTCACCACGTGCAGGAAGGTGCGTTTGCCGACGCGATCGTGCGGGTCCGGCGCGCCGGAACGCAGGAGCAGGCCGGGAGTGTTGATGCCGCCCCCGGCGAGCACGTAGTGGCGCGCCTTCACCCTGATCTTGCGGCCGTTGGGCGCCACGCAGCGCTCGTCCAGGCCCAGGCACTCGATGCCGGCGACCTGGTCGCCCTCGATCAGCAGCTTGTCGGCGCGGGCCAGGTAGAGCAGTTCGCCGCCCTTCTCCAGGGTGGCGGGAATGGTGGTGACCAGCATCGATTGCTTGGCGTTGGTCGGGCAGCCCATGCCGCAGTAGCCGAGGTTCCAGCAGCCGCGCACGTTGCGCGGGATGACCTTCCAGTGCAGCCCGAGCTTCTCGCAGCCCAGGCGGATCACATCGTTGTTCGGGTTTGGCGGGATGGCCCAGGGCGCCACGCCCAGGCGCTGTTCCATCTTCTCGAACCAGGGGGCCATCTCGGCCGCCGACAGGCCCTTCACGCCGTGCTCGCGGGCCCAGTGTTCGAGGGTCGGCTCCGGGGTGCGGAAGCTGGACGTCCAGTTCACCAGGGTGGTGCCGCCCACGGCGCGGCCCTGGAGGATGGTGATGGCGCCGTCCTTGGTCATGCGGCCGATGCCTTCCTGGTAGAGGCTGGGGTAGGCCTCGGCCTCCTGCATCCTGAAGTCGGAGCTGGTCTTGAGCGGGCCTTCCTCGATCAGCAGCACCTTGAACCCGGCGGCGCTGAGGATTTCCGCGGTGGTGCCGCCACCCGCGCCGCTGCCGACGATGGCGACGTCGGCCTCCAGGGTCAGGTCCTGCTCCAGGCGAGAGCCGTTGTGGGTTTTCCAGCCGCGGGCCAGGCCCTCGGCGAACAGATCGGGTACGGGCATGTCAGGGTCTCGAGCGAGTTCTTGTTATAGGGCGCGAGCGGCGGTCATACCGTCGGCGGCCCCGGATAGCCGCAATGGGCCCAGGACTCCGGGCGGCCGTACCAGGCCATCATCACCAGTTGCAGCAGGGACGCGTGGCCCATCTTCAGCAGGCCGATGGAGCTGTTCTGCCAGCGTTCCAGGAATTCGCGAATGTCCTGGGCGCTGGCCTTCTCCCAGCTACCCCAGACCCCGGTCAGCGGGCCGCGGGTGATCGGCAGGGCGAGCACGTCGAAGAGTTGCAGGGTCAGCTTGAGCATTTCCGGCGACAGGCGGTGCAGGGAGTAGTCCAGGCTCTGCAGGGTGCCGTCCACGGCCCGGGCCATCTTCTCGGCTGGCACTGCGCCCTCCAGCATCACCGGCACCAGGGCGCGGAGGAAGGGCAGGTCGGATTCGCGCAGCACATTGAGGCCGCCGGCGGGCGCGCTGGCCGAGCAGCCGGTGAGGCTGGCGGTGATCCCGGCTGTGGCGAGGAAGGCCGAGCCGAACAGCCCGACCTTGAGCAGGTTGCGCCGGGACAGCCCCGGCGCGTCGAGGGTGGTTTCGCTCATTCTTGTTATCTGCCTGCGAAAGCCCGCCTCAGCGGACGAAGAGTTTGTAGACCAGTTTCTGGATGGCCTTGCCGTAGGGCGGGTAGATCATCTTCGCGGCATTGAAGCGCTGCTTGATGAACACGCCCTTGGCCTTGCTGAAAGTGAGGAAACCCTCGTGGCCGTGATAGTGGCCCATGCCCGAGGGGCCGATGCCGCCGAACGGCATGTCGTCCTGGGCCACGTGCAGCAGGGTGTCGTTCAGGCATACGCCGCCCGAGTGGGTCTCGTGCAGCACGCGCTGCTGCTCGGCCTTGCCGTAGCCGAAATAGTAGAGCGCCAGCGGGCGCGGACGGTCGTTGATGTAGGCGAAGGCGTCATCGATGCGGCGGTAGGGCACGACGGGCAGCAGGGGGCCGAAGATTTCCTCCTGCATCAGTTTCATCTCGTCGGTGGCGCCCAGTACCAGGGTGTGCGGCAGGCGCCGGCCCTGGGCCTCGGGGAACAGCGGCACCAGGCGCGCGCCCTTGGCTTCGGCGTCGGCCAGGTAGCCCTTCAGGCGGCCCAGCTGGCGCTCGTTGATGATCGCGGTGTAGTCGGGGTTGTCCGCCAGTTTCGGGTAGAAGCCCTGCACGGCCCTGCGGTAGGCCTCGACGAAACCCTCGACACGATCCTCGGGCACCAGCACGTAGTCCGGCGCTACGCAGGTCTGGCCGGCGTTCATGGTCTTGCCGAAGGCGATGCGCTCGGCGGCGTCGGCGAGCGGCACATCGGCGGAGACGATGGCCGGCGACTTGCCGCCCAGTTCCAGGGTCACCGGGGTGAGGTTCTCGGCGGCGGCGCGCATCACGTGCTTGCCGATGCTGGTGGCGCCGGTGAACAGCAGGTGATCGAAGGGCAGGCGGGAGAAGGCCACGCCCACCTCTGCCTCGCCCAGGGCCACGGCCACCAGGTCTTCGGGGAAGATGCGCGCCAGCAGGTCCTTGACCAGTTGCGAGGTGGCCGGGGTGGACTCGCTCATCTTGAGCATCACCCGATTGCCGGCGGCCAGCGCGCCCACCAGCGGCCCGATGGCCAGGTACAGCGGGTAGTTCCAGGGCACTATCACGCCGACCACCCCCAGGGGCTGGTAGACCACCTTGGCCGAGGCGGGCTGGAAGGCCAGGCCCACGCTGCGGCGGGACGGTTTCATCCACTTCTTCAGGCGCTTGGCGGCGTAGTGGATGCCGTGCAGGCTGGGCATGATCTCGGCCAGCAGGGTCTCGTTGGCCGAGCGGTTGCTGAAGTCCGCGGAAATGGCGGCGATCAGGGCATCCTGTTCGGCGAACAACAGCTCGCGCAGGGATTTCAGCCACTGGATGCGCTGCTCGGCGCTGGGCATGGGATTGGCGCGAAAGGCCTCGCGCTGGCCCTGGAAGAGGGACTCCAATTGGCTGATCTGCTGCTGGGTCTGTTGCAGGTAGGCGATGTCGGCAACCATGGCGCGGTTCCTCGGGGGGCTCCGGGAGTATCGTCCCTATCCGCCGGGCGGACGTGGCGAGGCTCTGTTGTTGTGGTGTCGCTGGATTTTTAGAGCAATTACTCTAGCCTGTCAAATGGCTTGCCTGCCGGACCGTCCGACGGCAGCCCAACGAAAGCCGGGCAAACCGGCTTGGGGTAACACCAGGTGTATCCCGTGCCCGGGCGGTGTACCTTTGCCGTGCCCCACCGCTAGCAGGAAAGACCGCCCCGATGGCCCAACGACCCAAGACCCGCGACCGCATCGTTCTGGAGAGCCTCGCGCTGTTCAACACCCAGGGCGAGCGCAACGTCACCACCAACCACATCGCTGCGCACCTGGGCATGTCGCCGGGCAACCTCTATTACCACTTCCGCAACAAGCAGGAGATCATCGCCGAGCTGTTCGGCCAGTACGAAGCGCGGGTGGACAGCTTCCTGCGCTTGCCGGAGGGACGCGGGATGACGGTGGAGGACAAGACCTTCTATCTGGAGTCGCTGTTGGCGGCCATGTGGGAGTTCCGCTTCCTGCACCGCGACCTCGAGCACCTGCTGGAGTCCGACGGCGAGCTGGCCGCGCGTTACCGCCTGTTCGCCCAGCGCTGCCTGGACCACGGCCAGGCCATCTACCGGGGCTTCGTCGAGGCGGGAATCCTGCTGATGACCCCCGCCCAGATCGAGGCGCTCACCCTGAACAGCTGGATCATCATCACCTCCTGGGTGCGCTTCCTCTGCACCACAAGGGTGGAGCCCGGCGATCTCAGCCAGGAACTGCTGCGCCGCGGCATCTACCAGGTGCTGGCGCTGGAGGGCGGCTACCTGGCGCCCGAGGCGCAGCCGGCGGTGAAGGCGCTGTACGAGAAGCTGTATGTGCCGCTGGAGCACGTCGTGCCGAACTAGCGGCAGCTCTCCAGCCAGTCCGGAATCCGCCGTTCCAGGTAGTAGGCGGGTTTTTGCGGCGACCCCTCGATGAAGCCCACGTGGCCGCCTCGCGCATGCAGTTCCATGCGGGTGGTGGCGGAGAGTTCGTGGGCCTGCGGCAGGCTGTGGCGGAAGACGAAGGGGTCGTCGGCGGACTGGATCAGCAGGGTGGGGATGCGGATGCCGTCCAGGTAGTAGCGGCTGGAGGCGCGGCGGTAATAGTCCTGCGCGTCGCTGAAGCCGTGCAGCGGTGCGGTGATGCGCCCGTCGAATTCCCAGAAGCTGTTCAGGCCTTCCAGTGAGCCCAGGCGCTCCAGGGTGGACAGGTGTTCCGCATGGCCCTGGTGGGCGAACAGGCGCTGCTTGCTCTTCACGTAGGCCACCATCTCGCGCATGAAATGCGCCTGGTAGACCCGCGAGAAGCCGAGGGCGATGCGGTCGGCGCACTGGTCCAGGCGATAGGGCACCGAAACCGCCACCGCAGCTTCCAGGCCACAGTCTTCGCCGGTCTCGCCCAGATGCTTGAGCAGCACGTTGCCGCCGAGGGAATAGCCCACTGCATGGAGCGGGGCCAGCGGACGGTTGGCCTTCAGGTGGTGGATCGCGGCGGCCAGGTCCTCGCTCACCCCCGAGTGGTAACCGCGGGGCAGCAGGTTGGGCTCGCCGGAGCAGCCGCGCCAGTTGATGGCCACGCTGGCCCAGCCGCGGGCGGCGAGTTGCTGCTGCAGGCCGAGCACGTACAGCGAAGTGGAGGAACCGGTCAGCCCATGGAGGACCAGCACCAGGGGCGAGCTGGCTTCATGGGGGCCGTGCCAGTCCAGGTCGAGGAAGTCGCCATCCTCCAGCCACAGGCGCTCGCGCCGGCGCTCCAGGTGCGGTGGCGTGCGGCAGAAGGGCGACCAGAGGGTCTGCAGGTGCGGGCCGGGCAACCACCAGGCGGGCTGGAAGTCGTTGCGGGTGGTCACCGGGGCGTGGAACTGGTTCATCGGTGCAGCCGTCACTCAGGGCCTGAACAGGTACTCAGGCGTGGGGGCTCTCCCCGGTCGTGCGCTGCCACAGGGCGTAGTACACCTGGCCGGCTTTCTTCTCCCGGTGCAGGCGCCAGTTGCCCGGCAGGCCCAGCGTGGAGGGCGGGTTCTCGCTTTCGGTATAGACCCAGGCGCGGGGTGCCAGCCAGCCGCGATGTTCCAGAAGGTCGCAAACGGGGGCCAGCAGCCCCTGGTTGAATGGCGGGTCGAGGAATACCAGGTCGAAGGCGCTGGGCGGCTGCGTCTCCAGGTAGCGCAGGGCGTCGCTTTGCAGCAGCCTGCCCTTGCTGCAGCGCAGCACGTCCAGGTGGCCGCGCAGGGCGGCCACCGAGTCGGGATTGAGATCCAGGGCCAGGCCCTCGGCGGCACCGCGGGACAGCGCTTCCAGATAGAGTGCGCCGCTGCCGGCGAACGGATCGAGGATGCGGGCGCCTTCCACGTAGGGCGCCAACCAGTTGAACAGCGTCTCGCGCACCCGGTCGGGGGTGGGGCGCAGGCCGGGACCGTCGGGGAAGGCGAAGCGCCGCGAGCGCCATTCGCCGGCGATGATGCGGAGTTGGCCCTGGCCGCCGTGGGTGGGGCGAGCGGGTTTGGCGGTTGGCTTGCGCATCAGTGCTCCGGTACGCCGCTGGGCATTTCAGCGGGTTTGTCGGTGGGGGGTGGCAGGTCCTTCTGGGCGACGGTCGGGCCGGCGGTGACGATGACGAACCGGTCGGGGTCGAGGTGCTTGGCCATGGCCGCCTTGACCTGGGCCACATCCAGCGCCTGGACCTTGGTCATGAAGTCTTCCAGGTAGGTCAGCGGCAGGTTGTAGAAGCCGATGGCGCCCAGCTGGCCGACGATGTCGGCGTTGCTCGCGGTGGACAGCGGGAAGCTGCCCGCCAGTTCGCGCTTGGCGTCGTCCAGTTCCTTCTGGGTCGGGCCCTCGGCCAGGTACTGGCGGACGATATCCTGGATCAGCTTGAGGGTGCCCTGGCTCATCTCGGCGCGGGTCTGCAGGCCGATCATGAAGGGGCCGCGCACCTGCATGGCGGTGAAGCCGGAGCTGATGCCGTAGGTCAGGCCGCGCTTCTCGCGCACCTCTTCCATCAGCCGGGTGCCGAAGCCGCCGCCGCCGAGGATCTGGTTACCCAGGTAGAGCGCAGCGTAGTCCGGGTCGTTCCGGTCGATACCGAGCTGGGCCAGCATCAGGTGCGTCTGCTTGGACGGGAACTCGATGTGGTTCAGGCCGGGTTCGGGGGGGTCCGGCTCGGGTAGCTTGGGCAGCGCGGGGCCCTTGGGCAAGGCCCTGGACACCTGGCCGGCGATGGCTTCGGCGTCAGTGCGGGACAGGTCGCCGACCAGGGCGATCACCACATTGCCGGCGGCGTAGGCCTTCTGGTGGAAGGCGCGCAGCTGGGCCACGCTGATGCCGGGGACGGATTTCTCGTCGCCTTCGCTGGGGTGGGCATAGGGGTGCTGGCCATAGAGCTTCTCGAACAGCTCCAGGCCGGCCAGCTTGCCGGGATTCTGCTTCTGGTACTCGAAGCCGGCGAGCATCTGGTTCTTGATCCGGGCCAGGGAGTCTTCCGGGAAGGTCGGCGCGCCGATCACCTGGGTGAAGAGTTCCAGGGCGGGCTGGCGCAGCTCGGGCGCGGTCAGGCTGCGCAGGCTGGCAATGGCCATGTCGCGGTAGGCGCCGTTGCCGAACTCCGCGCCCAGGCTCTCGAAACCTTCGGCGATGGCAGTGACGTCCTTGCCGGCCACGCCCTCGTTGAGCATGGCATTGGTCAGGGTGGCCAGGCCCGGCGTGCCGTCGTCCTGGCTGCTGCCGGCGGCGAAGGTCAGGCGCAGGTCGAACATCGGCAGTTCGGGGGCGGCGACGAAGAGCACCTTGGCGCCTTCGGCGGTGGTCCAGCTCTGGATGTCCAGGGTGCGGCGCCCTGGCGCCTTGTTGCCCACCTCGGCCAGGGACTGCAGGCCCTCGGCCGGGGTGGCGGTTTCGGCGGTGGCCTCGGTGGCCGGGCGGTCGACGATGACGCCCAGCACGCCGAGCAGGACGATCAGGGCCAGGCCGAGCAGGCCGTAACGCAGGCCGTTGCGCTCACTCATTGCGGGCCTCCTCGGGCAGGATGTGGGCGACGCTCAGGCGGTCGCGGGTGAAGAAGGTCTTGGCGGCGGCCTGGATATCGGCGGGGGTCACGGCTTCCAGGGCGGCGAGGTCCTGGTCCATCAGCTTCCAGGACAGGCCGACGGTTTCCAGCTGGCCGATGGTGGTGGCCTGGCTGGTGATGGAGTCGCGCTGGTAGACCAGGTCGGCGATCGCCTGGGCACGCACGCGCTTGAGCTCCTCGGCGCTGGGCGGGGTGTTCTTCAGGTCCTCCAGCTGGCGCCAGATACCGGCTTCGGTCTGCTCCAGGGTCTTGCCCTTCTGCGCGTTGGGGGTGGCGCTGACGACGAACAGGCTGTCGCCGCGGGGGAAGCCGTCGTACCAGGCGGAGGCGCCGCTGACCAGCTCCTCGCCGCGCTCCAGGCGACTCGGCAGGCGTGCGCTGTAGCCGCCGTCGAGCAGGGTGGAGATCAGCCGCAGGGCGTGGACCTGGCGGGCGTCCTTGGCGGTCGCCAGCCCCGGCACGTTGAAGCCCATCAGCAGGCTCGGCAGCTGGGTGCGCAGGTGCAGGGTCAGGCGGCGCTCGCCGGGGGCGGACAGCTCCAGGGGCTTCTTCGCAGGCGGCACTTCGCGCTTCGGAATCCCGGCGAAGAAGCGTTCGGCCAGCTTCTTGACCTCGTCCACCGTGACGTCGCCCACCACCACCAGGGTAGCGTTGTTCGGCGCGTACCAGGATTCGTACCAGTGGCGCAGTTCCTCGACCTTCATGCGGTTGAGGTCGGCCATCCAGCCGATGGTGGGGATGTGGTAGCCGCTCGCCGGGTAGGCCATCGCCTTGAAGCGCTCGAAGGCCTTGGCGGTGGGCTTGTCGTCGGTGCGCAGGCGGCGCTCTTCCTTGATCACCTCGATCTCGCGGTTGAACTCCTCGGGCGGCAGCTTGAGGCTGGCGAGGCGGTCGGCTTCCAGCTCGAAGGCGACGCCCAGGCGGTCGCGGGCCAGCACCTGGTAATAGGCGGTGTAGTCGTCGCTGGTGAAGGCATTCTCCTCGGCGCCCAGCTCGCGCAGGATGCGCGAGGCTTCGCCGGGGCCGAGCTTGCGGCTGCCCTTGAACATCATGTGTTCCAGGGCGTGGGAGAGGCCGGTCTGGCCGGGCGTCTCGTAGCTCGAGCCGACCTTGTACCAGAGCTGGGAAACCACCACGGGGGCGCGGTGGTCTTCACGGACCACGACCTTCAGGCCGTTGTCCAGGGTGAACTCGTGGGTGGGCTGGTTGTCTGCAGCGAGTGCCAGGACGGGCAGACAGAGCGCGCAACACAGCAAGCCGGCGGCTTGTCGGGCAATGGCTTTCATCGATGTTCTTGACCTGTCGGACGGCCCCGGCGGTCGTACCGCCTGCGGGCGAAGAGGTGCTAGGATACCCCATCCTTTCCCGGGGCGGCGAAGCTGGCCGGCATAGAGCCAGTACGGCCGCTCCCTTGAGATGCAATCGACTCATGTTTGGTTCCAACGACGACAAGAAAGCTCCGGCGCAGGCCGGGGAAAAGAAATCCTTGTTCGGCTGGCTGCGCAGAAAGCCCCAGGAAACCGCTCCCGTCGCTCCGGCGGAACCGGTGGCGCCTGTCGAGGCCGAGGCGCCGGCCGCCTCTGCGCCCGCCTCCGAAACCGTGCCGGCCGCCGAGCCCATCGCTGAACGGGACGCCGCGCCAGTGGCGGCTCCCGTGGTCGCTCCGGTGCCAGCGCCAGCGCCCGTTCCTGCTCCCACTCCGGTAGTGGTCGAGGCCCCGCCGCCGGTAGTCGAGACGCCTGCGCCCGCGCCCGCTCCGGTGATTGCCGAGAAGCCGGCGGTGATCGAGCCTGCTGCACCTGCACCTGCACCTGCACCTGCACCTGCACCTGTACCGGTCGCCGCTCAGCCTGTTCCTACGCCTGAACTGGTACAGGTCGCACCGGTTCCCGCAGCAGTATCCGAGCCCAAGACCGGATTCTTCGCCCGCCTCAAGCAGGGCCTGTCGAAGACCAGCGCCAGTATCGGCGAAGGCATGGCCAGCCTGTTCCTCGGTCGCAAGGCCATCGACGACGACCTGCTGGATGAGATCGAGACCCGCCTGCTCACTGCCGACGTCGGCGTGGAGGCCACCAGCGTCATCGTCCAGAGCCTGACCCAGAAGGTCGCGCGCAATCAGTTGGCCGACGCCGACGCCCTCTACAAGGCCCTGCAGGAAGAACTCGCCGCCCTGCTGCGCCCGGTGGAGCAGCCGCTGAAGATCGACGGCGGCCGTGCGCCCTACGTGATCCTGGTGGTCGGCGTGAACGGCGTCGGCAAGACCACCACCATCGGCAAGCTGGCCAAGAAGCTGCAGCTGGAAGGCAAGAAGGTGATGCTGGCCGCCGGCGACACTTTCCGCGCCGCCGCCGTGGAACAGCTGCAGGTCTGGGGCGAGCGCAACAACATCGCCGTGATCGCCCAGCACACCGGTGCCGACTCCGCCTCGGTGATCTTCGACGCCGTGCAGGCCGCCAAGGCCCGTGGCGTCGATGTGCTGATCGCCGACACCGCCGGCCGCCTGCACACCAAGGACAACCTGATGGAAGAGCTGAAGAAGGTGCGCCGGGTGATCGGCAAGCTGGACGACTCGGCTCCCCACGAAGTGCTGCTGGTGCTGGATGCCGGCACCGGGCAGAACGCCATCAACCAGGCCAAGCAGTTCCACCAGGCGGTCAACCTGTCGGGCCTGGCGCTGACCAAGCTGGACGGCACCGCCAAGGGCGGGGTGATCTTCGCCCTGGCCAAGCAGTTCGGCCTGCCGATCCGCTACATAGGCGTCGGCGAAGGTATCGACGACCTGCGCACCTTCGAGGCCGATGCCTTCGTCAAGGCCCTCTTCGCCGAGCGGGAGTCCGCATGATTCGATTCGAGCAGGTCGGCAAACGCTATCCCAATGGCCATGTCGGCCTGCACGAACTGAGTTTCCGCGTCCGTCGCGGCGAGTTCCTCTTCGTCACCGGCCATTCCGGTGCAGGCAAGAGCACCCTGCTGCGCCTCTTGCTGGCGATGGAGCGCCCCACCAGCGGCAAGCTGCTGCTGGCCGGGCAGGACCTGTCGACCATCACCAACTCGCAGATCCCTTTCCTGCGCCGCCAGATCGGCGTGGTCTTCCAGAACCACCAGCTGCTGTTCGACCGTAGCGTGTTCGACAACGTCGCCCTGCCGCTGCAGATCCATGGCCTGTCCAAGGCCGAGATCGCGAAACGGGTGAGCGTGGCGCTGGAGCGCGTGTCCCTGGCGGACAAGGCCGAGCTGTTTCCGGCCGACCTGTCCACCGGCCAGCAGCAGCGCGTCGGCATCGCCCGCGCCGTGGTGCACCGCCCGGCCCTGCTGCTGGCGGACGAGCCCACCGGTAACCTGGACCCGCGCCTGGCCGCCGAGATCATGGGCGTTTTCGAGGACATCAATCGCTTGGGTACCACAGTGCTGATCGCCAGCCACGACCTGGCGCTTATCGCGCGCATGCGCCATCGCCTGCTCACCTTGCAACGCGGTCGCCTGATCGGCGACGGGGAGGCGGTCTGATGAGCGCCAAGCAGATGCCGCCGCCGAAGCCCGCCGAGCGTGTGGGCGCATCGCCCCGGCACGTCGAGACGCCGGAGCAGGGTGACGAGGGGCCGGATTTCCGTACGCTCCTGCACGCCTGGCTGGAAAGCCACCGCGCCAGCCTGGTGGACAGCCTGGGCCGCCTGGGCCGCCAGCCCATCGGCAGCTTCTTCACCTGCCTGGTGATGGCCATCGCCCTCAGCCTGCCCATGGGCCTGTCCCTGCTGCTCAGCAACGTCGAGCGCCTGGGCGGTTCCTGGCAGCGCGCGGCGCAGATTTCCCTGTTCATGAAGCTCGACGCCAGCGAGGCCCAGGGCCAGAAGCTGCGCGACGAGATCGCCGGCATGCCGGACGTGGCCGAGGCCGAGTGGATCAGTCGCGAGCAGGCCCTGGCCGAGCTGCAGCAGCAGTCCGGCCTCGGCGAAGCCCTCAAGGAGCTGCCGCAGAACCCGCTGCCGGGCGTGGTCCTGGTAACGCCCAGGGAAGTCGACAAGGCGGCCCTGGAAGCCTTGCGCCAACGACTCTCCGAGATGCCCGGCATCGAGCAGGCGCAACTGGACCTGGTCTGGGTCGAGCGCCTGTCGGCCATCCTCAAGCTGGGCGAGCGCTTCGTCTTCGGCCTGGCGGTGCTGCTGATCCTGGCGCTGCTGCTGGTGATCGGGAACACCATTCGTCTGCATATCGAGAACCGCCGCACCGAGATCGAAGTGATCAAGCTGGTAGGCGGGACCGACAGCTACGTGCGCCGCCCCTTCCTTTATATGGGCGCGCTCTATGGTACCGGCGCCGGCCTGCTGGCCTGGCTGGTACTGGCCTATGGCCTGGATTGGCTGAACGATGCGGTGGTGCGCCTGGCCGGCCTCTATGGCAGCGATTTCGCCTTGGCCGGAGTGCCGTTGGCCGATGGTCTATCCCTGCTTCTGGGGGCCGTGCTGCTGGGGTACATTGGCGCCTGGCTGGCCGTCGCCCGGCACCTGAGCGAGCTGGCACCACGCTAGAGGCTCCGGTTCTCGCGGGGCTTGCGAAGGGGTGTAACGAAACTTTTACGCCCCCTTGCAGTCAGATGGGCCAGTGCTACACTGCGCGAGCTTTAGTGAATCGGAGGATTCGCATGACCACTTCCCTGCAACCTGTCTATGCCCTGGCCCCTGGTGCGAACCTGGAGGCATACGTGCATGCGGTCAACGGCATCCCGCTGTTGTCCGTCGAGCAGGAGCGCGAACTGGCCGAACGCCTCTTCTATGAACAAGATCTGGAAGCGGCACGGCAAATGGTATTGGCGCACCTGCGCTTCGTCGTGCACATCGCCAAGAGCTATTCCGGCTACGGCCTGGCCCAGGGCGACCTGATCCAGGAAGGCAATGTCGGCCTGATGAAGGCTGTGAAGCGTTTCAACCCCGAGATGGGCGTGCGCCTGGTCTCCTTCGCGGTGCACTGGATCAAGGCCGAGATCCACGAGTTCATCCTGCGCAACTGGCGCATCGTCAAGGTCGCCACCACCAAGGCGCAGCGCAAGCTGTTCTTCAACCTGCGCAGCCAGAAGAAGCGCCTGACCTGGCTGAACAACGACGAAGTCCACGCGGTGGCCGACAGCCTCGGCGTCGAGCCCCACGAAGTGCGCGAGATGGAAAGCCGGCTGACCGGCCAGGACATGGCCTTCGATCCGGCGGCGGACGCCGACGACGACAGCGCCTTCCAGGCCCCGGCCCACTACCTGGAAGACCACCGCTACGACCCGGCGCGCCAGCTGGAGGAAGCGGACTGGAGCGACAGCTCCACCGCCAACCTGCACGAAGCGCTGGACGGCCTGGACGAGCGCAGCCGCGATATCCTCTACCAGCGCTGGCTGGCCGAGGAGAAGGCGACGCTGCACGACCTGGCGGCCAAGTACAACGTCTCCGCCGAGCGTATCCGCCAGTTGGAGAAGAACGCCATGAACAAGCTCAAGGGCTTCATTCAGGCGTGACGCTGAAACCCGGAAAAGCCGCACCTCGGTGCGGCTTTTTTCTGCCTGGAGAAAACCGCCATGCCCATGCCGCCCCTGCGCACTATCCATTGGCTGCTGTTCGCCGCAGTCGCCGTGCTGTTCTTCTCCATGGCGCTGTGGATGAGCCGGCAGGCCGACCAGGCCGAACCGCTGGCCTGGCTGGTGGACTGGCAGAAGGCGGTGATCGAGCCCCTGGCCGAGCAGGAGCTGACCCTGACGCAACTGAGCGAACAGGCGCCGGGTGAGCTCTGGTTGCAGCCGCGTGCCGACGGTCCGCGACTGGTCTATCGCTCCGAGCAGGGCCGCGATGAGGGCGCCTGGCGCCTGGAGGCGGAGCTGGAGCTCAGCGGCAGCGAGCATGCCAGCCTGGCCAAGGCCCTGGGCAAGGGCACCGAGGAGCAGCCCCTGAGCGGCGAGATGCTGGGGCAGCTGGGCGGCCACCGGGTGGCGGTGTTGAACATGGTGCCCATGGCCGAGGTTTCGGCTGCGCGCCTGGCCGCCAGCATCGGCCCGCCGCGCCTGCGCATGCGCACCGGTGAGGGCGAGGCCTGGGTCTATCCCCAGCAGGGGCTGAGCGTGCACCTCTCCGACGGCAAGCTGCAGTTGCTGCACCTGGTGCCACGGGAGGCGATGAAGCACTGAGTGGGCGCAGGAGCCCGAGGGCAGGCCTCAGAGCTGCTGCAGGTACTGGCTGCCGCCCAACTGGTTCATCTGCCGGCGGATCCAGCCGGCGCGGCGGGCGACATAGCCGCCCGGCCGAGAGGGGCTCCAGTGCCTCGGGTTGGGCAGTACCGCCGCCAGCAAAGCCGCCTGCTGGCGTGACAGGCGCGCCGCCGGCACGCCGAAGTGCCGGCGCGCGGCCTCCTCGGCGCCGAACACGCCGTTGCCCCATTCCACGCTGTTCAGGTAGACCTCGAGAATCCGCTGCTTCGGCCAGAACAGTTCGATCAGGCCGGTGAACCAGACTTCCAGCCCCTTGCGCAGCCAGTTGCGGCCGGACCAGAGGAACAGGTTCTTCGCCACCTGCTGGCTGAGAGTACTGGCGCCCCGGATCGAGCCGCCGCGCTCATTGTGTGCCAGGGCCTTGCGGATGGCCGGAATATCGAAGCCCCAGTGCTCGGCGAACTTCTGGTCTTCGGCGGCGATCACCGCGATCTTCAGGTCGTTAGGCAGATCGTCCCAGGACACCCAGTCGCGCTCGATGTCGATGGGCTTGCCGTCGATCCACGACTCGATCTTGCGTTCCACCATCAGCATCGAGCCCGGCGGCGGCACCCAGCGGAACAGGATTACCAGCAACACGGACGCCGCCGCGAACCAGAGCAGCAGTGTGAACAGGCGGCGGCGAATGGTGCTGAACATGACTAGGGTCTAGCTTGGCCCGGGAAAATTTGCGCGCCATTATAGCGGCCGTCCGTTCCCTGTCTGGAGTCCCCATGGCGCGCCTGTTCCTGTTGCTGTCCGCATTCGCCGGTTTCACCGGGGTGGCCCTTGGTGCCTTCGCCGCCCATGGCCTCAAGAGCAGGCTGACTCCCGAGTACCTGGCGGTGTTCCAGACCGGCACCCACTACCAACTGATCCACGCCCTGGCGCTGTTCGGTGTCGCCCTGCTGGCGTTGCATGCCCCGGGGCGCCTGGTGAGCCTAGCTGGAGGCTTCTTCGCCCTCGGTATCCTGCTGTTCTCCGGCAGCCTCTACCTGCTGACCCTCTCCGGCATCGGCAAGCTCGGCATCATCACCCCCTTCGGTGGCCTGGCCTTCCTCGCCGGTTGGCTATGCCTCGGACTGGCCGCCTGGAACCTCTCCGTTCGCTAACCTGACCCAGGCGTCAGATTGTGGGACGAATGGCGCCGTTTTGCCTTGGTCCGGCGCGGGTATCGGGCTAGAATGCCGTCCCCTTTCCAGTTGTGACCGACCCGTCATGCGCATTCAGTTGAACGGCGAATCCTTCGAGTTGCCCGATGGCCAGACTGTCGCGGACCTCATCGCCCGCCTGGATCTGACCGGCCGCCGCGTCGCGGTCGAACTCAATCTCGACATAGTGCCGCGCAGCCTGCACGCTGCTACCGCCCTCGCCGAAGGCGACCGCGTCGAGGTGGTGCACGCCATAGGCGGCGGCTAGTCGCGGGCCCCACGCCCGCCTAGCCGCATCCACCTGCAGTACTCGTTCCGCGCTTCGCGCAATTCCCTCTGCCCGCCAGGAGTCCAGCATGAGCCAAACGCCGATCGACAAGCCCTTCACCCTTGCGGGCCGTACCTATCAGTCGCGTCTGTTGGTGGGCACCGGAAAGTACAAGGACCTCGTTGAGACCCGCGACGCCATCGAGGCCTCCGGCGCCGAGATCGTCACCGTGGCCGTGCGCCGCACCAATATCGGCCAGAACCCGGACGAGCCCAACCTGCTGGATGTGATTTCCCCGGACAAGTACACCATCCTGCCCAACACCGCCGGCTGCTATAACGCCGAAGAGGCAGTGCGCACCTGCCGCCTGGCCCGCGAGCTGCTGGATGGCCACAAGCTGGTCAAGCTGGAAGTGCTGGCCGACCAGAAGACCCTCTTCCCCAACGTCGTCGAAACCCTCAAGGCCGCCGAACAACTGGTCAAGGATGGTTTCGACGTCATGGTCTACACCAGCGACGACCCCATCATCGCCCGCCAACTGGCCGAGATGGGCTGCATCGCGGTGATGCCCCTGGCCGGCCTGATCGGCTCCGGCATGGGCATCTGCAACCCCTGGAACCTGCGCATCATCCTCGAGGAAGCCAAGGTCCCGGTGCTGGTGGATGCCGGCGTGGGCACCGCCTCCGACGCCACCATCGCCATGGAACTGGGCTGCGAGGCGGTGCTGATGAACACCGCCATCGCCCACGCGCAGAATCCGGTGATGATGGCCGAGGCCATGAAGCACGCCATAGTCGCCGGCCGCCTCGCCTACCTGGCCGGGCGCATGCCGCGCAAGCTCTACGCCAGCGCGTCGTCGCCGCTGGACGGACTGATTCGCTGAGAGCCGGTCACGATCACGAGATCGTGAGCAGGTTCTGAATTTCACTGACAGGTTTCGCACGCATGATTGAACAACAGGGCTCGCCGGCCGCCGCTGACGAAACGCGCCACCACCGCACCATCAAGAGCTTCGTGATGCGGGCCGGGCGCATGACCGAGGGCCAGCAGCGCGGCCTCGACCAGGGCTGGCCGAAGTTCGGCCTGGAGCTGGCCGACGGTCCGCAGGACTTCGATGCCCTGTTCGGTCGCCGCGCGCCGCGCACCTTCGAGATCGGCTTCGGCATGGGCCACGCCACCCTGGAGATGGCCGCGAACGCGCCGGAGCAGGACTTCATCGGTGTCGAAGTGCATCGTCCGGGCGTCGGCGCGCTGCTCAACGGCGCCATGACCCAGGGCCTCTCCAACATCCGCGTGTACAGCTGCGATGCCCTGGAAGTGCTGCGCGACTGCGTGGCCGACGCCAGCCTCGACCGCGTCCTGCTGTTCTTCCCCGATCCCTGGCACAAGTCCCGCCACCACAAGCGGCGCATCGTCCAGCCGGCCTTCGCCGAGCTGGTGCGGCAGAAGCTCAAGGTCGGTGGCGTGCTGCACATGGCCACCGACTGGGAGCATTACGCCGAGCACATGCTGGAAGTGATGAACGTCGCGCCCGGCTACCGCAACCTGGCCGAGGACGGCCGCTACGTGCCGCGCCCGGAAGAGCGCCCGGTGACCAAGTTCGAGCGCCGCGGCGAACGCCTCGGCCATGGCGTCTGGGACCTCAAGTTCCAGCGCATCGATTGACCGACCGCCGCCTGACGGCGGCTCGGCAGACCTGACTAGACCGGGACCACCCGGCACCTCACCTGATCCGACGATAGCAACGCTCGCCCCTGGGGCGGGCGGCATAAGAATAAGAGCGACGTGGCGCCGCCTGCGTCGTGAGGAGAAGGCTGTGTTGTTGAAAACATTCGGATATCTGCTCCTGGCCGGCTGTGCCCTGCAGGCCCAGGCCAAGGTCGATGCTACCCAGGCCGCCCGTCTCGGGCAGGACCTCACTCCGCTGGGCGGCGAACGCGCCGGCAATGCCGCCGGCACCATCCCGGCCTGGGATGGCGGACTCGCCACCCCGCCGGCCGGCTACCAGCCGGGCATGCACCACCCCGATCCCTATGCCGGCGAAGCCCCGCGCTTCGTCATCGACGCCAAGAACGCCGGCCAGTACGACAAGCTGCTGACTCCCGGCTACAGGGCCCTGCTGGCAGCGCATCCGGACTACAAGCTGCGGGTCTTCCCGACCCACCGAAGTGCCGCCGCTCCGCAGCGCATCTACGACGCCACCCGCTCCAATGCCGGGAACGGCACGCTGATCGCTGGCGGCAATGGCGTGGAGGGCGTGGCGGCGGGCGTTCCCTTCCCGCTTCCGGCCAACGGCCTGGAGGCCATCTGGAACCACATCCTGCGCTACCGCGGCGAGCAGGTCCATTTCACCACCAACCAGGCCGCGGTCCTCGCCAACGGCAGTTACAACCTGCTCAAGCTGGAACGGGACATCTACTTCGTCTACGGCCGCGACGGCATGACCCCGGGCAATCTGGAGAACACCCTGTTCTTCTACAAGTACCGCGTGGTGGCGCCGGCCAAACTCTCCGGCTCGGCCCTGGTGGTGCAGGAAACCCTCGACCAGGTGCTGTCGATCCGCAAGGCCTGGCGCTTCAACCGCGGCGAGCGCCGCGTGCGCCGGCTGCCGATGCTGGCCTACGACACCCTGCAGCCCGACACCAACGGCCTGGCCACCGCCGACGTGGTGGATTCCTACAACGGCGCGCCGGACCGCTACGAGTGGCAGCTGGCGGGCAAGCAGGAGATGCTGGTGCCCTACAACAGCTATGCGGTGCACCAGAAGGGCATTCCCTACGGGCAGATCCTCACGACCAGCTATGTGAATCCCGACCTGCTGCGTTACGAGCAGCACCGGGTCTGGGTGGTGGAGGCGACCCTGCGCAAGGGGTTCAGCCATCTCTACGCCAAGCGGCGATTCTATCTGGACGAGGACAGCTGGCAGATCCTCGCCGTCGACCTCTACGACAAGGAGGGGCAACTGACCGGTATGCAGGAAAGCCATCCGATCAGCTATTACGATGTGCCCATGTTCGGCAGCACGCTGGAAACCATCTACGATTTCCCGGGTAACCGTTACTTCGTCGATGGCCTGGACAACAACGAACCCATGTATGATTTCAACGCCGCGCTCAGCCCGAGGGATTTCACGCCCCAGGCGCTACGGCGCGAAGGCAATTGATTCCGGCCTGCCTGGCCATCCCAGCCGTCCCTCGGGGCGGCTTTTTAATGGGCGGGTGGTTGTGGGAGCGATTTCAATCGCGAATGAATTCGCTCCCACCGCCCCGTAGGGTGGATGGCGCTTTTCCATCCACCAGCTGCGCTATGCCGGGCCTCGAATGGTGGACCACGCTTTTCGGTCCACCGAGGGGGCATTCGGTGTTGTTCAGTTGATCAGCTCCGCCCCGGTCAGGGTCGCGTCCGGCAATGTCGGCGGTGCCGGGCTGATCTGCAGGTACTTGATGCTCTCGCGGGGTATCAGCAGCAGGTCGCCATCCACCTCGATGCTGAGGAAGGGCGATTCCAGCTGGCGGCGCAGGCCCCGGGCGACTTCCACCGGGTCGGCGGATTGCCGGGGAAAGCGCAGGGCCAGGCGCTGGCCATCCTGGAAGTGCAGGTAGAGGTGCTTGATCGGCTTCATGGGCGTGCTCCCTGGATTGGCGGCCATGGCCGCCAGGGCCGCCGCCGGCCTCAGAACCCATTTACGACCTGCTGCGCGTCGGCCCTGCGGCGTTAAAAACAGGCTCGGAAAGCCGCTTGCGGCTAACGCGCTTCAGCGCGGCCCGAAGGGCGAGCGAAGCGAGTAATGCTCATTTACAGCTCGTAAACTCCGCATCCTCGCCTGTTTTCGCCTTGCACGGCTCTAGCTCGCGAGATCGAAAACGGGTCCTCAGTTGCGATCGGCGATGATGCCGATCACGAAGAAGACTAGTAGCAGGACGGGCGCCAGGGTGTAGTTGTTGAAGTAGCCCAGCCCCTTGGCCAGCCAGGGCGTCACGTAGATCATCGCCAGCCCGTAGCCGACGGCGCAGAGCAGCACGAAGAGCAGGGTGCGGAAGAGGAAGTTGAGGCTGCCGATGCGCTGCTGCACCCAGGCATTGATGGTCGGGCCGAACAGCACCAGCAGGGTGGCCATTATGGCCAGGGCGATCTCGTCGAGGTGGCCGCGGGTCCAGCGCGAGAGGGTGGCGATCATGTCCAGTACGGCGTCCATCCGGGGTCCTTGGTCTAGTGGTTCGGGGCAGACGATTCCAAATTCGCGGCCTGCCCGTCAAGGCAGGAAGTGCTGCAGCAGGTCGTTGAGGAACAGTTGGCCCTCTGCCGTGGCCACCAGCCGCTGCGGGTCCTTCTGCAGCAGGCCGCGGGCCTCGGCTTCGCTGCGGGCTGCCGCGAGGCTGGCCAGCGGCAGGCCGGTCCGCTGGGTGAACAACGCCGCGGGCACGCCGTCCGTGAGGCGCAGCACGTTCATGAGGAATTCGAAGGGCAGTTCGTCCCGCTCCAGGTGGCGCTCGCCGGCCTGGAAGCGCTTGGCCGGGTCCAGGTAGTCCTTCGGCAGGCGGGTCTTCCAACTGCGGATGATCCGCCCGTCCGGGCTGCTCAGCTTGGCGTGGGCGCCGGCGCCGATGCCGAGGAAGTCGCCGAAGGTCCAGTAATTGATGTTGTGGCGCGCGCGCAGGCCGCCCCGGGCATAGGCGGACACTTCGTACTGGGCGTAGCCCTGCTCGGCGAGCAGCGCCTGGCCGGCTTCCTGGATGTCCCAGAGGATGTCGTCCTCCGGGAGCTCGGGCGGCTGGCTCCAGAACACCGTGTTCGGCTCCATGGTCAGCTGGTACCAGGAAAGGTGCGTCGGGCCCTGGGCGATGGCGATGCGCAGGTCTTCCAGGGCGTCCTCGATGGATTGCTCCGGCAGGCCGTGCATCAGGTCCAGGTTGAAGTTGTCGAAGCCGGCCTTGCGCGCCATGTCTGCGGCGCGAATGGCTTCCTCGCCATTGTGGATCCGCCCCAGGGCCTTGAGCTTGGCCTCCTGGAAGCTCTGCACGCCGATGGACAGGCGGTTGATGCCGAGCTGGCGGTAGGCGGCGAACTTGGCCTGCTCGAAGGTGCCGGGGTTGGCTTCGAGGGTGATCTCGATATCGCGGGCGAAGGGCACCTGCTGTTCCACGCCGTCCAGCAGCCGGCCGATGGCGTTGGCACTGAACAGGCTGGGGGTGCCGCCACCGAAGAAGATGGAGGTCAGCTCGCGGCCGTGGACGTGGCCCAGGTCCTGCTCGAGGTCGGCGAGCAGGGCATCGATGTAGGCCTCTTCAGGCAGCTCGGCGCCGGCGGCATGGGAGTTGAAGTCGCAGTAGGGGCACTTGCGCACGCACCAGGGGATATGCACGTAGAGCGCCAGGGGCGGGAGCTCGAAAGCCGGGCTGAGGGCTGAAGGCTGGAGGCTGGACGAAGGAGCGGCCCCGTCGTCCGGCTTCGAGCCTCTGGCGGCTTTCATTGCAGTCCCAGCCGCTGTTTGAGCAGCGCCATGGCGCGGGCGCGGTGGCTGAGTCGATTCTTGTCGATGGGGGAGAGTTCGGCGCTGGAGCATTCGCATTCGGGGACCCAGAACAGCGGGTCGTAGCCGAAGCCGTGATCGCCACGGGCCTCGAACAGGATGCGACCGCGCCAGACGCCTTCGCAGAGGATCGGCAGCGGGTCCTCGGGGCGGCGCAGCAGGGCCAGGCTGCAGATGAACTGGGCGCCACGTTCCGCCTCGGGGACGTCGCGCAGCACATCCAGCAGCTTGGCGTTGTTGGCCGCATCGCCGCGGCCGTCCGCATAGCGCGCCGAGTAGATGCCGGGCGCGCCACCCAGGGCATCCACGGCCAGGCCGGAATCGTCGGCAAGCGCCGGCAGGCCGGAAACCCGGGCGGCATTGCGCGCCTTGAGGATGGCGTTCTCGACGAAGGAGAGGCCGGTTTCGTCCGGTTCCACGTCACTGAACTCGGCGATGGAGCGTACCTTCACGCTGTCGCCGAGCATGGCCTGGAGTTCCTTGAGTTTGCCGGCGTTGTGGCTGGCCAGCACCAGTTCTTTGAAAGGCATCATTGGTCGGGGAAGAATTCCTGGTCGAAGCTGAAACTGTGGGGCGCTTCGTCACCGCGCTGCACGTTGAGGGTGAAGTTCAGCACCTCACGCTCGTCGAAGGGGAACTGCGCCAGATAGTAGATGGCCTCGCCTTCGTTCACCTGCTTGAACTTGAGCGTGGTGACCTGGCCCATCAGGTTCTTCACCTGGCCGCTGACCTGCGCGGTGCTGGCCTTGCCGGCCTTGAGTACGGCGACGTTGACCACGCCCTGGCTCTTGCTGCGGGTCAGGCCCACCGCGGCGGCGATGTCCGGCTGCAGGAAGCTGGAGTTGAAGGCGTTGTAGTGCACGTCCAGGTCGCCGAAGGTCTGTTTGCGCTCGGCGGCCGCCGGCAGGGCCAGGCAAAGGGCGAAGAGGAACAGGGCTAGACGACGCATGGTGGCTCTCCTTTGATTCAGACCGCGACGCGGTGGTCCGCGAGGCCCGGGCCGCTGACGCGATAGATGCCGATCTCACCCAACAGATTAGGCCAAACCCGGCTCGGCAGGTTGTGCCGGTGCGCGTTGTCCACGGCGAGGTGGTCGAGGACCTTCACCTGCATTTCGCGGCACAGCGCCTCGAAGTCCTTGAAGGTGCAGAAGTGGATGTTCGGCGTGTTGTACCAGGTGTAGGGGAGGAACTCCGACACCGGCATGCGCCCGTAGCGCGCCAGGTACCAGCGGCAACGCCAGTGGCCGAAGTTGGGGAAGGTGATGATGCACTCGCGGCCGACCCGCAGCATTTCCTTGAGGATGCGGTCGGGGTAGTGCACGGCCTGCAGCGCCTGGGTCATCACCACCACGTCGAAGCTGTTGCTGGCGAAGTTGCCCAGGCCCTTGTCCAGGTCCTGTTCGATCACGTTGATGCCACGGTCGATGCAGTGGGCGATGTTTTCCGGGTCGATCTCCAGGCCGTAGCCGCTGACCTGCTTGTGGTCGCGCAGCCAGGCCAGCAGTTCACCGCGGCCGCAGCCGAGGTCGAGTACCCGGCTGCCGGCTGGAATCCAGTCCTGGATGATTTCGAGGTCGGCACGCATGGGTTACACCGCAATCCTGTTCATGTAGCTGCTGAAGGCCTGGAGGTAGCGCGGGATCGGCATGAGGAAGGCATCGTGGCCCTGGGGCGCATCGATCTCCAGGTAGCTGACGTTCTTGCGCGCGGCCATCAGGGCGTCGACGATTTCCCGCGAACGGGCCGGGGAGAAACGCCAGTCGGTGGTGAAGGACATCACGCAGAAGTCCGCCTTGGCCGCCGCCAGGGTGCGTGCCAGATCGCCGTCGTGGGCGGCGGCCGGATCGAAGTAGTCCAGGGCCTTGGTCATCAGCAGGTAGGTGTTGGCGTCGAAGCGCCCGGAAAACTCCTCGCCCTGGTAGCGCAGGTAGCTTTCCACCTGGAATTCCACGCTGTGGAAGTCGTAGTTGAGCTTCTCGCTCTTCAGGCCTCGGCCGAATTTCTCGCCCATGGCGTCATCCGAGAGGTAGGTGATGTGGCCCACCATGCGCGCCAGCATCAGGCCGCGCTTGGGGATCACGCCCTGTTCCTGGAAGTGCCCGCCGTGGAACTCCGGGTCGGTGAGGATGGCCTGGCGCGCCACCTCGTTGAAGGCGATGTTCTGCGCCGAGAGCTTGGGCGCCGAGGCGATGGCCAGGCAGTGGCGCACGCGCTCCGGGTAGCTGATGGTCCACTGCAAGGCCTGCATGCCGCCGAGGCTGCCGCCCACCACTGCAGCCCACTGCTGGATGCCGAGGACGTCGGCCAGGCGTGCCTGGCTGTTGACCCAATCCTCCACCGTCATCACCGGGAAATCGGCGCCGAAGGGCGCGCCGGTGGCCGGGTTGAGGCTGGAGGGGCCGGTGGAGCCGTTGCAGCCGCCCAGATTGTTCAGGCTGACGACGAAGAACTTCAGGGTATCGATGGCCTTGCCCGGGCCGATGCAACTGTCCCACCAGCCGGGCTTGCGGTCTTCCATGCTGTGGTAGCCGGCGGCGTGGTGGTGGCCGGACAGCGCGTGACAGATCAGCACCGCATTGCTGCGGGACTGGTTCAGCTCGCCGTAGGTCTCATAGACCAGTTCGTAGTCGGCCAGGCTGCGGCCGCAGGCCAGCGCCAGCGGCTCGCTGAAGCGCTGCACCCGCGGGCTGACCAGGCCGACGGAATCTGCGGGAATAGCGGTGGGCATCGCGACCCTGCTCTCGATTTGGGAAGGGCGCCAGTCTAAAGAGCGCCGCCCCCAGCGGCAAGCGCGCGGGGTGGCGGCCAAGGCGTTGAATAATCAGGTGTTGCGGGGGTCAGGCGGACTCGCCGCCACGCTGCTTGCGCGGGGGCACGGGCAGGTTGACCACCTTGGCCATGCGCTGGATCGGCGAGGGGCGGCGGAAGGTGCGGAGCATCTCGTTGGCCTGGGCGATCTGCTGCTCCAGTTCCTCGGCGTAGCGCTCCAGCTGCTGGCCGCGCTGGCGGGTCAGCTGGGTTTCCTGGGCCAGGGCCTTCAGTCGCAGCATGTGGGTTTCCAGCAACTGCTTGTGCTCCAGGGTGTGTTGCATCAGCGGCATCAGCGCGTCGCTGGCCCACTGGGTGACTTCCAGGCGCAGGCGCTGGTGCATGCCGATCACCTCCTGCACCAGGGTATCGAAGAAGCGCTTGCCCAGCTGGCGCTGCTCGGTCAGCAGGGTCTTGGGATGCCGGCGGAACTGGTCGGCCTTTTCACGCAGCTGGGCGATCTCGCGCTGGTAGCGCTGCACGTTGAACTGCGGCGCGTCGACGCCGTGCAGCGGGTTTTCCTCGTTGTGCCGGCGGTAGATGGCCGCGACCATCTTGTTGGCCATGTCCGCTTCGTGCTCCAGGCTGAGCAGGTCGTGCTCCAGCGAGCGGAAGAAATGCAGGATGGCCTGGTTGATGCCCAGGGTGGTCCAGCTGCCGGTGAGTTCGCGGCGCAGGCGTGCCAGGTGTTCATCCAGGCGCTCCGGGCGGGCGGCATTGCGCAGTGCATCGCCCTGGCGCTTGAGCAGGCGCTGGTTGGTCTTCAAGCCCAGCAGGCGGCGGTGATGCCGGGCGTGGTCTTCCTTGGTGCGGGCGGTCAGCTCGAAGAGCATCTGGCCGTTGTCCTGCTGGTGGCTGTCGAGCATCGCCTGCTGTTCGCGAACCTTTTCCAGGCGCAGATTGAGCACATGCAGGCTGTTCTGCAGCAGCGCCATCACCTGGTTGGCGACGTTCTCTTCGATCAGCCGTTCCTTCTGGGTGACGATGCGCTCGCAGAGCAGCTCTTCCAGGGCGCCGATCTGGCTGCGGGCGAGCAATTCGCCGTCCTGGCGCACCTTGGCCAGCAGCGCCTGCTTGGCCGAGAGCGGCAATACATCCTCCCGGCGAATGCCGAGCTGGCGTGCGGTGGTTTCCTGGATGCGGTTGATGGCGTTCTGCACGAAGCTGTCGCCGGCCAGGTCGTCCCAGAGCACGTCGATCTTGTTCAGCACGGCGAACAGGTGGCCCTGGGAGTCCTCCTCGAGCTGGCGGATATGCTGCTGCCAGACGCCCATGTCGCTGGCGGTGACGCCGGTATCGGCCGCGAGCAGGAAGATGATGGCCTGGGCGCTGGGCAACATCGACAGGGTCAGCTCCGGCTCGCTGCCGAGGGCGTTCAGCCCGGGGGTGTCGAGGATCCGCAGGCCCTGGCGCAGCAGCGGGTGGTCGAGGTTGACCATGGCGTGGCGCCAGGCCGGCACCAGCACTTCGCCGGGGCGGCCGGTGGCGTCGAGCGTGTCGGGGTGGAAGCCCAGCTGGATGGCCTGCTCCACCGGCATGGGTTTGGTCCGCGCCACCTGGGTGAAGGCCTGGATCATGTTGTCCGGGTCGCTCGGGTCCAGGGGGATGTTCACCCAGTGCCGGGGCGAGCGCTTGAACTGCGCCACGCTGGCGGAGGCGGTGCGCGACTCGATGGGCAGCAGGCGGATGTAGGAGCGTTCGGAGCGGGGGTCGTAGAACAGCTCGGTGGGGCACATGGTGGTGCGCCCGGCCTGGGACGGCAGCATGCGCTGGCCGAACTCGGAGAAGAACAGGCAGTTGATCAGTTCGGTCTTGCCGCGGGAGAACTCGCCGACGAAGGCCAGGGTGATGTGGTCGGTGCGGAGCAGGCGTTGCGCGCGTTCCAGCTTGGCGGAGAGGGCGTCGGAATTGAGTCGGTTGTGTTCAAGCCAGCTTCTGTAGCGGGTGATTTCCCGCAGCAGCTCGCGCTTCCAGGCAACGTAGGCGTCGACTTGCTGACTGAGACGCTCCATGCTCATTCAGGCTCTCCTCGTAATCACGCATCCTGCGTACGGGAATGGACGGACATCGTATCGGATTGCCGACGATGCTGGCGGTCGTACCACCCCCTCCAGGAGTTTTTCCCGGAGCAAGTAAAGGCACAGTGCCAGCCTGTCATTGCTGGGCATTATCCGCCTTGGCAAGTGTCCGTCAATCGCCGTGACGACGACGCCCGCCTTAAGGTCGGTCAGGACTGCCGAGCGGTCAGTCCGGGCAGGTCGGGGAGGATTTTCGGGCGCTTGATGCGTACCCGCTTCTGGCGATTCAGTTCGCCGCTTTCCAGGCTCACCTGGCTCTTGGCGACGCCGAAGGCCTTCGCGAGGAAGGCCATGAGATGGGCGTTGGCCTTGCCCTCCACCGGCGGGGCGGTGAGGCGGATCTTCAGGCGCTCGCCATGCAGCCCGGCGAACTCGTCGCGGCTCGCCTTGGGCTGCAGGTGGCAGTCGAGGATCAGGTCCTCGCCTGACCAGCGGTACCAGGTCACAGGAAGGGGCTGAGGATCTGCGGCATGCCGGTCATGGCAGCCAGGTTGCCGATCACCAGCATATCCAGCAGTTTCAGCGCGATGAAGGCGAAGATCGGCGAGATATCCAGGCCGCCGAGGTTCGGCAGCAGCTTGCGGAAGGGCATCAGCAGCGGTTCGCAGATCTGGTTCACCAGCTGGGCGCCGGGGTTGTAGCTGCCCGGAGCGACCCAGGAGAGGATCACGCTGATGATCAGGGCGAAGAAGAACACCTTCAGGAACAGCGAGGTGACGCCGATGATCGACCAGATCAGCAGCTGCAGCAGGTAGCCGCCGACGCCGTAGCCCATCAGGGTCAGGGTGACGACCATCAGCAGCAGCTGGACCAGGATGGCCAGCACCAGGGAGGCCAGGTCGAGGCCGCCGAAGCCGGGAATGATCTTGCGCAGCGGGTTGAGCAGCGGCTTGGTGGCGCGCACCACGAACTGGCTCAGCGGGTTGTAGAAGTCGGCGCGCACCAGTTGCAGGATGAAGCGCAGCAGGACGATCAGCAGATAGAGGCTGCCGAGGGTCTGGATCACGTAGATGGCGGCGGTGTTGAGTCCGGTCATCGAAAGCTCCTTATTGGCCCAGTTGTTCGGCCAGTTCGGCCGAGCGCCGGTCGGCGGCGTCCAGGGCCTGTTGCACCAGGGCTTCGAAGCCGCCGGCCTGGAAAGTCTTGATCGCCGCCTCGGTGGTGCCGTTGGGCGAGGTCACGCGGCGGCGCAGTTCGGCGGCGTCGACATCGCTGGAAACCGCCATGCGCGCCGCGCCCAGGGCGGTCTGCAGGGTCAGTTGCTCGGCGGTGGCGCGGGGCAGGCCGAGCTTCTCGCCGGCGGCGGTCATGGCCTCCATCAGCAGGAAGAAGTAGGCCGGTCCGCTGCCGGACACCGCGGTCACGGCATCGACCAGTTTCTCTTCATCCAGCCAGAGCGCGATGCCCACGGCGGACAGCAGCTGTTCGGCCTGCTCGCGCTGGGTGGCGCTGACCTCGGCATTGGCGTACAGGCCACTGGCGCCCTGGCCCACCAGCGCCGGGGTGTTGGGCATGCAGCGCACGATCGGGCGCGGGCCGAGCCAGGCGGCCAGGCTGGCGCAGGTGATGCCGGCGGCGATGGAGACTACCAGCTGGCCATCCTTCAGGCTGGGTGCCAGGGCCTGGCAGACCGCCTTCATGACCTGCGGCTTGGTGGCCAGGACCACCACGTCGGCGCCTTGCACGGCGTCGGCGTTGCTTTCCACCACCTCGATGCCGTGCTCGGCGGCGATCTTCGCGCGCTGCTCGGCGCCGGGGTCGCTGGCGCGGATGTGGTCAGCGGCGACGCCCTGGGCGCGCAGGCCGCCGATCAGGCTGGCGGCCATGTTGCCGGCGCCGATGAATGCAATGCGGGGAGTGCTCATGAATGCTTCCTTTATTAATGCGAGGGCTGGCCGTAATCGCGGGCGCCGAACAGCGCGGTGCCGATACGCACCCAGGTGGCGCCTTCGGCGATGGCCGCTTCGAGGTCATGGCTCATGCCCATGGACAGGGTGTCCAGGGAGGGGTTCAGTGCCTCCTGCAGCTGGCGCAGGCGGGCGAAGGCGGCACGTTGCGCCGCCTGGTCTTCGGTGGGTTCGGGGATCGCCATCAGCCCGCGCAGGCGCAGGTTGGGCAGCTTGGCCACGGCGGCGGCCAGGGCCGGCAGGTCCTCGGGGGCGCAACCGGACTTGCTGGCTTCAAAGCTGACATTCACCTGCAGGCAGATGTTCAGCGGCGGCAGCTGCGCCGGCCGCTGGGCCGAGAGGCGCTCGGCGATCTTCAGGCGATCAACCGAGTGCACCCAGTGGAAATGTTCGGCAATGGGTTTGGTCTTGTTCGACTGGATCGGCCCGATGAAATGCCAGGTCAGCGCCAGGTCGCCGAGTTCGGCCTGCTTGGCCAGGGCTTCCTGCAGGTAGTTCTCGCCGAAATCGACGACGCCGCAGGCGAAGGCTTCACGGATCGCTTCGGCGGGTTTGGTCTTGCTCACGGCCAACAGGCCGATACCTGAAAAATCTCGCCCGGAGGCTTGCGCCGCCTCACGGATACGCGCGCGAACCTTTGCAATATTGTCTGCTATCGTGGACATTACCTGCGCTCTACAGCCCGGCCTGAGTGGGGTCTGCGGCATTCTAACCGCTTGATGTGAATTGGGGAGTCCCATGGACATTACTGAGCTGCTTGCCTTCAGCGCCAAGCAGGGCGCTTCGGACCTGCATCTCTCCGCCGGGCTGCCGCCCATGATCCGTGTCGACGGCGATGTGCGTCGGATCAACCTGCCGCCGCTGGACCACAAGCAGGTTCACGCGCTGATCTACGACATCATGAACGACAAGCAGCGCAAGGATTACGAAGAGTTCCTCGAGACCGACTTCTCCTTCGAAGTGCCGGGCGTCGCGCGCTTCCGGGTCAACGCCTTCAACCAGAATCGCGGCGCCGGCGCCGTGTTCCGGACCATCCCCTCCAAGGTGCTGACCATGGAGGACCTCGGCATGGGCGAGATCTTCAAGAAGATCTCCGACGTGCCCCGCGGCCTGGTGCTGGTCACCGGCCCCACCGGCTCGGGCAAGTCCACCACCCTGGCGGCGATGCTCGACTACCTGAACAGCACCAAGTACCACCATATCCTCACCGTGGAAGACCCCATCGAGTTCGTCCACGAATCGAAGAAGTGCCTGATCAACCAGCGGGAAGTGCACCGCGATACCCTGGGCTTCAACGAAGCCCTGCGTTCGGCCCTGCGGGAAGACCCGGACATCATCCTGGTCGGCGAGATGCGCGACCTGGAAACCATCCGCCTGGCGCTGACCGCCGCGGAAACCGGCCACCTGGTGTTCGGCACCCTGCACACCACCTCCGCGGCCAAGACCATCGACCGGGTGGTCGACGTCTTCCCCGCCGAGGAAAAGTCCATGGTCCGCTCCATGCTCTCCGAATCCCTCCAGGCGGTGATCTCCCAGACGCTGCTGAAGAAGATCGGTGGCGGCCGGGTGGCGGCCCACGAGATCATGATCGGCACCCCGGCCATCCGTAACCTGATCCGCGAGGACAAGGTGGCGCAGATGTACTCCGCCATCCAGACCGGCGGCTCCCTCGGCATGCAGACTCTCGACATGTGCCTCAAGGGTCTGGTCAGCAAGGGCCTGGTCAGCCGCGAGAGCGCGCGGGAAAAGGCCAAGAGCCCGGAAAGCTTCTGATACGCCTGAACGGCACCGCACCCGAACAGCGAGAGAACCATGGAATTCGAGAAACTGCTGCGCCTGATGGTGGAAAAAGGCGGTTCGGACCTCTTCATCACGGCCGGCGTGCCGGCTTCGATGAAGGTCAACGGCAAGATCATGCCGGTGACCAAGAACCCCATGTCGCCGGAAATGACCCGGGAAACCGTGCTGGGCGTGATGAACGACCAGCAGCGCCGCGAGTTCGCCGAGAACCACGAGTGCAACTTCGCCATCAGTGCGCGGGGCATCGGCCGCTTCCGCGTCAGCGCCTTCTACCAGCGCAACCTGGTGGGCATGGTGCTGCGCCGGATCGAGACCACCATCCCCACCATCGACGAGCTCAAGCTGCCGGAGATCCTCAAGAAGCTGGCGCTGACCAAGCGCGGCCTGGTGCTCTTCGTCGGCGCCACCGGCACCGGCAAGTCCACCTCCCTGGCGGCGATGATCGGCCACCGCAACAAGAACAGCAGCGGCCACATCATCTCCATCGAGGACCCGATCGAATTCATCCACCAGCACCAGAGCTGCATCGTCACCCAGCGCGAAGTGGGGATCGATACCGAGTCCTTCGAGGTGGCCCTGAAGAACACCCTGCGCCAGGCGCCGGACGTGATCCTGATCGGCGAGGTGCGGACCCGCGAGACCATGGACCACGCCATCGCCTTCGCCGAGACCGGCCACCTGTGCCTGGCCACCCTGCACGCCAACAATGCCAACCAGGCGCTGGACCGCATCATCAACTTCTTCCCCGCCGACCGGCAGCAGCAGGTGTGGATGGACCTGTCGCTGAACCTCAAGGCCATCGTCGCCCAGCAACTGGTGCCCGCCCCCGATGGCAAGGGGCGCCGCGCGGTGATCGAGGTGCTGATCAACACCCCGCTGGTCGCCGACCTGATCCGCAAGGGCGAGGTGCATGAGCTCAAGGCCCTGATGAAGCGCTCCACCGAGCACGGCATGCAGACCTTCGACCAGGCGCTCTACAACCTCTATTCCCAGGGCGAGATCACCTACGAGGACGCGCTGCTCTACGCCGATTCCGCCAACGACCTGCGCCTGATGATCAAGCTCGGCTCGGAAACCGACGGCGAGCACCTGCAACACATGAGCGACGGGCTCTCGCTGCAGGTGTCCGAAGAAGACCCGGGGCGCCGCTTCCGCTAAGCTTGCGCTCGACAAGCAAGCCCGCCTCGGCGGGCTTCTTCATGCCCGCTCGGCGCGCCCGTCGTTTGGCATCGCAATCGTTCACAACCCTGCAGGAGGCAACATGGACGCACGTCTGGACACCCACAGCAAGGTCATCGGCTACCTGCTGTGGATCTTCGGATTCCTCGGCTCCCACCGTTTCTATTACGGCAAGCCGATAACCGGGACCCTCTGGTTCTTCACCCTCGGCCTGTTCTTCATCGGCTGGATCATCGACCTCTTCCTGATCCCGTCCATGGACCGCGAAGCCTCCCTGCGCTTCAACCCCGGCCAGTACGACTACAACGTCGCCTGGATACTACTGACCTTCCTCGGCGTCTTCGGCGTGCACCGCATGTACCAGGGCAAGTGGATCAGCGGCATCCTCTACCTGCTCACGGGTGGCTTCTTCCTGATCGGCGTGCTCTACGACTTCTGGACCCTGAACACCCAGGTGTCGGTGCTCAACGCCCGCTAGGGCGCTTTCTTCCGTCCCCTTCGTCGGAACCCATGGCGGGCCCCGGCATCGCGGCCTATGTTGCTGCGTGGGGCGACCGCTTCGCCCCCTGCCTGGTCGCGCAAGGAGGTGACGCCATGAACAGCGCCAAAGATGTCCGCCCCGCGGTCCTCGACCTGATCGGCAATACCCCGCTGGTGCGGGTCACCCGTTTCGATACCGGCCTCTGCACCTTGTTCCTCAAGCTGGAATGCCAGAACCCCGGCGGCTCCATCAAGGACCGCATCGGTATCGCCATGATCAACAGCGCCGAGCGTGATGGCCGGCTGAAGCCCGGCGGCACCATAGTCGAGGCCACCGCCGGCAATACCGGCCTGGGCCTGGCGCTGGTAGGCCGCGCCAAGGGCTACCGGGTGGTGCTGGTGGTGCCGGACAAGATGTCCACCGAGAAGGTGCTGCACCTGAAGGCCATGGGCGCCGAGGTGCACATCACCCGTTCCGATGTCGGCAAGGGCCACCCCGAGTATTACCAGGACCTGGCCGGCCGCCTGGCGGCGCAGATCCCAGACGCCTTCTTCGCCGACCAGTTCAACAACCCCGCCAACCCCCTGGCCCACGAATGCACCACCGGCCCGGAAATCTGGCAGCAGACCGGCCAGGACGTGGACGCCATAGTAGTGGGCGTCGGCTCCGCCGGCACCCTGACCGGCCTGACCCGTTACTTCCGCCGGGTGCAGCCCGACCTGGAAATGGTCCTGGCCGACCCGGTGGGTTCCATAGTCGCCGAGTACACCCGCAGCGGCACCCTCGGTACCCCCGGCTCCTGGGCGGTGGAGGGCATAGGCGAGGACTTCATTCCCGGTATCGCCGATCTCTCCAGCGTGCGCCACGCCTACTCCATCAGCGATGAGGAGAGCTTCGGCCATGCCCGCGAGCTGCTGCGCCAGGAGGGTATACTCGGCGGTTCCTCGACCGGCACCCTGCTGGCCGCGGCGCTGCGCTACTGCCGCGAACAGACGACCGCCAAACGGGTGGTCAGCTTCGTCTGCGACACCGGCACCCGCTACCTGTCGAAGATCTACAACGACCAGTGGATGACCGACCAGGGCCTGCTGGCGCGCAAGCGCTACGGCGACCTGCGCGACCTGATCGCGCGGCGCTTCGAGGATGGCCGGGTGATCAGCGTCGGTTCGGACGACACCTTGCTCACCGCCTTCCAGCGCATGCGCCTGGCCGATGTCTCGCAGTTGCCGGTGCTGGACGGCGGGCGGCTGGTCGGAGTCGTCGACGAGTCCGACATCCTGCTCGGCGTGCATGCCGACGCCACCCACTTCCGCCAGCCCGTGTCGAGCGTCATGACCACCCGCCTGGAAACCCTGGCGCCGGACGCCAGCCTGGCCGAACTGCAGGCCGAGCTCGACCGCGGCCTGGTGGCCATCATCGCCGACGCCTCGGGCTTCCACGGCCTGATCACTCGATTCGACCTGCTCAACCACCTGCGGAGGAGCCTCCCATGAGCCAGCGGGATGACAACAGCAATCGGGCCTTCGCCACCCGCGTCATCCACGCCGGCCAAAGCCCGGACCCCTCCACCGGCGCCATCATGCCGCCGATCTACGCCAACTCCACCTACGCCCAATCCAGCCCCGGGGTGCACAAGGGCCTGGACTACGGCCGCTCCCACAACCCCACGCGCTGGGCCCTGGAGCGTTGCGTGGCCGACCTGGAAGGCGGCGCCCAGGCCTTCGCCTTCGCCTCCGGCCTGGCGGCCATCGGCACTGTGCTGGAACTGCTCGACAGCGGCGCCCACATAGTCGCCAGCAACGATCTGTACGGCGGCACCTTCCGCCTGTTCGAGCGGGTGCGCAGGGCCAGCGCCGGGCACCGCTTCAGCTTCGTCGATTTCAGCGACATCGGCGCCATCGGCGCGGCGATCCGGGACGACACCCGCATGCTCTGGGTGGAAACCCCGAGCAACCCGCTATTGCGCCTGGCCGACCTCAGCGCCATCGTGGCCCTCTGCCGGGGCCGCGGCATCATCCTGGCGGCCGATAACACCTTTGCCAGCCCCTGGATCCAGCGGCCGCTGGACCTGGGCTTCGACCTGGTGGTGCACTCCTCCACCAAGTACCTCAATGGCCACTCCGATGTGATCGGCGGTATTGCCGTGGTGTCCGGCGACAGCCGTTGCGAGCCGCTGCGCGAACGCCTGGGCTTCCTGCAGAACGCCGTGGGTGCCATCGCCGGCCCCTTTGACGCCTTCCTCACCCTGCGCGGAGTGAAGACCCTGGCCCTGCGCATGGAGCGCCACTGCGGCAACGCGCTGGAACTGGCCTTCTGGCTGGAGCAGCAGCCGCAAGTGGCGCGGGTCTACTATCCCGGCCTGCTGTCCCATCCGCAGCACGCACTGGCACGACGGCAGATGCACGGCTATGGCGGGATGATCTCCCTGGACCTGAAAGCGGACCTGGCCGGCACCAAGCGCTTCCTCGAAGCGGTGCGCATCTTCACCCTGGCGGAAAGCCTGGGCGGGGTGGAAAGCCTGATCGAGCACCCGGCGATCATGACCCACGCCAGCATCCCGGCGGAGATCCGCGCCGAACTGGGCATCGGCGACTCCCTGGTGCGGCTGTCGGTGGGGGTGGAAGACGTGGACGACCTGCGCGCGGATCTGGCGCAGGCGTTGGAGCGGATCTGACGGTTCAGGATAAATACCGCGCCGCCCGGTGAGTCTTCCCCTCTCCCCAGCCCTCTCCCTGAAGGGAGAGGGAGTGGCCTGTGCAGGATGGTGGGCCCTGAGTCACCCCTCTCCTCTTCAGGGGTGAAGAGGCACGCTTTCGGAAGCACCGCTTCCGGTGGCGATGAACGCCTGAGCGCGAAGCGATCAGGCAGGGGCGCAGGGCGGGGGCCGGGGGAGAGGCTCGCTCCGATGCTCAATTGCCAGGCACCAGCTTCAGCACCTCGCGGCTATTGGCCTTCACCTCATCCTCGGCGAAGTGCATCGGCACGTATTCACCGCGCAGGTAGGCCTCGGCCTGGTCCTTGTAGTGGCGGTCGAAGAGCACGCCGCTCTGGCCGACGGGGTTGATGCCCAGGGCGTGTTCGGCATCGGCCAGGTCCACCAGGCGGCGGGTGGAGGGACCATAGAACACTTCCCAGGGAGCTGGACCTACGCGGTTGGACAGGTTGTTGGGCACTTCATGGCCGCCGGGGGCGGCGAAGGGGCCGACGTTGAACAGCAGGTTCAGCGGCTTCTGCTGGCCCAGCGGGTGATTGTGGGTCAGGGGATGGGCATTGCCCCAGAGCCATTTGCCGCTGTCCTCGCCCAGGGTCCGCTGCAGGTGCGCCAGGCTGGCCTGCCAGGCGACCTTGACCGCCTCGGCGCGGCCTTCCTTCTGCGGGGTATCGCGATCGTCCCACCAGGGTGAATTGGCGTCTGCGGCCAGTCGCGGCAGGGCGGTGTCGAGGACGCGGGTCTGCAGCAGGCTGTCGAAGAAAGCGTCGCCCAGTTCGTCGTGCATGGCGGCCTTGGCCAGATCATGGATGAACTGGTTGAACAGGGTGGCGGCGACGGAGTCCAGCCCGTGGTCGCCGTTCCAACCGGCCAGTCGCTCCACCAGGGCCTTCTCCCGGTCATCGGCCGCCGCTGCGCGCAGCTCGTCCAGCAGCGGCGCCAGCAGGCGCGGGCCATAGCCGGTGCCGGTATCCAGCTGTAGCGCCTGGCTGTTGCGCAGGTCCCACTTCACCCCGGGTTGGGCGAGGCGTTCGTTGAGGCGCTGGCCGCGGTCAGGCAGGTTGTAGTAGCCGGGAATGGCCACGCCTGTGGGCGACAGCGGCTGGTAGTTGGCCGAGACGATGTAGCCGCGCTCCGGGTTCTCCTCCTGGGGGTTGGCGCTGAAGGGCAGGTAGCCGGGCTTGTCCGCCGCGCCGGTACTGCCGTCGAGGATGAAGGTGGGGTTCACGCCCTGCGGACGTTGCGGCAGCCGGGCGGCCGCCCACCAGCCGATGTCTCCGCTGGCGCCGGCCCAGACGACGTTCAGCCCCGGGGCGTGGATCTTCTCGGCGGCGGCACGGGCCTTGGCCAGGCTGTCGGCGCGGTTGAGCTGGTAGAAGGCGTCGAGGATAGGGTTCTCGGTCTCCAGGAAGGCCCACCACATGGCGATGGGCGTCTTGCCGGCGGCCGCGCCCAGGGCGTCGTTGATGATGGGGCCGTGGGGCGAGCGGCGCAGGGTCAGCTTCACCGGTTCGCCGTCCTTGACCTGGATGCTTTCCTCGCGGCTCTCAAGGTTCACCCAGCGGCCCTGGTACCAGACCTGGTCGGGGTTGTCCGGGTTGCTTCTCTCGGCGATCAGGTCGAGGTCGTCGTTCTGGAACATGGTCAGGCTCCAGGCGAACTGCCGGTTGTGCCCCAGGGAGGCGACCGGGTTGAGCGCCTGGTGATGGCCGTAGAGCTCGAAGCCCGGATAGGAAAGCTGCGCCTCGTACCACACCGCCGGCACGGCGAAGCGGATGTGCGGGTCGCCGGCCAGCAGCGGCTTGCCGCTGGCGGTGCGACTGCCGGATACGGCCCAGGCGTTGCTGCCCTCGAACTGCGGCAGGCCGGCTTCCACCAGGGCCTGCTGGCTGAGCTGCGCCAGGCGGTTGAGGTCCTGCCAGTCGGCGCTGGCCAGGGGCTGGCCGATCACGCCTTCGGGGTGCCAGTCGAGGTCGAAGGCTTTCAGGTAGTCGGCCCCCAGCTCGTCGCGCACATAGGTCATCACCGGTTCGGTGCGGAAGGCGGCGGCGAAGCTGTAGGCCATGTAGCCGGCCACCGAGAGGGTGTCCGCGACGGTGAAGGGGCGTTTCTCGATGCCCAGCAGGTCGAATTCCACCGGCGCCGGACGGCTGTCCTGGTACTGGTTGATGCCGTCGAGGTAGGCCTGCAGCGCCTTGGTCGCCGGGCTGTCCAGGTCCATCTTGCCGGCGTAGGCGTCGGCGTGGGCGCGAATCCCCAGGGTGCGGAACAGGCGGTCGGTGTCCACCAGGCGGGCGCCGAGGATTTCCGCCAGCTCGCCACGGGCCAGGCGACGCAGCATCTCCATCTGGAACAGGCGGTCCTGGGCATGGACGAAGCCCAGGGCACGGTACAGGTCGGTTTCGTTGGCGGCCTGGATATGCGGTACGCCGCGCTCGTCGTAGCGCACGGTCACCGGAGCCTGGAGATGGGCCAGGGCCAGCTCGCCGCTGCGCAGCGGCTTCTTGTGTTCGCTGTACCAGGCGCCGCCCGCTGCGGCCGCCGCGACGATGACGGCCAGGGCGGTCAGGGTGCGTTTCATGCACGATTCTCCTTGTTGTGGTCGCGGCATTCTCTCCAAGCCGATCTTCGCGGGCATTGACCAAAGGCTTCATGGCTGGAAGTCTTCGGTCAATTTCGTGGAGCCCGCCATGCCCAACGCCGAGCCCGATGCCATCGCCCTTGTGCCCCTGACCCATTCCGCCACACTGCGCCGCCTGCTTTACGAAGCCCTGGCGGAGCTGGGCCTGGACCCCGGGCAGGTCTACCTCGGCATCAACCAGCATCGTCGCTGGGGAGCGCCTCCTGTGGACGGCCGCCTGCGCCATGACGACGCGCCGCAGTTCTGGCTGGCTGCCGACGGCTTGATCGGTGACCCCGATATCGGCCTGCACCTGGGGGAGGTGATGAAGCCGCGCCTGCTCGATGTGGTGGGCTACCTGCTGCTGGCCAGCCGCGACCTGGGCGAGGCATTGGCGAGTTTCCTGCGTTTCCAGCACATCCTCTCCGGTGGCTTCGTCGCCCAGCTGCGGATCGAGGGTGCGCAGGCATGCCTGGTGATCGACCTCAACTACCTGGGCTTCTCTTCCCTGCGCCAGCAGATGGAGTGCCTGGCCCTGCTGTTCGCCAAGCTGCTGGGCTCCATCACCGACGGCGAATTCCGTCTGGACGGCGTGCGGTTCCGCCATCCCCGGCCGGCACGGGTGAGCGAACACCAGCGCCTGTTCGGCCTGCTGCCCGAGTTCGGCTGTGAGCATGACGCGCTGCTGTTCCCGGCAGCCTTGCTGAAACGCCCCTCGCGTACCGCCAATCCGGAGCTGCACCAACTGCTCTGGCGGCATGCCGAGGCGCAGCTGGATGCGCTGGCGGGCAACGACCTGCTCAACCGCCTGCGCTACCTGCTGGGTGTGCGGCTCGGCCAGGCGGATTGTTCGCTGCAAGCCTGTGCCGCCGAGCTGGGCTTGAGCGCCGGGGGCCTGCAACGCGCGCTGGCCGAGCAGGGCAGCAACCTGCGGCGGGTGCGTGAAGCGGTGCAGCAAGCCCGTGCGGTGGAGCTGCTACGGGAGGGCAGGGCGATGCGCGAAGTGGCCCGGGCCTGCGGCTTTGCCGAGCTGTCGCCCTTCTACCGGGCCTTTCGCCGCTGGTATGGCATGCCGCCGGAGGCCTACAGGGCGCGCCTTGGCGGCGGCTAGGATGGCTCGCGCCAGGCGCAGAAGCAGCCGGCCGCCAGCGTGCTGCTGGCGCTGACCGGGCGATTGTCGAGCAGGGCTTCGAGAATGGGTTCGATGAAACTGTTGGCCGAGTTGCACACCGCCCCTTCGCTGTAGGGGCCGAAGTAGGCCAGGCGACCGTCGCGGTCCCAGATGCCGACGGCGGGCACTGCGGGCAGTTCTTCGGCGCCGGGCACCTCGGCCAGCGGTTGCAGGGCCTCAAGGCCGGGTGGCAGCTGGCCCTTGCTGCCGGGCCTCTGCAGGGCGTGGAAGGTCACGCCCTGGGGCGCGAAGCGCTGGATCAGCTCGGCCAGATGCTGCTGGTTGCCCGCATTGCACGGGCAGGCCGGGTCCCAGAAATGCACCAGGCGTATCGGCCCCGGGCCGGCGAGGTTGGTCGGCAGGCGCAGCTGCTCGCCGGAAAATACCCGGGCCTGGGTGTCGAAGGGGCGGACGTAACGCGATTCGTACCAGCGCAGTGCCAGCAGGATGGTGCTGACGCAGGCGAGCAGGACGAGGCTGGAAAGGAGCGTCTTGGGTCTGGGGGCACGCATGCTGAAGGGGCCTGTGTAGGGGCGCGTAGCTTGCCACGTTGCGCCGGGCAGCAGAATATCGGCAGCCGGCCAGGGACCCAGGCGGTCCCGTGGCGATCTTCGCTCGATCCAGGGAAAGCCCGATGTCAGACCACTTCCAGCCCGAACTGCTGCGCTCCTTGTTGCGACCCTTGGCCGCAGGCGCCGCGGACTTGCGCCAGGCGCAGACCTATCGGGCCTTCTACCGACTGGATTTCTCCACGCGCCATCCGGATGTTTCGACTCGCCTGGGCTGCATCGAAGCAGCCGGCTATACCCTGGTCACCCAGCTCTGGCTGCCGTCCGAACCCCGCGCCAGCCTGGTGATGCTGCACGGCTACTACGACCACATGGGGCTCTATGGCCATCTGGTGGATTGGGCACTGGGGATGGGCTTCGCGGTGATCGCCTGCGACCTGCCCGGCCACGGGCTGTCCAGCGGGGCGCGGGCCAGCATCGGCGACTTCGCCGAGTACCAGGCCACCCTCGAAGCCCTGCTGGGCGAGGCCGCGACCCTGGGGCTGCCACGGCCCTGGCACCTGGCGGGGCAGAGCACCGGCGGCGCCATCCTGCTGGACTACCTGCTGAACGGCGCGCCGCGCGCGGAGCTGGGCGAGACGCTGCTCTTCGCTCCGCTGGTGCGGCCGCGGGCCTGGGGCTGGTCGAGGTTCAGCTACCAGTTGATGCGGCATTTCGTCGAAGGCATTCCGCGGCGCTTCAGCGTCAACTCCAGCGATGCCGAGTTCATCGAGTTCGTCCACCACCGCGATCCGCTGCAACCGCAGACCCTGCCTACCGCCTGGGTCGGCGCCCTGGCGCGCTGGGTGCCGCGCATCGAGAAGGCGCAGCGCAGCACCAGGCGCCCCCTGGTGATCCAGGGCGATGGCGACATGACGGTGGACTGGAAGCACAACCTCAAAGTGCTGGCGGAGAAGTTCGACCGGCCCGACGTGCTGATGCTGCAAGGGGCCGGGCACCATCTGGTGAACGAGGCACCGGCCTATCGGGAACGCTACTTCGGCTTCCTGCGGGAACGGTTGGGGTGAGGCTTTAGCCTCTCTCCCTCTGGGAGAGGGGTGAGGGATGGTTGTGGTGGTTCAGTAGAACGTGGACTTGCTTTTGGCCCCCTGGAAGGGGGCGAATCCTCCCCCGTGCACAAGGCCGCCCCCTTTCGCCTGGCCTGGACCCTAGGGTGCGCTGCGCGCACCGATTCCGGGATCGGCTTCGGCACCACGTCAAACCGCCGGTGCGCACGGCGCACCCTACCGCTAGCCCGGACATTCGAATCGTCACAGGCAGAGCCGATGACTCATGACCACGTCCTCAGGACGCGGTTTCCCAAGTTCAAATGAATTCGCTCCCACCCAGCGCCGTGGTGGCTCAGAGGCCCTGCTGTGCGGAGGCCTCCTGGCCCACGGCCAGGCCGGCGCGCACGGCGGCGAGGGCGGCCTGGTAGTAGGCCTTGCCGTCAGCCGACTCGGCGAAGGTGACGAACTCTTCCAGTTCCGGGTCGGAAAGGTCGCGATAGACGTAGAGCAGGGTGTTGTCCAGATCGTTGCCGATCTGTTCCATCAGGCGCTGGCGCTGGCCGTCGATCATGCCCTGGGCCTGGCCGCTGCCCAGCAGGCCGGGAAGCATCTGGCTGAGGCTGTCGGCGGCGACGCCGGCCAGGGCCAGGCTGACCTCGGCACCGGCCTCGCGGGCCGGGATGGCCTGGGCCAGATGGCGGATCAGCAGGCGGCGGGTGGCATCGGCCTCGATGCGCGGCAGGCCGTTGGCGTGCTTGGCCAACTGGTCGCGGCGGGTGGCCAGGGTCTCGGCAGCGATGATCTTGCGCCCCAGGGGCGACTGGAAGAACGCCAGGGCCGGGCGCGGGTCGTTCAGCTGGCCACGCAGGGCGGTCTGGGCGCGCTGGTCGATGGCCTGGGGCTGGAAGCGGCGGTTGCTGTTATCCACCAAGGCCTGGTAGACCGCCGGCGGCAGGGTCTTCTGGTAGCGCTGCTGGGCTGCCGTGAGGGCGTCATTGAAGTGCGCGCGCTGCTCCGGCCAGCCGGCCGCCTGGTAGAGGCTGGCGTGATCGTCGGCCATGGCCGGCAAGCCGAGGAGCAGGAGGGTGATGGCGAAAAGCAGGCGCATGGAGTCTCCTTGGTGACGCAGTCCGCTGTTCGTATCGGACCCACGCGGACGGCATCGGTTCGGCGGGGGAAGGCGGTGGCGGGCGGGCAGTGCGGGGTTGAGCGTGCGGCTATTCTCAGCGGACTCGGGCTTTATTGTCGAGGCTTCGGAAACGGCCTCAATTCATGTAGGAACAATCCTGCGCACTGGTAGAATGCGCCGCATGAACGCCCCCGCCGATTTCCTACAACTTGCTCCGATCGTTGACGACCTGGCCAGCCAGGGTTGGTCTCATCAGCGCCTCGCACTCCCCGCCGAACTCACCGCCGCTCTGGCCGGGGAATGCCGTGCCCGTGCCGCCGCCGGAAGCCTGGCGCCGGCCTCCGTGGGGCGTGGCGAGGGCCAGCAGATTCGTGAGGGGGTGCGCGGCGATAGCATCCACTGGCTGGAGCGCGGCCAGTCGGCCACCAGCGATGCCTACCTGGATCTGATGGACGAGCTGCGCCAGCGGCTCAACCGCGAACTCTTTCTGGGGCTGGAAGACTTCGAGTGCCACTTCGCCCTGTATCCCCCGGGTGCCTTCTACCAGAAGCACCTGGACCGCTTCCGCGACGACGATCGTCGTGCGGTGTCGGTGGTGGCCTACCTGAACGCCGACTGGCAGCCGGAGCAGGGCGGCGCCTTGCGCCTGTATCCGGAGCAAGGCGAACGGGACGTGCTGCCCGAGGGCGGCAGCCTGGTGGTGTTCCTGTCCGCCGAACTGCCCCACGAGGTACTGCCGGCCAGCCGCGAGCGCCTGTCCCTGACCGGCTGGTTCCGCCGGCGCGGTGGCGGCCCGCTCTGAGCCCCGGGGCTAGTGGCCCCAGACCCGGAAGTTGCCCCGCAGGTCGGTGATATCGCGGATTTCCAGGCTGCCGATCCGGCTGTCGCCTATGTGCAGGTCGGCGCCGACCCGCACGCGGATGCGCTGGGCCGGGAAGCCGCTGCCCTGGAGTTGTTCGTTGATGGTGGTGAGGTCCGGCAGTTCCAGGCGCATCTGCTGGATGCCGGTGCCGCTCTTGACCACATCGAGCTTGAGGGTGGGCTGGTCGATGCCGAGTATGGGCACCGTCAGCCCCAGCTGCGCCGGCCCCAGGGCGAAACTGCCGCCGCTGCCATTGGGACAGTCGCCGGGATTGGCGCAGCCGTTGTCGATGCGCAGGTTGCGCAGCGACAGGCTGCCGCCGTCGTCGTTCCAGCTCAGGCTGTCGATGCGCGCCATCAGGTCCAGGCGCAGGTTGACCCCGGCCTGGCCGCTGATCTGGCCGAGGGCCTGGTTGTCCAGGGGTTCCAGCGCGGCCTGGGCGGTTGCGCCGAGGAGGGCGGCGGCGCAGGCCAGGGCGAGGCGGAGGTGGTTTATCGTTATGGGCATGGCACGTTCCTGTGCGGTTGGCGTGCAGAGTCTGGGGCGCCACGGCACTGGCGGCCAGTGGCGGGTGGCGCTTCCCGCCTAAGGTTGGGGGCGCCCGCCCGGCTGCGGTGTGAGTGGATTGTCCGGCGCCCTACCTTCGATCGGGGCAGGGTCAGTGCGCCGGTTCGGGCTGTTACGCGGGGTGACCACCTGCGACGCCCTTCGAGGAGATGAAGATGCAGAAGATCCTGGTCAGCCGTTGCCTGCTCGGGCAGCGGGTGCGTTACGACGGCGGCGCCCACGGCCCGTTCGACCTGTTGGCGCGCTGGCAGGCGGAGGGCCGCATAGTGCCGCTCTGTCCCGAGGTGGCCGGCGGCTTGCCGACACCGCGGGCGCCGGCGGAGATTGCTGGCGGCCGGGGCGCTGGCGTGCTGGACGGCGAGCTGCCGGTGCTCACCGACGACGGCCAGGACGTGACCGGCGAATTCGTCGCCGGGGCGCGCATCGCCCTGGAGCTGGTGGCCGCCCACGGTATCCGCATCGCCCTGCTCAAGGCGCGCAGCCCCTCCTGCGGCAACCGCGAGAACTATGACGGCAGCTTCAGCGGCATCCGCGTCGCGGGCGAGGGCGTGACCGCCGCGGCCCTGCGCCGCGCCGGCGTGGAGGTGTTCAGCGAGGAAGAGCTGGCCGAGGCGGCGGCGCGCCTGGCCGAGCTGGAGGCGGGCTGAGGCTCAGCGCGAGGCCGCGGCCGGCTGGCTGAGGTCCTTGCCCAGCCACTGCTGCGACAGCTCGCCCAGCCGGCCGTCGGACTTCAGCTTGTCGAGGGCGCGGTTGAGGGTGTCGCGGAAGGCCGGGTTGCCCTTCTGGAAGGGGATTGCCAAGGGCTGCGCCACGCCGTTGTCGCCTTCGGCCTCGGCCAGGGGGAAGGCGTAGGGCTCGCTGAACTCCAGGGGGCCCTGGGGCGCGGCCCCGAACTGGTCCAGGGCGATGTCGTAGCGGCCGGCCTGGAGGCCTTCCAGCAGCTTGCCGTCTTCTGCCACCACGAATTCCGCATCGACGTTCAACTCACTCGCCAGGGCGCGGCCCAGCTCCACTTCGAAGCCGGTCAGTTTGCCGTCTTCGCGGTAGCTGTAGGGCGGATTGTTCTCCTCCAGGGCGATGCGCAGGCTGCCGCGTTCCCAGATGTCGTCGAGCAGTTCGGCCTGGGCCAGGGGGCTCAGCAGGGCGAACAGGGCGGGCAGGCAGTACAGCAGGCGCATGGGGAACATCCTCGATTCGTTATGGATTCTTCGGCGGGCGCGGATAGAGCGCCTTGCTCGGACAACAGTGAACCTATCTGGTTGCATGGGGTCTGGTGTCTGGCTCACAAAAACATGGAGATGTGCAATGAGGACTTTGTCTTTACTGAGCCTTGGCGCCCTGCTGTTCGGCGCCGCCACCGCCACCCTGGCGGCCATTCCGCGTACTCCGGCACCCGAGGGTGCGCAGGTGTATTTCATCGAACCGGCGGATGGCGCCACCGTCGGCCATACCTCCACCATCAAGTTCGGCCTCAAGGGCATGGGTGTCGCGCCTGCTGGCGTCGATATGCCCGCCACCGGCCACCATCACCTGCTGATCAACCTGGACCAGCAGCCGGCTATGGACCGCCCCTTGCCGATGACCGACAGCATCCGTCATTTCGGCAAGGGCCAGACCGAAACCGAGGTCACCCTGCCGCCGGGCAAATACACCCTGCAGCTGCTGGTGGGCGACAAGAACCACGTACCGCTGGACCCACCGGTGGTTTCGGACCAGATCACCATCACGGTGAAGTGATTCGAAGCCCGTCCGGCCGGGCGCCGGCAAAGAAAAAGGGAGGCGCGGCCTCCCTTTTTCATGCGCGCAGTCCTTAGAAGAGGACGCGGCTGCGGATGGTGCCGTTGACGTGCTGCAGCTTCTCGAGGGCGAGGTCCGAGTACTCGGCATCGACGTCGATCACCACGTAGCCGACCTTCTCGTCGGTCTGCAGGTACTGGCCGGAGATGTTGATGCCGTTGTCGGCGAACACCTTGTTGATCTCGCTCATCACGCCCGGCACGTTCTGGTGGATGTGCAGCAGGCGGTGCTTGCCCGGGTGGGACGGCAGGGCCACTTCGGGGAAGTTGACCGAGGACACCGAGGTGCCGTTGTCGCTGTACTTGACCAGCTTCTCCGCCACTTCCAGGCCGATGTTGGCCTGGGCCTCGGCGGTGGAGCCGCCGATGTGCGGGGTCAGGATCACGCGATCCAGGCCACGCAGCGGGCTCTCGAACTCTTCATCGTTGGACTTGGGCTCGACCGGGAACACGTCGATGGCGGCGCCGATCAGGTGCTCGTCCTTGATGGCTTCGGCCAGGGCGTCCAGCTTTACCACGGTGCCTCGGGCGGCGTTGATCAGGATGCCGCCCTTCTTGATCGCGCGGATCTCCTTCTCGCCGATCATCCACTGGGTGGACGGCAGCTCGGGCACGTGCAGGGAGACGATGTCGGACATGCCCAGCAGCTCGTGCAGGTTGCCCACCTGGGTGGCGTTGCCCAGCGGCAGCTTGGTCACGGTGTCATAGAAGAACACCTGCATGCCGAGGGCCTCGGCCAGTACCGAGAGCTGGGTGCCGATGGAGCCGTAGCCGACGATGCCGAGCTTCTTGCCACGGATCTCGAAGGAGTTGGCCGCCGACTTGATCCAGCCGCCGCGGTGGCAGGAGGCGTTCTTCTCCGGAATGCCGCGCAGCAGCAGGATGGCTTCGGCCAGCACCAGCTCGGCTACCGAGCGGGTGTTGGAGTAGGGGGCGTTGAACACGGCGATACCGCGCTCGCGGGCCGCATTGAGGTTGACCTGGTTGGTGCCGATGCAGAAGCAGCCGACGGCGATGAGCTTCTTGGCGCAGTCGAACACCTCTTCGGTGAGCTGGGTGCGCGAGCGGATGCCGATGAAGTGGACGTCGGCGATCTTCTCTTTCAGTTCGTCACCGGAGAGGGCGCCCTTGAGGTACTCGATGTTGCTGTAACCGGCGGCCTTCAGGGTGTCCACGGCGTTCTGGTGGACGCCTTCGAGGAGAAGGAACTTGATCTTGCTCTTTTCGAGAGAGGTCTTGCTCATCTGCGTACCTATGTATCCCGGTAAAAATGACAGAAGCGGGCCGTGGGAGGACTTGGCTGCTACCCGGAAAATCGGCTGCAGCGCACGATTCGCGGGGTGCGTATGCTAGCATGATCTCCTTTTCCCTTGCTCGGTTGCGACCTGAATCGTTCTCAGGGCGACCATGAATGATTTGAGAGTTCCTCTGATGACCAACGCTGCCCTGATCGAAGAGCTGAAGACCCTTGTCGAGCCTGGCAAGGTCCTGACCGACGCCGCGTCCCTGGACGCCTACGGCAAGGACTGGACCAAGCATTTCGCCCCTGCGCCCAGCGCCATCGTCTTCCCCAAGAGCATCGAGCAGGTGCAGGCCATCGTGCGCTGGGCCAACCAGCACAAGGTGGCGCTGGTGCCGTCCGGCGGTCGTACCGGCCTCTCCGCTGCGGCGGTTGCTGCCAACGGCGAGGTGGTGGTCGCCTTCGACTACATGAACCAGATCCTCGGGTTCAACGAGTACGACCGCACCGTGGTCTGCCAGCCGGGCGTGGTCACCGAGCAGCTGCAGAACTTCGCCGAGGACAAGGGCCTGTACTACCCGGTGGACTTCGCTTCCGCCGGTTCCAGCCAGATTGGCGGCAACATCGGCACCAATGCCGGCGGGATCAAGGTGATTCGCTACGGCATGACCCGCAACTGGGTGGCCGGTCTCAAGGTGGTCACCGGCGCCGGCGAGCTGCTGGAGCTGAACCGCGACCTGATCAAGAATGCCACCGGCTATGACCTGCGCCAGCTGTTCATCGGCGCCGAGGGCACCCTGGGCTTCGTGGTCGAGGCCACCATGCGCCTGGATCGCGCGCCGAAGAACCTCACCGCCATGGTCCTCGGCTCGCCGGACCTGGACTCCATCATGCCGGTGCTGCACGCCTTCCAGAGCAAGCTGGACCTGACCGCCTTCGAGTTCTTCTCCGACAAGGCCATGGCCAAGGTCCTCGCCCGTGGCGACGTGCCGGCGCCCTTCGAGACCGAGTGCCCCTTCTATGCGCTGCTGGAATTCGAAGCCGCCTCTGAGGAGATCGCCAACGACGCCCTGGCCACCTTCGAGCATTGCGTCGAGCAGGGCTGGGTGCTGGACGGCGTGATGAGCCAGAGCGAGCAGCAGCTGCAGAACCTCTGGAAGCTGCGCGAGTACATCTCCGAGACCATTTCCCACTGGACGCCGTACAAGAACGACATTTCGGTTACGGTTTCCAGGGTGCCGGCCTTCCTCCATGACATCGACGCCATAGTCGAGGCCAACTACCCGGACTTCGAAGTGGTCTGGTTCGGCCATATCGGCGACGGCAACCTGCACCTGAACATCTTGAAACCGGAGAACCTGTCCAAGGACGAGTTCTTCGCCAAGTGCGCCACCGTGAACAAGTGGGTGTTCGAAACTGTCGAGAAATACAACGGCTCCATCTCCGCCGAGCACGGCGTGGGCATGACCAAGCGTGATTACCTCGGCTACAGCCGTTCCGAACCGGAGATCGCGGTGATGAAGGCGATCAAGGCTGTGTTCGATCCCAACGGCATCATGAACCCCGGAAAAATATTCAATTGAGCAGGCAGGCGGTGGAGCGATCCACCGCCTGTTTCGTATGGAAACCGTTCAGGAGTCGGTCAATGAGCTACCAGCACCAGTACGTCGATGGCACCCCGATCCACTTTTCCCTGGGCAAGGTGGTCTGCATTGGCCGCAACTACGTCGAGCACGCCAAGGAACTGAACAACCCCGTGCCCACCGAGCCGCTGCTGTTCATCAAGCCGGGTTCGTGTGTGGTGCCCCTGGTCGGTGGTTTCAGCATTCCCCAGGACCGCGGCGCAGTGCACTACGAAGCCGAGATCGCCGTGCTGATCGGCAAGCCGCTGTCCCGCCACCCCGATGAAGAGGAAGTGCGCGACGCCATCTCCGGGTTCGCCCCGGCCCTGGACCTGACCCTGCGTGACGTGCAGGCGAAGCTGAAGGAGAAGGGCCTGCCCTGGGAAATATCCAAGTCCTTCGACGGCGCCTGCGTGCTGGCGCCCTTCGTGCCGGGCGACGCCCCGGAGAGCCTGGACGACATCGGCATTCGCCTGACCATCAACGGTGAGATCCGCCAGGACGGCAACAGCCGCGACATGATCAACGCCATCCTGCCGCTGATCCAGCACATGGCCGGCCATTTCAGCCTGCAGCCGGGCGACGTCATCCTCACCGGCACCCCGGTGGGTGTCGGTCCGCTGAACCAGGGCGACGAGCTGGTACTGGAGCTGGTGGGCCACAGCTCCTTCGACAGCCGGGTCATCTGACCCGGCCGACCGGCGGCGGCCAGTTTCACGAAACTTTCACTGGCATTTCGCTATCTTCTCCCGATCTCATCGTCGAGTAGTACCTGATGCCCCTTCGCTTCCTTCCGTTCATCCGCCGCCGTTGGTTGCTGCTGGGCCTGGTCGCTGCCATCGCTGGTACCACCGCGCTCACGCGCTACATGCACTGGGACGACCGTGCCCTGGTCTGGCTGGCTGAGCAGCAGCTGTCCCAGGAGCAGCGCGCCGAAAGCATCTGGTTGCCGGGCTACAAGGCGGTGCTGCAGGGCAAACCGCTGGCGGGTCTGGAGAACGACGAAACCTCGGACCTGGCCTATAACCCGGTCACCGGAACCCTGTTCACCGTCACCGGCAAGTCGCCGACCCTGGTGGAGCTGAGCCGCGACGGCGAGGTCCTGCGCAAGATTCCGCTGAAGGGCTTCTCCAACCCCGAAGGGGTGGCAGTGCTCGAAGGTGGCCATGTGGCGGTGACCGACGAGCGCCGCCGCACCCTGTCGATCTTTGAACTGGACCCGGACACCCGCGAACTGAGCGCCGGCAGCACGCCGGAGTTCGACCTGGGCTTCCCCGACTCCGGTAACAAGGGCTTCGAAGGCATCGCCTGGGACCCGGCCAAGGGGCGGCTGATCCTTGGAAAGGAGCGCGGCCCGGTGGCCCTGTTCAGCCTCGGCAGCGACGGTAGCGACACCCTGGGCGAAGTGCTGCGCCCATTGCCCGGCTACGGCCTGGGCATGCGCAATCTCTCGGCCCTCAGCATCGACCCGCGTACCGGCCACCTGCTGGTGCTGTCGGCGCAGTCCAACCTGCTGCTGGAGCTGGACGAGCAGGGCGAACCGGTCAGCTTCATCAGCCTGCTCGGCGGCATGAACGGCCTGGAAAGCCGTATTCCCCGTGCCGAAGGCGTGGCCATGGATGAGAGCGGCGACATCTATGTGGTCAGCGAGCCGAACCTGTTCTACGTGTTCCGCAAGGAGCTGGTGGTCAGCGCCGATCGGGGCTGAGTGCCGCAGGGTGGAAATCCACGAGGTGGATTTCCACCAGCGGGCCGGTCGTTAAGTTTCGCTTAAGGCGCTTTTAAGCCTCGTTTCAGCCGCTCGCCCTAGCCTGATCCCGTCAACCACACAACGGGATCACCTCCATGAAAGCCAAATACCTCGCCCTGCTGGCCGTACCGCTGTTCTCCACCGCCGTCATGGCCAGCAGCTACACCGGCCCCGGCGCCACTGCGCAGATCAATACCGTCGCCGCAGCCCTGGACGCCGCGGACGATGCCCCGGTCGTGCTGCAGGGGCAGATCGTCAAGCGCATCAAGGGTGATATCTACGAGTTCAAGGACGCCACCGGCACCATGAAGGTGGAAATCGACGACGAAGACTGGCCGCCGCAGGCCATCGGCGAGAAGGACACCGTCAAGCTCACCGGCGAAGTGGACCGCGACCTGATGGGCCGCGAAGTGGATGTGGAGCTCGTCGAGCGGGTGAACTGAGCCAGACAAAGATCGTCGCTCGGGGCCTGTAGGGGCGAATTCATTCGCCAAGGGCTGCAACGCAGCCCCCTGCAGGATCCCCGGGCAGACCTGCGGCCTGCCTGGCGAATGAATTCGCCCCTACAACGATAGGGCCAGGGCCCTAGGCCACGCTCTCGAACCCCTGCAGCACATTGATCGCGTTGATGCCGATCTCCTCCACCGCGTAGCCCCCTTCCATCACGAACAGCGTCTGCAGGCCGAGCTTGCCGATGATCTCGCCCATGCGCAGGTAATCCGGGCTGTCCAGCTTGAACTGCGAGATGGGGTCTTCCTTGAAGGTGTCCACACCCAGCGACACCACCAGCGCGTCCGGCGCGTATTCGGCGATCTGCCGGCAGGCGTCCAGCAGCGCCAGGCTCCACACCGACCAGTCGCTGCCTTCGGCCAGGGGGTAGTTGAAATTGAAACCGGCCCCGGCGCCCACGCCCTTTTCGTCGGCGAAGCCGAGGAAGTAGGGGTATTCGAAGCGCGGATCGCCGTGGATTGAGGTGAAGAGCACATCGGCACGGTCGTAGAAGATGTCCTGGGTGCCGTTGCCGTGGTGGTAGTCCACGTCCAGCACCGCGACGCGCCTGGCGCCGGCGTCCAGCATGGCCTGCACGGCGACGGCCGCGTTGTTCAGGTAGCAGTAGCCGCCCATGTAGTCCGCGGCGGCATGGTGGCCCGGCGGGCGGCACAGGGAAAAGATACCGCGAGCGCCCTTGCGCAACTCGGCCTGGCCGGTGAGGGCGACGTTGGCCGAGCTGGTGATGGCCTGCCAGGTGCCGGCGGTGATGGGCGCGCCGGCGTCGAAGGAGTAGTAGCCGAGGCGGCCGTCGATATCGGTGGGCTCCACCTGGCGCAGGCGCCGGGTCGGCCAGGCGATGGGCAGCATGTCGTGGCTGCGGCCCTTGGCCTGCCAGTCGCTCCAGGCGTTCTTCAGGAAGTTGACGAAGCCTTCGCTGTGCACCCGCAGGATGGGTGACAGGCCGAAGTCGCTGGGCGCCTGGATGGCGCCCAGGTTCACCGCCTTCGCCCGGTCCAGCACCATGTCGGCGCGGCTCGGCTTCTCGAAGCAGGGGGTGAACTGGCCACCGATAAGCTCGTGTTTGCCGTGGTGCAGGTGGTGGTCGTCGGAATAGATCGTCAGCATCGGCGTCTCCTTTCGGCTAGCGGATCAGCGGGTTCATTCGTGCTCGGAAAACTGCACCCGGGGCGCCGGACGGCGGAAGCCGCCGGTCTGCACGGCCAGGTAGGCCAGGCCGGCGGCGAACCAGCCGAGGCCGATGGCCAGGGTCAGGGCGGAGAGGCTGGTCCAGAGCCAGGCGATCAGGGCGAAGCCGACCAGCGGCACCAGGCCGTAGCGCAGCACGTCGCCGGACTGGCGCGGGCGGCCGTCGAACAGGTAGGTGCGGATCACCGCCAGGTTCACCGCAGAGAAGGCCACCAGGGCGCCGAAGCTGATCATCGAGGCCAGGGTGGCGAGGTCGATGACCACCGCCAGCAGCGACACCAGGGACACGATCAGGATGGCGACGGTGGGGGTCTGGTAGCGTCCCGACAGGGTGCCGAACAGGCGTCGCGGCAGGATGCCATCGCGGCCCATGCTGTAGAGGATGCGCGATACCGAGGCCTGGGAGGCCAGGGCCGAGCCGGCCGCACCGGCCACATAGGCGGCGGTGAAGAAGGCGGCGAGGAACTGGCCACCGGCTTTGAGCATCACTTCGTTGGCGGCGGCGTCCACGTCCTGGAAGGTGGTGCCGGGGAACACCAGTTGGGCGACCAGCGCCAGCACGAAGAACAGCACGCCGGCGCCCACCGTGGTGATGACGATGGCGCGGGGAATGTCGCGTTTCGGGTCGCGGGCTTCCTCGGCCAGGGTGGACACCGCGTCGAAGCCAAGGAAGGACAGGCAGAGCACCGCCGCACCGGCCATCAGGGGTGCCAGCCCGGGCTGGCTGCCGTCGCCGACGAAGGGCGCGCTGAAGTCTAAGGGGGTGCCGGAAAGGCTTTTGCCGGCCATGGCCAGGAACACCAGGACGAAGACCACCTGCGCGGTGACTATCAGGTTGCTCATCCCTGACACCGAGCTGATGCCGAGGATGTTCAGCACCGTCACCAGGGCGATGGAGCCGACCACGAAGACCCAGGCCGGAACCTCGGGAAAGGCGATATTGAGGAACAGGCCGATCACCAGGTAATTGATCATCGGCAGGAACAGGTAATCCAGCAGCAGCGACCAGCCGGCGAGGAAGCCCACGCCGGGGCCGAAGCTAAGGCTGGTGTAGGAGTAGGCCGATCCGGCGATGGGATAGCGGCGGACCATGAAGCTGTAGGACAGGGCGGTGAAGATCATCGCCAGCAGGGTCACCAGGTAGGCCGGGGCGGTGCGCCCGCCGGTCATCTCGGTGACCACGCCGTAGGTGGTGAAGATGGTCAGGGGCACCATGTAGACCAGGCCGAAGAACACCAGGGCGGGCAGGCCGAGTATCCGGCGCAGGGAGGTGCCCTGGGCGCTGTGGGTGAATTCGTTCGGCAGGCTACCGCTGGTGCTGAGGTTGGCGGAAGGGGTGGCCATTATTGTTCTCTCCGGTTTACTGCGCGCCGCTGGGCGGCGCCTGGGTCGCGTTGCGAGCCATCCGTGCACGTGCGAGGCCGGGTCCGTTGCGCATCCGGCTGTGCGCGGGCGGTCAGTAAGGGTGGAGGCGGGGTGTCCGCGGGAAGGACGGAGGAAGGGTGGTGTGAAGCGAAAGCGCACGGGACATCTTCATATCTCTCTAGCCATTGTTCTTGTTGGATCAGCACCCGTCTGTGGGGCACCTGCTAGTTGCATGCGCTTCGATTCTGTCAGTGGAATACCGGGGGCAGAACCCCGCAAAAGGTCAAAAAGGGATCGAAGTGGCCAACTTCAATGGCCGGTTGATGGGGTAGGGTGCGCCGTGCGCACCGGCTTCTCGACAGGGGCAGGTTCGTAGGATGGGTTGAGCTTTGCGATACCCATCACCCTCGTCGATGGGTATCGCTGAGCTGGTGAGTGCTTATTTCTTCAGCTTGGTCCACACCTTGCTGCGTAGGCTCAGGGCCTTGGGCGAGCAGAGCTTGAAGGTCTTCAGGCGGTCCAGCTTGTCCTGCGGGGTGTTGATGGCCGGGTCGTCGAACAGCTCCTTCTCCATGAACTTGTCCGAACCTTCGATGGCGTTGTTGTACTTGGCGAAGTTGGAGGCGGCGGCGATGTTTTCCGGCTGCATCATCCAGTTGATGAAGGCGTGGGCCTCCTCGACGTTCACCGCGTCCTTGGGGATCACCAGGTTGTCGATGAAGACGTGGATGCCTTCCTTCGGATAGACGTAGACCAGGCTGTCACGCTGGGCGTGGGCGCGGTGGAAGGCGCCGTTCCACTGCTGGTGCATGGCCACCTCGCCGGCGGCCATGCGCTCGATGGTGCCGTCGCTGTTGTACATGGCCAGCAGCGGCTTCTGCGCCAGCAGCAGGTCCTGGATCTTCTTCGCGTCCTTCGGGTCCTCGGTGCACTGGTCGATGGACAGGTAGTGGGACGCGGCGATGTAGAGGTCCTCGATGGAATTGAGCGCCACCACCTTGCCCTTGAGCTCCGGCGCCGGCTCGAAGAAGGGCTTCCAGCTCTCGTCGAGCTTGCCGCCGGGCACCTGCTTGCTGTCGTAGCTGTAGCCGGTGGTGCCCCAGAGGTAGGGCACGCTGTAGTCGTGGCCGGGGTCGAAGCCGAGGGTCCGGAAGTTGGGCTTGAGGTTCTTCAGGTTGGGCAGCTTGCTCTTGTCGAACTTCTGCAGCAGGCCGTCGCCCACCATGATCTGGATGAAGCTGTCCGACGGCACCACCACGTCGTAGGCGCCGCCGCCGGCCTTGAGCTTGGCCAGCAAGGTCTCGTTGCTGTCGTAGGCGTCCAGGGTCGCCTTGATGCCGGTGTCCTGCTCGAACTTCTTCAGCAGCTCCGGCGGGAAGTAGTCGGACCAGTTGGCGAAATGCAGGGTCCCTGCGGCCTGGGCGGAACCGGCCAGGCCGGTGGCGAGCAGGATGGCGAGCGCAAGCGGGGTACGACGGGTCATGGTCAAGCTCCTTGCTGGTCGTGACGGGTCAGCGCTTGCGCTGCCCGACGTAGTAGGACAGTGCAACGAAGGCTATGGAAATCACGAGGATGATCGAGGAGATGGCATTGATCTTCGGCGAAATGCCCATCCGTATCGAACTGAAGATGTACACCGGCAGGGTGGTGGCGCCGGCCCCAGCGACGAAGTAGGTGATGACGAAATCGTCCATCGAGATGATGAAGGCCAGCATCGCCCCGGAGAGGATGCCGGGCGTCAAGAGGGGGAAGGTCACCTTCCAGAAGGCCTTCCACGGCGAGGCGTAGAGGTCGGCGGCGGCTTCGGCCAGGCGTGGGTCCATGCCTTCCAGGCGGGCGCGGATCGGCAGGTAGGCGAAGGGAATGCAGAACACCACGTGGGCGATGAGGATGGTGAAGAGCGAGAGCTTCAGGCCGATGAAGGCGAAGAACATCAGGGTGGCGACGGCGGTGACGATCTCCGGCACCAGCAGCGGCAGGCCGAGGACCCCGTTCATCAGCGTCTGCCCGCGAAAGGCGCGGCCGCGCATGCCCAGCGCCGCCAGGGTGGCCAGGGCGGTGGCGATCAGGGTGGCGAAGGTGGCGACGATCAGCGAGTTCTTCGCCGCACGGACGATCTCCGGGTCGTTGGCCACAACCTCGTACCACTTCAGGCTGAAGCTCTCCCAGATGGTCGCCGACTGCCCGCCGTTGAAGCTCAGTGCCGCCAGCACCAGGATCGGCACGTAGAGGAAGGCGAAGAACAACCAGGCGGTGGGGCGCACGCCGGTGAAGTGCCAGAGCGGGTTGTGCAGGTTCATGGGTGGCCCCCGGCGGTGGGCTGCTTGAAGCGCAGGCTGTAGAGGAGCATCGCCAGCAGCACGAAACCGAGCAGGGCGAAGGACAGCGCCGCCCCCAGCGGCCAGTTGTGCGAGGCGCCGAACTGCAGCTGGATCAGGTTGCCGATCATCAGTGCCTTACCACCCCCCAACAGCTCGGGAATGATGTAGTTGCCGAGCGACGGGATGAACACCAGGATGGCGCCGGCCACGATGCCGGGCATGGCCAGCGGAATGATCACCCGGCGCAGCGCCTGGAAGCGGTTGGCGCCGAGGTCGAAGGCCGCCTCCACCAGGCGCCAGTCGAGCTTCTCCAGGCTGGTGTAGATGGGCAGCACCATGAACGGCAGGAAGGTGTAGAGCAGGCCGATCACCACGGCGACGTCCGTATACAGCAGCCCCAGCGCGCCGTCGGAGAGGCCGAATACGCCAAGGCCGCTGTCCACCAGGCCGCCGTTGCGCAGCAGCAGGATCCAGGCGTAGACCCGCACCAGCAGGTTGGTCCAGAAGGGCACTGTGACCAGGAACAGCAGCAGGTTGCGCTTGCGTTCGCTCTGCAGCGCCAGGTAGAGCGCCGTGGGGAAACCGATCAGCAGGCAACCGGCCGTGGTCAGCACCGAAAGCCAGAAGGAACGCTGGAAGATCTGCAGGTAGTCGGTGTTGAACACCAGGCTGTCGTCCAGGTCGCGTTCGTAGAGGAAGTTGATGTAGGCCTCGAGCGAATACTGGTCCCACTTCACGCCGCCGTAGTCGCCGGGCGCCAGGATCGACACCAGGAACATGATCCCCAGGGGCAGCACCAGGAACACCAGCAGGGCCAGCATGGCCGGGCTGGTGAGCAACAGGCGCCGGCGCAGCTGGCGGCGTTCGGCCTGGGCACGCAAGGTGCTCATTCGGCCAGCACCCGGATGGCTTCGCTGGGCACTTGCACCCGCACTTTCTCGCCGGCGGAGTAGGCGGTGAGGGCGCCATTGCGGTTCTGCTGGCGTACGCGGAAGCCGCTCTGCCCGGCGATGTTCAGGTGGTAGACGGTGTCGGTGCCGACATAGACCACGTTCTCGATCTCGCCGGCCAGGTTGCCCTGTTCGTCGAGGCAGGTGCGTTCCGGGCGGATCGCCAGGGTCACGGCGCCGTGCCGCGGGCTGAAGGCGCTGAGCAACTGGCCGTCGGGCAGCAGCACGCCGCGTTCCAGGGCTTCGCCTTCGAGGAAGTTGGTTTCGCCGATGAAGTCCGCCACCGTGCGGTTCAGCGGCGCCTCGTAGATTTCCGTCGGCGTGCCGACCTGGAGGATGCGGCCGCGGCTCATCACCGCGATGCGGTCGGACATGGTCAGGGCTTCTTCCTGGTCGTGGGTGACGAAGATGAAGGTGATGCCGGTCTCGTGCTGCAGGCGCTTGAGCTCGATCTGCATTTCCTTGCGCAGCTTCTGGTCCAGCGCCGAGAGGGATTCGTCCAGCAGCAGCACCTTGGGCTTGTTGGCCAGGGCGCGGGCCAGGGCGATGCGCTGTTGCTGGCCGCCGGACAGCTGGTCGGCGCGGCGCTTGCCGACATCCGGCAGCTTCACCAGCTCCAGCATGCGCTGCACGGTCCGCCCGATCTCGTCGCGGGCCAGGCCGCGCATCTCCAGGCCGAAGGCGATGTTCTGCGCCACCGTCATATGGGGGAACAAAGCGTAGCTCTGGAACACGGTGTTGACCGGCCGGCGGAAGGGCGGCAGGCCCTGCATGGGCTCGCCGTAGAGGCGGATGGCGCCGGAGCTGGGTTGTTCGAAACCGGCGATGAGCCGCAAGAGGGTGGTCTTGCCGCAGCCGGAGGGGCCGAGGAGGGTGAAGAACTCGTTGGCGCGGATCTCCAGGGAAACATCGTCCAGGGCCTTCACGCCCTGCCCCGGATCCCCGAACTCCATGCACACACGGTCGACACTGATCGCGCTGGTCATGCTGATCACAAGCTCTAAGGATTTGTTCTTGTTGGGCTTTTTTTTCTACTGGTGAAGCGGCGCTTGTTTGTCCCGATTCTGTCAGCAGCCTAGTAGGTGCAGAACGATAGATCTGGTCAAAAGGGGATATTTCCGGCCAAGTTGCGAGGGCGGTGACGGGGTGGGGATCGGTGTAGGGGCGAATTCATTCGCCAAGCAGGCCGCAGGTCTGCCCTGCGAGGTCGAAGGGGGCAGCTGCGCTGCCCTTGGCGAATGAATTCGCCCCTACAGAAAATCATCCCCCAAGGTGTTGGCCCTACCGCCGATACAGGCTCGGCGACTGCCCGCTCCAGCGCTGGAAGGCGTGGCGGAAGCTGGCGGTCTCGCTGTAACCGAGCTGTTCGGCGATCAGGTAGATGGGCAGGTCGGTCTGCACCAGCAGCTGGCGCGCCTTGTCGTAGCGCACTTCGTCCGGCAGGCGCCGGAAGCTGGTGTTCAGCTGCTGCAGGTGGCGGCGCAGGGTGGGGCTGGCGAGCATGGTGTAGCCGAGGATGCCGTAGGCCGAGACGTGCATGCGCAGGCCGAGGGAGAGACCCGGGGCCGGGTCCCGGGTGCAGGCCAGGGCATTGGCGAAGACGCGCAGCTCCTGGGCGTGGGTGATCAGCTTGTCGGGGGTGTCGAGGTCGGCGCAGGCGACATCGCTGCCCTCCAGCAGGCGCGCGGGCGATGCCGCTGTTGGCGAGGGTCGCCACCGCCAGGGCGATGGTGTGCAAGGTGGTGAGTGCACGTTCTTCCGGTAGCTGTGAGGTGGCCATGTCCGTCCCCTTTGTAACGCGCGCCATGCCCGCTCCCGGGCGTTAAGCTTGAGTTCAGGCAGAAGCCCGGTGCGCTCTGTATCCTTCGTCGCGTCCTGAACCCCAGAGTCCTTGTCGATGCGTTCTCTCCTGACCCCGTGGCGGCTGGTAGCCGCTCTGTTGCTGCTGGTCCTGGTGCTGCTCGGCGTCGCCGCCCAGCAGTTCCGTCTGTTCGAACGGGGCCTGTTCATCCTGCAAGAATGGCGCCACGCCTCCGAGTGGCGGGACCGCTCCATCTGGCTGCCGGACTACCAGGTGGCCATCGAGGCCAAGCCCATCGAAGGCCTGTCGGACGATGTCTCCGCCCTGACCTACGACCCCGACCGCCACAGCCTCTTCACCGTTACCAACCAGCGTCCGGAGATCGTCGAGCTGTCCCTCGACGGCCACCTGATCCGGCGTGTCCAGCTGGAGGGTTTCGGCGATCCGGAGGCCATCGAGTACATCAGCAAGGGCGTCTACGTGATCACCGACGAGCGCCTGCAGCGCCTGATCAAGGTGCGCCTGGACGAGAACACCACGCGCATCGACGCCAGCCAATCCCAGCAGCTGTCCCTGGGCATCGGCCTGTCCGGCAACAAGGGCTTCGAGGGGCTGGCCTACGACACGGTCGGCCAGCGCCTGTTCGTGGCCAAGGAGCGCGATCCGGTGCGCATCTACGAGATCCACGGTTTCCCCCATACCAAACCGGACAAGCCCTTCGCCGTCCACGTGGTGGATGATCCGCAGCGCGACGAGCGGCTCTTCGTCCGCGACCTGTCGAGCCTGCAGTACGATGACCGCAGCGGCCACCTGCTGGCCCTGTCGGACGAGTCGCGGCTGGTGCTGGAGCTGAATGCCGACGGCCGGCCGATCAGCACCCTGTCGCTGCTGCGCGGGATGCACGGCCTGCAGCGCGGGGTGCCGCAGGCCGAAGGGGTGGCCATGGACAACGATGGCAACCTCTACCTGGTCAGCGAGCCGAACCTGTTCTACCTGTTCCGCAAGCAGGCCGGGGACTGATCAGCTTTCGTCGTTGAGGGTGGCGCCGGGGGCGTTGCTCTTCACCGACTCGATGCCCGCACTGGCGCTGGCGGCGCTGGCGTACATCTGGCTCTGGCCGATGACCTGGCCGTTGCTGGCCTTGAGCACGAAATAGAACTTGCCGTTGCTGGCGGTCTTGTTTTCGAAGGCGCCGTCGCGAACGGCGTTCTTGCGCACCGACTCGATACCGTTCAAGGCGGAATCCTTGGCCTTGTACAGTTCACTGGTGAGGATGGTCTCGCCGTTGCCGGCGTTGAGGTTGAAGTGGAATTGGCCGTCGTTGGCCTTCTTCAGGTGGAATTTCCCGGCCATGGGGCGTCTCCTGATTGAGTGACAGGGGGCGGCGCCCCTAGGGGCGCCGTAGCCATCAAATCTAGACGGTTTCCCGGCGGCCGGGAGTTGCTGCGGGTATCAGAGGCTGATGCTCTTCACGCCATCCTTGGTACCCAGCAGCAGCAGGTCGGCCGGGCGCGCGGCGAACAGGCCGTTGGTGACCACGCCGACTATGGCGTTGATCTGTTCTTCCAGCTTCACCGGGCTGTCGATCTGCAGGTTGTACACGTCGAGGATGATGTTGCCGTTGTCGGTCAGCACGCCCTCGCGGTAGACCGGATCGCCGCCCAGCTTCACCAGTTGGCGGGCGACGTGGCTGCGGGCCATGGGGATCACTTCCACCGGCAGCGGGAAGTTGCCGAGCAGCGGCACCAGCTTGCTCTCGTCGGCGATGCAGATGAAGGTCTTGGCCACGGCGGCGACGATCTTCTCGCGGGTCAGCGCCGCGCCGCCGCCCTTGATCAGTTCGAGGCGCTCGTTGCTCTCGTCGGCGCCATCGACGTAGAACTCGAGGTCGCTGACGCTGTTCAGGTCGTACACCGGGATGCCGTGGCCCTTCAGGCGCTGGGCGGTGGCTTCGGAGCTGGCCACCGCGCCGTCGAAGGCCATCTTGTGCCTGGCCAGCAGGTCGATGAAGAAGTTGGCGGTGGAGCCGGTGCCGACGCCGATGATGCTCTTCTCATCGAGCCTGGGGAGGATGAAGTCGATGGCGGCCTGGGCGACGGCCTGCTTGAGCTGGTCCTGGGTCATGCTGTGGAGGTCCGAGTGGAGGAGTGTCGAAGGGGCGGATTATAGCCGCTAAACCCCTAGAACCATGTGGTCGCCCGACGAATCCGTGCGGTAGACTCGGTCCTCCCGTGAAATGCCCGCCAGTGAAGCCCAGATGCTCGAAGAATATGTGAAGAAGACCCTGACCTCGCGCGTCTACGACGTCGCCGTGGAAACCCCGCTGCAGCCCGCCCGCCAGCTCACCGAGCGCCTGGGCAACCAGATCCTCCTCAAGCGCGAGGACATGCAGCCGGTCTACTCCTTCAAGATTCGCGGCGCCTACAACAAGATCGCCCAGCTGTCCCGCGAGGAGCTGGCGCGCGGCGTGGTCACCGCCTCGGCCGGCAACCACGCCCAGGGCGTGGCCCTGGCGGCCCGCGAGCTGGGCATCAAGGCCACCATCGTGATGCCGCGCACCACCCCCGAGCTGAAGGTGCAGGGCGTACGCGCCCGGGGCGGCAAGGTGGTGCTGCACGGCGACGCCTTCCCCGAGGCCCTGGCCTATTCGCTGAAGCTGGTGGAGGAGAAGGGCTACGTCTACATCCACCCCTATGACGACCCGGAAGTGATCGCCGGCCAGGGCACCGTGGCCATGGAGATCCTGCGCCAGCATCCGGGCCGCCTGGATGCCATCTTCGTCCCGGTGGGCGGCGGCGGCCTGGTGGCGGGCATCGCCGCCTTCGTCAAATACCTGCGCCCCGAAGTGAGGGTGATCGGCGTCGAGCCGGACGACTCCAACTGCCTGCAGGCCGCCATGGCCGCCGGTGAGCGCGTGGTGCTCAGCCAGGTCGGGCTGTTCGCCGACGGCGTTGCCGTGGCGCAGATCGGCCAGCACACCTTCGACATCTGCAAGCGTCATGTCGATGAGGTGATCACCGTCAGCACCGACGAGATCTGTGCGGCGATCAAGGACATCTACGACGACACCCGCTCCATCACCGAGCCGGCCGGCGCCCTGGCCGTGGCCGGGATCAAGAAGTACGTGGAACGCGAAGGCGTGCGCGAGCAGACCCTGGTGGCCATCGATTCGGGCGCCAACGTCAACTTCGACCGCCTGCGCCACGTGGCCGAACGCGCCGAGTTGGGCGAGAAGCGCGAAGCCATCATCGCCGTGACCATCCCGGAGCGCCCGGGCAGCTTCAAGGCCTTCTGCGAGGCCATCGGCAAGCGCCAGATCACCGAGTTCAACTACCGCTACAACACCGACGCCGAGGCGCACATCTTCGTCGGCGTGCAGACCCACCCGGACACCGACCCGCGTACGGCGCTGGTGGAGAACTTGCGCAGCCAGGGTTTCCCGGTGCTGGACCTGACCGACAACGAACTGGCCAAGCTGCACATCCGCCACATGGTCGGCGGCCATGCCGTGCGCATCAGCGACGAGATGGTGTTCCGCTTCGAGTTCCCGGAACGTCCGGGCGCGCTGTTCAACTTCCTCAACAAGCTGGGCGGGCGCTGGAACATCACCATGTTCCACTACCGCAACCACGGCGCCGCCGATGGCCGCGTGGTCGCCGGCCTGCAGGTGCCTGCCGGGGAGCGCGCGCTGGTGCATGCCGCCCTGGACGAGATCGGTTATCCCCACTGGGACGAGAGCGACAACCCGGCCTACCAGCTCTTCCTGGGGTAGGGGCGCCGGGGCCGGCGGCTGCTAGGCTTTGTCTCAGCCGCCCCCGCCGACAAGGACGCGTTCGATGGAAAACTACCTGCTGCTGCGAATCCTCCATGGCCTGGCCACTCTGTTGTTCTTCGGCGGACTGGCGGGGTTGGCCTGGTACGGCTGGCGCAATTTCCGCTCCGGCGATGCCGCGCGGATCGGCCTGAGCCTGCGGCGCATCCTGCTGATCGGCGTGCCGTTGCTGATCCTCGCCGCCGTATCGCTGCCGGTCAGCGGCTGGTGGATGGTGAACCTGGCAGGCCTGCCCCTGGGACAGGCCTGGCTGCTGGGAGGAGCCATCCTCTATCTGTTCGGCTGCATCGCCTGGCTGCTGCTGTTCGGCCGTGTGTCGCGGCTGCGCGAGCAGGCCCTGGCCGAGGGCGGGCCGGGCTCGGCACAGGTCCTGCGCAGCCTCAGGTTCGGCGCGGTCTACGGCCTGTTCGGCCTGCTGCTGTTCGTCGCCGTGCTGGCGCTGATGCTGGCCAAACCGCTCTGATGCGGCACTGACCGGCCGGGCATGACCCTCTACTTCCTGCTCAAGATCTTCCATGGCCTGCTCGCCGCGGTGCTTGTCGGTACAGTTTTGGGCGGGCTTTTCTTCGTACATCGCGCTTGGAAAAGCGGTGATCTCCAGCAAATAGTCGCCACTTTCTCTTCGCTGGTGCGGCTGGAACTCTGGTTCGTCGCCAGCTCTGCCCTGCTGTTGCCGCTCAGCGGCCTGGCCCTGGCCAAGGTGGGCGGGTGGCCGCTGGGCCAGCTCTGGCTATTGTGGAGCGCGGGCATCTACCTGCTGGCGGCGCTCTGCTGGCTGCCGCTGTTCTGGCTGCAGGTGCGCATCCGCAACCAGGCGCGCCAGGCGTTGCGGGACGGCAAGCCGCTCGCTTCGCAGGTGGCCGGCCAGATGGCGCTGCGGAGTCGGCTCGCGGTGCTGGCGCTGGCGCTGCTGGTGGCGGTGTACGCGCTGATGGTAGTCAAGCCGCTCTGACGTCGACCTGGGAGTCCATGGCCTGGTGCGCATAGCGCACCCTACCGTCAGGTCCTAGCGCAGGGAGATGACCGGCCAGCCGCGCTGTTCGGCCTCGGCGCGCAGTTTCGGGTCCGGGTCGACCGCCACCGGGCGGGTCACCTGCTCCATCAGGGGCAGGTCGTTCAGCGAGTCGCTATAGAAACTGCTGTCGTCCAGGCTATGGCCGGTTTCGTCCAGCCAGCGGGCGAGGCGGGTCACCTTGCCTTCGCGGAAACAGGGGATGTCCGTGGTGCGGCCGGTATAGCGGCCATCGGCCATCTCGCATTCGGTGGCCAGCAGGGTTTCCACCCCCAGGCGCTGGGCGATGGGGGCGGTGACGAAGCGGTTGGTGGCGGTGATGATCAGCAGCTTGTCGCCGGCCTCGCGGTGCTCGGCGAGCAGGGCTTCGCCCTTGGCCAGGATGATGGGTTCGATGCAGTCGCGCATGAACTCGCGGTGCCACTGGTCGAGCTGCATCATTTCGGTGCGTCCGAGGATTTCCAGGCTGAAGTTCAGGTAGTCCTGTATGTTCAGGCGGCCGGCCAGGTAGTCATGGTAGAACTCGTCATTGCGCGCCTTGTAGGCGATCCTGTCGAGGATGCCGCGCTCGCACAGGTAGTCGCCCCAGGCATGGTCGCTGTCGCCGGCCAGCAGGGTGTTGTCGAGGTCGAAAAGAGCCAAACGCACGTCGTGTTTCCTTGCATGGAGGCTTCCAGGGGCGGTCAGAATAGCGGCTTTCGCCGGGGCTGCCCATTGCGCTGAAGGCTCGCATTGCTGCGTTTGCGGGCTTTATGGAACAATGCCGGAACATGCGTTTGCGAGGTTGAGTGCCGTGATCGATTCCGATGGTTTCCGCCCGAATGTCGGCATCATTCTCGCCAATGATGCCGGGCAGGTACTTTGGGCCCGGCGTATCAATCAGGATGCCTGGCAGTTCCCGCAAGGCGGGATCAACCCGCGGGAAACGCCCGAAGAAGCGCTTTTCCGGGAGTTGAACGAAGAAGTCGGCCTGGAGCAGCAGGATGTGAAGATTCTTGCCTGCACCCGCGGCTGGTTGCGCTATCGTCTGCCCCAGCGCCTGGTGCGCACCAACAGCCAGCCTTTGTGCATTGGCCAGAAACAGAAGTGGTTCCTGCTGCGCTTGCAGTCGGACGAGAACAAGGTACGGATGGACCTGACCGGCAAGCCCGAGTTCGATGGCTGGCGCTGGGTCAGTTACTGGTACCCATTGGGCCAGGTGGTGACCTTCAAGCGTGAAGTCTATCGCCGAGCCCTCAAGGAACTAGCACCGCGCCTGCTGGCGCAAGACTGACCCGGAGAAAGGCTGCCTAGCCATGCTCAACACGCTGCGCAAGATCGTCCAGGAAGTGAACGCCGCCAAGGATCTGAAGGCGGCGTTGGCGATCATCGTGCAGCGGGTCAAGGAGGCCATGGGCAGCCAGGTCTGCTCGGTCTACCTGCTGGACCCGGAGTCCAACCGCTTCGTGCTCATGGCCACCGAGGGCCTGAACAAGCGCTCCATCGGCAAGGTCAGCATGGCCCCCAACGAAGGCCTGGTCGGCCTGGTGGGTACCCGCGAGGAGCCGCTGAACCTCGAGCACGCCGCCGATCACCCCCGCTACCGCTACTTCGCCGAGACGGGCGAGGAACGCTTCGCCTCCTTCCTCGGCGCGCCGATCATCCACCACCGGCGGGTGATGGGGGTGCTGGTGGTGCAGCAAAAGGAGCGCCGTCAGTTCGACGAGGGCGAGGAAGCCTTCCTCGTCACCATGAGCGCACAGCTCGCCGGCGTCATCGCCCATGCCGAGGCCACCGGCTCCATCCGTGGCCTGGGTCGTCAGGGCAAGGGTACCCAGGAAGCCAAGTTCGTCGGCGTCGCGGGCGCTCCCGGCGCCGCCGTGGGGACCGCGGTGGTGGTCCTGCCGCCGGCCGACCTGGACGTGGTGCCCGACCGCACGGTGGATGACATCGAAGCCGAGGTCGAGCGCTTCAAGCAGGCCCTTGAGGCGGTGCGCGAAGACATGCGCCGGCTGTCCAGCAAGCTGGAGACCCAGCTGCGCCCCGAAGAGCGCGCGCTGTTCGACGTCTACCTGATGATGCTCGACGACGCCTCCATCGGCATGGAGGTCAAGCGCGTCATCCGCACCGGCCAGTGGGCCCAGGGCGCCCTGCGCCAGGTGGTGCTGGAGCACGTCACCCGTTTCGAGCTGATGGACGACGCCTACCTGCGTGAGCGCGCCTCCGACGTCAAGGACCTCGGTCGCCGCCTGCTCGCCTACCTGCAGGAAGAGCGCAAGCAGAACCTGGTCTACCAGGAGAACACCATCCTGGTCAGCGAGGAGCTGACCCCGGCCATGCTCGGCGAAGTGCCGGAAGGCAAGCTGGTGGGCCTGGTCTCGGTACAGGGTTCGGGCAACTCCCACGTCGCCATCCTCGCTCGCGCCATGGGCATCCCCACGGTGATGGGGGCGGTCGACCTGCCTTACTCCAAGGTCGACGGCATCGAGATGATCGTCGACGGCTACCACGGCGAAGTCTTCACCAACCCCTCGCCCGAACTGCGCAAGCAGTACAGCGAAGTGGTGGAGGAGGAGCGCCAGCTGGTCAAGGGCCTGGACGCCTTGCGCAGCCTGCCCTGCGAGACCCTGGACGGCCAGCGCATGCCGCTCTGGGTCAACACCGGCCTGCTCGCCGACGTGACCCGCGCCCAGGAGCGCGGCGCCGAGGGCGTCGGCCTGTACCGCACCGAAGTGCCGTTCATGATCAACGAGCGCTTCCCCAGCGAGAAGGAGCAGCTCGCCATCTACCGCGAGCAGCTCGCCGCCTTCCACCCGCTGCCGGTGACCATGCGTACCCTGGACATCGGCGGCGACAAGGCGCTGTCCTATTTCCCGATCAAGGAAAGCAACCCCTTCCTCGGCTGGCGTGGCATCCGCGTCACCCTCGACCACCCGGAGATCTTCCTGGTCCAGGTGCGCGCCATGCTCAAGGCCAGCGAAGGCCTGGACAACCTGAAAATCCTGCTGCCGATGATCTCCGGCACCCACGAGCTGGAAGAGGCCCTGCACCTGATCCACCGCGCCTGGGGCGAGGTGCGCGACGAGGGCGTCGACATCCCCATGCCGCCGGTCGGCGTGATGGTGGAGATCCCCGCCGCCGTGTACCAGACCAAGGAACTGGCGCGGCAGGTGGACTTCCTCTCGGTGGGGTCCAACGACCTCACCCAGTACCTGCTGGCGGTGGACCGCAACAACCCGCGGGTGGCCGATCTCTACGACTATCTGCACCCGGCTGTGCTGCAGGCGCTGAAGAAGGTGGTGGACGACGCCCACGCCGAAGGCAAGCCGGTGAGCATCTGCGGCGAGATGGCGGGCGACCCGGCCGCGGCCGTGCTGCTCCTGGCCATGGGCTTCGACAGCCTGTCGATGAACGCCACCAACCTGCCCAAGGTGAAGTGGCTGCTGCGCCAGATCACCATGAGCAAGGCCAAGGAGCTACTGGAGCAGCTGCTGGCGATCGACAATCCGCAGGTCATTCACAGCTCGCTGCATCTCGCGCTGCGCAACCTGGGGCTCGGCCGGGTGATCAATCCGGCGGCGACCATCCAGGCCTGAGGACGGCGCGCCAATTGTTTGCACCGCCCGGGCCCGTGTCCGGGCGTAGAGGTCCCAACCGGGTCGCGTACCCGCAGGAAGCTTATGGACAAGCTCGTGCCCCTCGACCACTGCTATGGCACCACCCGTGAAGAGATCGAGCGCACCCTGCGCTTTGCCCTGGATATCGTCAGCGACGGTATCTGGGACTGGAACATCCGTACCGATCACGTCAAGCGCAGCCCCGGCTGGTACTCCATGCTGGGCTACCCGTCGGACAGCCTGCCGGAGGATGTCGACACCTGGAAATCGGTGATCCATCCCGGCGATTTCGAGCGGGTCATGCGCAATTTCCAGGCTTATCTGGACGGCGCCAGCCAGATCTATGCCGAGGACTACCGCTGCCGTTGCCGCGACGGCAGCTACCTCTGGGTCAGCGATCACGGCCGATTCGTGGAGTTCGACGAGGCCGGCAGGCCGACGCGGATGATCGGCGCCCACCGCAATATCCACCGGCACAAGCTGGCCAGCCTGGAACTGCAACGCAAGAACGAAGAGCTCCTGGCCCTCAATCACCAGCTGGAGGCCCTGGTGCAGGCGCGTACCGAGGCCCTGCGCCAGGCTAACGAGGCATTGGCCCAGCAAGTGGCCGCGGCCCTGCGCCTGAGCGAGACCGACCCGCTGACGCAGATCTCCAATCGCCGCCACTTCGAGCGCAGCCTGCATGGCGAATGGCAGCGATTCCAGCGCCATGAGCATGTCGCCACGCTGCTGATGTTCGACCTGGACCATTTCAAGCGCATCAACGACCAGCATGGCCACCAGGCCGGCGATCGGGCCCTGGTCGCGGTCAGTGGCGCCGTGCGCGCGGTGTTGCGGGAAGAGGATTGTTTTGCCCGCTGGGGCGGCGAGGAATTCATCGCCCTGCTGCCCGACACCGATCTGGCGGCCGCCCTGCAATTGGCCGAGCGCCTGCGCCTGCTGGTGAGCCAGGCCGATGCCGGCCTGGCCCGGGGCCTGACCGCCAGCTTCTCGGTGGGTGCCATGCGGGTGGGGGAGGGCATCGAATCCCTGCTCAAGCGCCTGGACGATGGCCTCTACCGTGCCAAGCTGCGGCGCAACTGCATCGAGGCCTGCTGAGTACCGCAGGGGCCTGTAGGGGCGAATTCATTCGCCAAGGGCAACGAAGTTGCCCCTCCGACGCCCACGCCGGTAGCCAGGATGAAATCCGGGGAAAGTCCAACCGCCGCTCCCGGATTTCATTGGGCTACGAATTACCGCGCGAATCGTTGGGCCTCGCTGCGCTCGGACCAGCGTGGCCCGCACCAACCTACGGAAGCCGGGTCGGCTCGCCCCCCACGATCGGGCAGTGAATGAAAAAGCCCGCCGGATGGCGGGCTCTTTCATGGGGCGGGGATCAGCCTTCGAAGATGATCCGGCCGTCCACCAGGGTATGGCGCACCCTGCCCGGCAGGCAGTGGCCGATGAAGGGACAGTTGTCGCCCTTCGACTTCCAGGTTTCGCCCGCCAGGGTGGAGGCCTGCGGGTCGAACAGCACCAGGTCCGCCGGGGCGCCAACGGCCAGGCGGCCGGCGGGCAGGCGCAGGGCGCGGGCCGGACCGGCGGTCAGGCGGGCGAGCAGGGTGGGCAGGTCGAGCAGGCCGTCCTGCACCAGGGTCATGGCCAGCGGCAGCAGCAGTTCCACGCTGCTGATGCCCGGCTCGGTGGCGCCGAAGGGGGCGAGCTTGGCGTCCGGCTCGTGGGGCTGGTGGTGGCTGGCGATGGCCGAGATCACGCCGCTCTTCACCGCCTCGCGCAGGCCGTCGCGGTCGGCGCGGGTGCGCAGCGGCGGTTGCACGTGGTAGAGGCTGGAGAAATCGATCAGCGCCTCGTCGGTAAGGATCAACTGGTACATGGCCACGTCGGCGGTGACCGGCAGGCCGCGGGCCTGGGCCTCCCCGATCATCTCGGCGCCACGGGCGCTGCTGATCTGGCTGAAGTGGGCGCGCACACCGCTCTGTTCCACCAGCAGCAGGTCACGGGCGAGCGCCACGGTCTCGGCGGTCTCGGGGATGCCGGCAAGTCCCAGGAAGCTGGCGGTCGGGCCTTCGTGGGCCAGGCCGCCCTCGGCGAGCGACGCGTCCTGGGAATGGAAGACCAGGGTCAGGTCGAAGGTGGCCGCGTATTCCAGGGCACGGCGCTGGACGCGGTTGCTGACGAAGCTGGCCAGGCCGTTGCCGAAGGCCACGCAGCCCACGTCGCGCAGGGCCACCAGCTCGGACAGCTGTTCGCCGGCCAGCCCCCTGGTCAGGGCGCCGATGGGGAAGACCTTGGCATGGCCGGCTTCCTGGGCGCGGTCGAGGATCAGTTCGGCCACCGCCGGGGTATCCAGTACCGGGCGGGTCAGCGGCGGGCAGCAGAGGCTGGTGACGCCGCCGCTGACAGCGGCCAGGGTTTCGCTGGCGATATTGCCCTTGCGGCTGTAGCCGGGTTCGCGCAGGGCGACGGACAGGTCCACCAGGCCGGGGGCGGCTACCAGGCCCTTGGCGTCCAGGGTCTTGTCGGCCCGGAAGCCGGCCGGGGCCTGGCCGATGGCGGCCACCTTGCCGCCTTCGAGGAAGAGGTCGGTGACCTGGTCGTGGCCGCTGGCCGGATCGATCAGGCGGGCGCCGAGGATATGGGTACGCATCAGTTCAGCTCCTCGGCTTCCTGGTTCAGTTGTCGCTGGGCGGCCTGGCCGCTCATGGCCATGGACAGCACGGCCATGCGCACGGCGATGCCGTAGGTGACCTGGTTGAGGATCACCGACTGGGCGCCGTCGGCCACCGCGGACTCGATTTCCACGCCGCGGTTGATCGGGCCGGGGTGCATGACGATGGCATCCGGCTTGGCCAGGGCCAGGCGCTGGGTGCTGAGGCCGTAGAGTTTGTAGAACTCGCCCTCGCTGGGCAGCAGGCCGCCCTGCATGCGTTCGCGTTGCAGGCGCAGCATGATCACCACGTCCACGCCCTTGAGGCCTTCGGCGAGGTCGGTGTAGACCTTCACGCCGTACTGCTCGACGCCCACCGGGATCAGGGTCTTGGGCCCGATCACGCGGATGTCCGGGCAGCCCAGGGTACGCAGGGCGAGCATGTTGGAGCGGGCAACACGCGAGTGCAGGACGTCGCCGACTATGGCCACCGAGAGGTTCTCGAAACCGCCCTTGTGGCGGCGGATGGTGAGCATGTCGAGCATGCCCTGGGTCGGGTGCGCATGGCGGCCGTCACCGCCGTTGATGATGGCCACGTCCGGGCATACGTGCTCGGCGATGAAGTGGGCGGCACCGGAGTCGGCGTGGCGCACCACGAACATGTCGGCGGCCATCGCCTCCAGGTTGCGCAGGGTATCGAACAGCGTCTCGCCCTTGCTGGTGGAGGAGGTGGAGACGTTGAGGGTGATGACGTCGGCGGACAGGCGCTGGGCCGCCAGCTCGAAGGTGGTGCGGGTGCGGGTGGAGTTCTCGAAGAACACGTTGCACACCGTCTTGCCGCGCAGCAGCGGGACTTTCTTCACCGCGCGGGCGCCGACTTCGAGGAAGGAGTCGGCGGTGTCGAGGATTTCCGTCAGCAGCTCGCGGGGCAGACCATCGAGCGAGAGGAAGTGGCGCAGCTGGCCCTGGTCGTTGAGCTGCAGCGGGCGCTTGGCGTCTGTCGGCATGGGGCAGGCCCTGAAAGGTTACGAAGATTCGGGAGGATCAGGCGGGTGAAGCGAGGTCCTGGCGCTCGAGGGTGAGCGGCGCGGGGCCGAGCAATTTTACCCGTTCCGTGGCCCCCAGGGACAGGGTTGCGCCGACCACGTCCGGGCGGATCGGCAGCTCGCGGGCGTTGAGGTCGAGCAGGCAGACCAGGGTCACGCTGGCCGGGCGGCCGTAGTCGAAGAGTTCGTTGAGGGCTGCGCGCACGGTGCGCCCGCTCATCAGGACGTCATCGATCAGCACCAGGTGCTGGCCCTCGATCTCGAAGGGCAGCTCGGATGGGCGCACTTGCGGGTGCAGGCCGCTCTGGGTGAAGTCATCGCGGTAGAAGGACACGTCCAGGGTGCCCATGGGGCCCGCTTCGCCCAGTTGCTCCAGCAGGGCCTGGGCGACCCAGACGCCGCCGGTGCGGATACCGATGTAGCGCGGATCCTGGATGTCGCGGGCCTTGAGGTGGGCTTGCAGGTCGCTGGCCATCCGCGGCAGCAGTTCGGCGGGATTGGGCAGGGTCATCGGCGGTCCTCGCTTAATGAGTCAGGAAGTTGCGCAGTTCTCGGCCAGCCAGCCTTCCAGGAGCAAGGCGGCGGCCAGGGCGTCCACCGGGCGCTCGCGGTAGCCGTCGCGCTGGCCCTGGGCCAGGCGCTGGCCCTTGGCCTCGAAGGTGGTCAGGCGCTCGTCGTGGGTGAATACCGGGACGTTGAAGCGGCCGTTCAGGCGCCGGGCGAACTTTTCCGCGCGGGCGCTCATCTCGCTGGGGCTGCCGTCCATGTTCAGCGGCAGGCCGACGACGATGGCGTCGGGCTGCCATTCGCGGATCAGGGCTTCCACCTGCTGCCAGTCCGGCACACCGTTCTGGGCCTTGAGCACCTTCAGCTCGCGGGCCTGGCCGGTCACCGCCTGGCCCACGGCGACGCCGATCTGTCTGGTGCCGTAATCGAAGCCGAGCAGCAGGCGCAGGGGCTTGGGCTCGGCCATCAGGCGTGCCCGGCCTGGGCGGTGAGCAGGCTGAGGTTGATCCCCAGGCGCGCGGCGGCGGCGGACAGGCGTTGTTCGGTCGGGGTGTCGAAGAGGATGGCCAGGTCCGCCGGGCAGGTCAGCCAGGAGTTGTCGGCGAGTTCGGCTTCCAGCTGGCCGGCATCCCAGCCCGCATAGCCGAGGGCCACCAGGCTCTTCTGCGGACCGCCGCCGTCAGCGATGGCGAAGAGTACGTCCTGGGAGGTGGACAGGGCCAGCTCTCCCAGCTCCAGGGTGGCCTGGAAGCTGTGGCCGCTGGGGTGCAGGACGAAGCCGCGGTCGGTCTGTACCGGGCCGCCGGCATAGATGGGCACGCCCTGGCAGCGCGCCGGCGGAGTGATTTCCGGGCGCAGCTGTTCGAGCACGTCGCTCAGGCTGAGGCCGTTGGGGCGATTGATCACCAGGCCCATGGCGCCCTGCTCGTTGTGTTCCACCAGATAGGTGACGGTCTGGGCGAAGTTGGGATCGGCCATGTGCGGCATGGCGATCAGGAGGTGGTGCTTGAGGTAGCTCGGTGCGCTTTTCATGTCGGCTAGTTTCAGGCTTAAGACGGCAGGCTTCAAGCGGCAAGGCGCCGCTTCAACCGTTGCCACTGCTTGAAGCCTAGAGCCTATCCAGTCCTGCCGCTCTCAATTGCTCGACAGGCGGTCGCCGCGCTCGAAGCGCCAGGTGCGGATGATCTCCAGGCGGTCGATATCCGCCAGGTCGCCGGTGAAGGGGGCGAAGGGCGCGGCGAGGCGGACGATGCGCATCGCGCCCTGGTCCAGTACCGGCTGGCCGGATGACTCCAGCACCTGCACCTCGTACAGGGTACCGTCGCGGTTGATCGATACCAGCAGCCGCAGGTTGCCGTAGATGCGCTGACGGCGGGCTTCTTCCGGGTAGTTGAGGTTGCCGATGCGCTCGATCTTCTTGCGCCATTCTTCCTTGTACCAGGCGCCCTTGTCGCGCATGGTCGAGGCGGCGCTGAGGCGGTGGATGCGTGGGCGCTTGGCGTAGAGCTGGCGCTCCTTGTCCAGTTCGGCCTCGAGGCTGGCGATTTCGGCGGAGAGCTGCGAGCTGTCGAATGCGGGTGCCGGCGCGGCTTCGGGCCGGGGCCTGGTCTGCTCGCGCTCGACCGTGGTCTTCTGCTGCTGCGGGCTCTTCGTGGCCACGGCGGCCTTGGGCGCCTCCTTCTTCGGCGCCTGGGGTGGCGCCGCGGGCGGCGTGGCCTTGCGGATTTCCTTGTCCTGGAAGGGCGCCTTCTCGGTGGTCCTGGGCTTGGCCTTGTGCTCCAGGGTGCCGCTGCCCTGCTGGTTGGCCTGGGCGAGGAAGTCGGCCTTCTTCGGCGCCTTGTCGCTCTTGAAGGTGGCCAGGGTGATTTCCAGGGTCTTGCTGATCTGCTGCGGGTCGCCGAAGGTGAAACCGACGCCGAGGATAAAGGCGACGTGCAGCACCGCGGCGAGGAACAGGGTAAAACCCAGCCGGTCCGCCGGGCGGACGCCGGCGGACAGTTGGGTGGAGGTATTCACGGCTGCGTTCATCGCCAGTCAGCTTGCTTCAGATAGCCGCGCAGTCTGCCGAACTGGAGCTCGAAGCTGCAAGCCGGAAGCTGTTAGCTACGTCATGCTTCAAGCTTCGGGCCTTTGGTTTTCAGCTCGGCTGCGATGGCATCCATCAGCCGCTCGCCGATACGAGTGTCGTAGGCCTTGTCGATTTCGCGGATGCAGGTGGGGCTGGTGACGTTGATCTCGGTGAGATGGTCGCCGATCACGTCCAGGCCGACGAACAGCAGGCCTTTTTCCCGCAGGGTCGGACCAACGGTCGCGGCGATCTCACGGTCGCGATCGGAGAGCGGCTGGGCCACACCGCGGCCGCCGGCGGCCAGGTTGCCGCGGGTTTCACCCTCGGCGGGGATGCGCGCCAGGCAGTAGGGCACCGGCTCGCCGTCGATCATCAGGATGCGCTTGTCGCCGTCCTTGATCGCCGGCAGATAGCGTTGCGCCATGATCTGGTGGCGGCCATGGCCGGTGAGGGTCTCGAGGATCACCGAGAGGTTGGGGTCGCCGACGCGGTGGCGGAAGATCGAGGAACCGCCCATGCCATCAAGGGGTTTGAGAATGATGTCACGCTGCTCTTCGGCAAACTCGCGCAGAATGTCTGCGCGTCGACTGACAACGGTCGGCGGCGTCAGCTGGGGGAACAGGGTGGCGAAGAACTTCTCGTTGCAGTCGCGCAGGCTCTGCGGGCGGTTGACCACCAGCACGCCGGCCCGTTCGGCCTGTTCCAGCAGATAGGTGGAGTAGACGTACTCGTTGTCGAAGGGCGGGTCCTTGCGCATCAGGATCACGTCCAGATCGGCCAGCGGGGTGTCGGCTTCGGCGTCCAGTTCGAACCAGTGCTCCGGGTCGAGGAACACCTTCAGGGAGCGCATGCGCGCGCGAGCTTCACCGTTTTTCTGGTATAGGTCCTGCTGCTCCATGTAGAACAACGACCAGCCGCGCTCCTGGGCGGCCAGCAGCATGGCCAGGGAGCTGTCCTTCTTGAAGGAGATTTGCGCAATGGGGTCCATGACGATCCCGAGGCGAACGCTCATGGGGGGTCTCCGCAACAGGTTTCAAGGGGCACGCCGAAGGCGGCGGGCCGGTTGGATAAAGCGCTCAGGGTGGCGCCGGCGTTGACCGCGGTCAAGGAAAAAACCTTCCCCCGGATGGGAAGAATCGCAGATGCGGGGGCCGTGTAGCTTGCGTCTGGAGACTGTGCTAAAAAGGCCCGACGATTGGGTCGCAGCCCGTCGGTTGCAGGGCCTCAGGCATATATATAAAGCAGAATAACGACTCACCGAGGCGATGGTAGGGCGAACATGGAACAGCATTCCGAGGGTTTGAAGGTCATGGTGATCGACGATTCGAAAACGATTCGTCGCACCGCCGAGACTCTGCTCAAGAAAGTGGGGTGCGAGGTCATCACCGCGGTCGATGGTTTCGATGCCCTGGCCAAGATCGCCGACTCCCATCCGAACATCATTTTCGTCGACATCATGATGCCGCGCCTGGATGGTTATCAGACCTGCGCCCTGATCAAGAACAACAGCGCTTTCAAGTCCACCCCGGTGATCATGCTGTCCTCCAAGGACGGCCTGTTCGACAAGGCCAAGGGTCGCATCGTCGGTTCCGACCAGTACCTCACCAAGCCCTTCAGCAAGGAAGAGCTGCTCGGCGCGATCAAGACTCACGTCCCCGATTTCACCCCGGTGGAGCAAGCCTCCTGAAGTCCGGCCTGAAGGCCGGTGAAGCCTTTCCGTATGGGGAACACCATGGCTCGTATTCTGATTGTTGATGACTCGCCGACCGAGATGTACAAGCTGACCGCCATGCTCGAGAAGCACGGTCACCAGGTACTCAAGGCGGAGAACGGTGCCGATGGCGTGGCCCTGGCCCGCCAGGAGAAGCCGGACGCCGTGCTGATGGATATCGTCATGCCCGGCCTGAACGGCTTCCAGGCGACCCGTCAGCTGACCAAGGACGCCGAAACCAGCCATATCCCGGTGGTCATCGTCACCACCAAGGATCAGGAAACCGACAAGGTCTGGGGCAAGCGCCAGGGCGCCAAGGACTACCTGACCAAGCCGATCGAAGAAGACACCCTGATCAAGACCCTGAACGCGGTACTGGCCGGCTGAGTGCCGCGCCGGTCCCCGGAACCATAATTATTAGAAACAGGCCAAGGCCGGTCGCCATGTCGGATTCGCAGACTCCCTTCCAGCTCCTCTTCGAGATCGACCAGCGCTGTCGCGCGCTGGCCGCGGGGTTGCCTGCGCAACAACAGGTGGTGCAGAGCTGGAGCGGCATCGGCTTCCGCATGGGCGAGCGCCTGTTCGTGGCGCCCATGGGCGAGGTCAGCGAAGTGCTGCACGAGCCGCGCTACACCTTGCTGCCGGGGGTGAAGACCTGGGTCAAGGGCGTCGCCAACGTGCGTGGCCGCCTGTTGCCGATCATGGACCTGTGCGGTTTCTTCGGCAGCGAACTCTCACCCCTGCGCAAGCAGCGCCGGGTGCTGGTGGTCGACCACCAGGAGATCTTCGCCGGCCTGATCGTCGACGAAGTCTTCGGCATGCAGCATTTCCTGGTCGATGCCTTCAGCGAGGAACTGCCCCCGCTGGAGGCCGGTATCCAGACCTTCATCCACGGCGTGTTCCACCGCGAACAGCCCTGGCTGGTGTTCAGCCCGCATGCGCTGGCGCAGCATCAGGCGTTCATCGAGGTGGCTGTCTAGATTCGACGCGGGGCGCCTGGCGCTCCGCGGTAGTTACCGGGATGCGGTTCCCGGGACTGCGGTTTCAAGGTTGGGCCGGCTTCGCCGGCCCTTTGGCGTTACATGGGAACAAGTGGTTGGTCCAGGCGGGGGCCCGATAATGAAAAGACTGAACTCAGGCAATCTGTTTTCCGGGGTGCGCAGCACGTCGCTGATCGCCGGACTCTTCGTGGTCCTGATCGTCGCCATCGTGCTGCTGTTCGCGAACTTCGCGTACCTCAACACCCAGGCGAACTACGACAAGGAGTACATCAGCCACGCAGGTGAGCTGCGCGTGCTCTCCCAGCGTATCGCCAAGAACTCCAGCGAGGCCGCAGCGGGCAAGGCCGAAGCCTTCGCCCTGCTGAAGGACGCGCGCAACGACTTCGAGCAGCGCTGGAACTTCCTCGTCAAGGGCGACGCCTCCACCGGCCTGCCTGACGCGCCCGCTGCCGTTAAAGCCGAGATGGACCCCGTGCAGAAGGACTGGGACAGCCTGCGCAAGAACGCCGACGCCATCCTCGCCAGCGAGCAGACCGTGCTCTCCCTGCACCAGGTGGCCGCCACCCTGGCCGAAACCATTCCGCAACTGCAGGTCGAGTATGAGGAAGTGGTGGACATCCTCCTCGAAAGCGGCGCGCCCGCCAGCCAGGTTTCCGTGGCCCAGCGCCAGTCGCTGCTGGCCGAACGTATCCTCGGTTCGGTGAACAAGGTGCTGGCCGGTGACGAAGACTCGGTCCAGGCCGCCGACATGTTCGGTCGCGACGCCAGCCTGTTCGGCCGCGTACTGACCGCCATGCGCGAAGGCAACCCGGCGATGGAGATCTCCAAGGTCACCAATACCGAGGCCCTGGAGCGCCTGCAGGAGATCGCCGAACTCTTCGAATTCGTCTCCGGCTCGGTGGACGAGATCCTCGAGACCTCGCCCGAGCTCTTCCAGGTCCGCGAGTCCGCCAACACCATCTTCACCGGTTCCCAGACCCTGCTGGACAAGGCCTCCGCGCTGACCACCGGCTTCGAGAACCTGGCTTCCAGCCGTGACCTGAACAGCTTCGCCGGCTACGTGCTGGGCGTGCTGGCCCTGGGCTCGATCATCCTCATCGGCCTGGTCATGGTGCAGAGCACCCGCAGCCGGCTGGCCGAGACCGCCGCGAAGAACGAACGCAACCAGGCGGCGATCCTGCGTCTGCTCGACGAAATCGCCGACCTCGCCGACGGCGACCTGACCGTGGCCGCGACCGTGACCGAAGACTTCACCGGCGCCATCGCCGACTCCATCAACTACTCCATCGACCAGCTCCGCGAGCTGGTGGAAACCATCAACCTGACCGCCGTGCAGGTGGCCGCCGCCGCCCAGGAAACCCAGGCCACCGCCATGCACCTGGCCGAGGCTTCCGAGCACCAGGCCCAGGAAATCGCCGGCGCCTCCGCGGCGATCAACGAAATGGCCGTGTCCATCGACCAGGTATCGGCGAACGCCTCCGAATCCTCGGCGGTAGCGGAACGTTCCGTAGCCATCGCCAACAAGGGCAACGAAGTGGTGCACAACACCATCACCGGCATGGACAACATCCGCGAGCAGATCCAGGACACCTCGAAGCGGATCAAGCGCCTCGGTGAATCGTCCCAGGAGATCGGCGACATCGTCAGCCTGATCAACGACATCGCCGACCAGACCAACATCCTCGCCCTGAACGCCGCGATCCAGGCGTCCATGGCCGGCGACGCGGGCCGTGGCTTCGCCGTGGTTGCGGACGAGGTACAGCGCCTCGCGGAACGTTCCTCTGCCGCGACCAAGCAGATCGAGGCCCTGGTGAAGACCATCCAGACCGACACCAACGAAGCGGTGATCTCCATGGAGCAGACCACCTCCGAAGTGGTCCGCGGTGCCCGCCTGGCCCAGGACGCCGGTGTGGCCCTGGAAGAGATCGAGAAGGTATCCAAGACCCTGGCGGCGCTGATCCAGAACATCTCCAACGCCGCTCGTCAGCAAGCCTCCTCCGCCGGCCACATCTCCAACACCATGAACGTGATCCAGGAGATCACCTCGCAGACGTCCGCCGGTACCACCGCTACCGCGAAGAGCATCGGCAACCTGGCGAAGATGGCCAGCGAGATGCGCAAGTCGGTTTCCGGCTTCAAGCTGCCGGAAGCCCAGGACATAGCCTGACCACGGGAGGCGCCGCGGCCTGAGGGCGCGGCACGACGGCCATGAATCAAGGGCACGACAGCATGCAGCCAGGCGGCGTCTGGGCCTTGAAACCCTTGGCCGACATGACGACAGCGGAGTTCCACGACTGGCAGAAGCTGCTCGAGGAGCGCACCGGCGTGGTGGTCAACGACCAGCGCCGCTCCTTCCTCCAGGCCAACCTGAGTGCGCGCATGCGCGAGCTGGGGGTGGCGGACTACGCCAGCTATTACCGCCAGGTCACCGACGGACCGCGCGGCGCGGTGGAGTGGTCGACCCTGCTGGACCGCCTGACCGTGCAGGAGACCCGCTTCTTCCGTCACCCGGCGTCCTTCGATCTGCTCGCCGGTTACCTGCGCGGGCGTGTCGAGGCCGGCCTGGCGCGACCCCTGGAGATCTGGAGCGTGGGTTGCTCCAGCGGCGAAGAACCCTATTCACTGGCCATGCTGGCGACCGAGGCACTTCGCGGTACCGAACGACCGGACTACTTCGGCGTGACCGGCACCGACATCAGCCTCAGCGCCCTGGCCAAGGCCCGCGAGGGGTGCTATGCGCCCCGGCGCCTGGAGCAGCTGGAAACGAAGCTCGCCGAGCGCTATTTCCAGGCCCAGGACGATGGCCGTTACAAGGTAGTGCCGAGCCTGGCCGCACGGGTGTGTTGTGCAAGGCTCAATGTGCTGGAACTGGCCAAGGCGCCAATGTCCGGCATGGACGTAATTTTCTGTCAGAACCTGTTGATCTACTTCCGCCGCTGGCGCCGCCGGGAAATCCTCAACCGCCTGGCCGAGCGCCTGGCGCCGGGAGGCCTGATGGTGCTGGGCGTGGGCGAAGTGATGGGTTGGCAGCACCCGGACCTCGAGCCGGTGCCCAACGAACAGGTTCTGGCATTCACCCGGAAGGGATAGCAGACGGCTATGACTGATCGGCACGACTACGTCGCCCTCGAGTGGGTCAAGGGCGAGATCGCGGAAACCCTGAAGCAGGCGCGGCAGGCCCTGGAGGCCTACGTCGAGAACCCGCAGGACCCGACGCGCATGCGTTTCTGCCTGACCTATATCCATCAGGTCCAGGGCACCTTGCAGATGGTCGAGTTCTACGGCGCCGCCCTGCTCGCCGAGGAAATGGAGCGCCTGGCCCAGGCCCTGATGGAGGGGCGCGCGACCAATCGCGGCGAGGCCCTGGAAGTGCTGATGCAGGCCATCCTGCAGCTGCCGCCCTACCTCGACCGCATCCAGAGCGCCCGCCGCGACCTGCCGATGGTGCTGCTGCCGCTGCTCAACGACCTGCGCGCCGCCCGTGGCGACAACCTGCTGTCGGAAACCAGCCTGTTCGCCCCGGACCTCTCCGTGGTCATGCCGGCGCTGTCCAGGGACACCCTGGCGCGCATGCGCACCGCCGAGCTGCCGGTGCTCCTGCGCAAGCTGCGGCAGATGCTGCAGGCCGCCCTGGTGGGGGTGATCCGCAACCAGGACCTGGCCACCAACCTCGGCTACATGGCGCGGGTCTTCGCCCGCCTCGAATCCCTCTGCCAGGACGCGCCCCTCGGACCGCTCTGGCAGATCGCCTCGGGCTTGGTGGAAGGCCTGGCCAACGGCAGCGTGGTCAACGGCTCCACCGTGCGCAACCTGCTGCGTGAGGTGGACAAGGAGCTCAAGCGCTTGCTGGACGAGGGCGCCGACGGCTTCAACCAGGCGGCCCCGGAAGAGCTGGTGAAGAACCTGCTGTTCTACATCGCCAAGGCGCCGGCCCAGTCGCCGCGCATTCGCGCCCTCAAGGAGCGTTATCGCCTCGACGACGCCCTGCCGGACACCTCGGTGGTGGACGAGGAACGGGCCCGTCTCGCCGGCCCCGACCGCGACGCCATGCGCTCGGTGGTCACCGCACTCTGCGAAGAGCTGGTGCGGGTCAAGGACAGCCTCGACCTCTTCGTGCGCAGCGACCGCAGCGGCGTCACCGAGCTGGATTCCCTGCTGCCGCCGCTCAAGCAGATCGCCGACACCCTGGCGGTGCTCGGTTTCGGCCAGCCGCGCAAGGTCATCCTCGACCAGATCGATGTGATCCACGGCCTGTCCCTCGGCCAGCGCGAGCCCAGTGACGCGGTGCTGATGGATGTGGCCGGCGCCTTGCTCTACGTGGAAGCCACCCTGGCCGGCATGGTCGGTCCGGCGGAAGAGGGCGTGGCGGAAGAAAGCCACCTGCCCACCACCGACGTGGCGCAGATCCACCAGCTGGTGATCAAGGAGGCGCGCAATGGCCTGGAGCAGGCCAAGGACGCCATCATCGAGTTCATCGCCTCGCAGTGGAACCACGAGCACCTGGCTCGCGTGCCGGAGCTGCTGACCCAGGCCCGTGGCGGCCTGGCGATGATTCCCCTGGCGCGCGCCGCCGCCCTGCTGGAGGCCTGCAACCGCTACATCCTGGAGCAACTGCTGGCGCGCAAGGCGGTGCCGAACTGGCAGAGCCTGGACACCCTGGCCGACGCCATCACCAGTGTGGAGTACTACCTCGAGCGCCTCTCCGAGGACCACGCCGCTTCCGGCGACCTGATCCTCGACGTGGCCGAGGAAAGCCTTGAATCCCTGGGCTACCCGCTCAAGGACAAGCCTTCCATCCTCGATCTGCCGGAGGAGGAACCCCTGGCGCCCCTGGCCGATCCGCTGCAGGAAATCGAAGTGCTGGCGGCGGAGGAGTCGGAGCTGAGCCAGCACCTGGACCCGGAAGACGAGCCCGAAGCGGTCATGCCCCGGGCCGAGGTGCTGCCATTTGCGCCCGCGCCGCAAGTTCCGGCAGAAGCAGCGTTGGCCGCCGAAAGCATCGACTTCAGCCTGGATGCGCCGCTGGAGCTGGTCGAGGCCGCGCCACGGCCGGCCGCCGACAGCGAGCTGCTGGTTTCCGACGACAACTGGCGCCTGGGCGAAGCGAGCGCCGAACCGGCAGCCGAAAGTATCGACTTCAGCCTGGATGCGCCGCTGGAGCTGGTCGAGGCCGCGCCACGGCCGGCTGCCGATAGTGAGTTGCTGGTGTCCGACGACAACTGGCGCCTGGGCGAAGCGAGCGCCGAACCGGCAGCCGAAAGCATCGACTTCAGCCTGGATGCGCCGCTGGAGCTGGTCGAGGCCGCGCCACGGCCGGCTGCCGATAGCGAACTGCTGGTCTCCGATGACAACTGGAGCCTGGCTGAACTGGAGTTCGAGCCGCTGGCAGAAGGCGTCGACTTCAGCCTGGATGCGCCCCTGGATCTGGCGACTGCCACGAAGCCGCAGCTGGAGCCTGCCCTGGCGCTGGGGGGGCAGGAGGCGCTGCCGAGCCTCGACCTGACCGAACTGGACAGCCTCCCCGCCGAGGCCGAGGTGCTGCTCCCGGAGGAGGACGAGCTGCTCGACCTCAGCCTGGATACGCCCCTGGAGTTCGACGAAGCCCAGCCGTTGCCCAGCTTCGACCTGGCCGACCTGGAAGAACTGCCACCGGCCCTGCCGGGCGACCAGCCCGCCCTGGACCTGCCGGAAACCGCCGAGGCGTTGCCGAGCCTGGAATTCGACGAACTGGACGCCCTGCCGGCCGCGGAACCGGTGGCCGAGCTGGACTCCCTGAGCCTGGAGGACCTACCGGCGCCCATGGAATGGGACGAGGCCGCGCTCGCCGAACTCGGCCTGCCCGAGGTGGAGCTGCCCAGCGCGCCGGAAGAGCCGCTGGCGGCTGAACCCGCCGCCGAGCGCCCGCTGTCCCTGGCCGAGGTCATGGCCGCACCGGTCCCGGCCTTCAACCCGCCGGCCCGCGAAGTGCCGCCGAGCCTGCTGCCGCCGCCCGCCGATGAGGAACCGGTGGACGACGAACTGCAGGAAGTCTTCATCGAGGAAGCCGGCGAAGTGCTGGAAACCCTCGCCGAATACCTGCCGCGCTGGCGCGCCGACAGCAATGACCGCGAGCCCCTCGGCGAGGTACGCCGTGCCTTCCACACGCTCAAGGGCAGCGGCCGCATGGTGCGTGCCCTGGTCATCGGCGAGTTGTCCTGGTCGGTGGAAAACCTGCTCAACCGTGTACTGGACCGCAGCATCGAGGCCGCAGAGCCGGTGCAGCAGGTGGTCCAGGACGTGGTCGACCTGCTGCCGGAACTGGTCGAGGAATATGCCGCCAAGGCACAGCGTCAGCGCGACGATGTCGACCTGCTGGCCGCCGCGGCCCATGCCCTGGCCAAGGGGCAGAGCCTCCCAAAATCTGATGCCCCGGGTTCAGAGCCGGCCGTCGGGCCCGTGGGCGAGCTGCACGCTCCAGTCATCACCGAGTCCGGCGAGATGCTGGACCCGCAGCTGCTGGAAATCTTCCGCAACGAGGCGGAGCTCCACCTGGAAACCCTCGCCGGCTTCATCAAGGCCTGCGACCACGAGTTGCCCCGGGCGGTGAATGACGACCTCCAGCGCGCCCTGCATACCCTCAAGGGCAGCGCGCACATGGCCGGTATCCTGCCGATCGCCGAGATCGCCACACCCTTGGAGAAAATGGCCAAGGAGTTCAAGACCAACCTGCTCAGCATCGACCTGTCCGAGTCCGAGCTGCTGCGCGAGGCCCTGGCCTTGCTGCGCAGGGGCGTGGAGCAGCTGGACAGTACCCCTCTGTCGCCCATCCCCGGCACCGAAGCGCTGCTGGGACGCATCCGTCAGCTGCACCAGGACCGCCTGGAAGCCGTCAGCGCCGCGCGCCGCGACGACAAGGGCGAGACTCGCGACCCGCAGATGATTTCCCTGTTCCTCGCCGAAGGCATGGACATCCTGCTGGATGCCGAGGATCTGCTGCGCCGCTGGCGCGAACATCCGGCCGAGCGCCAGGAACTGGATGCACTGCTGGACGAACTGAATACCCTCGGCCGAGGCGCCGAGATGGCCGAGCTGCCGCAGATCGAGGAACTCTGCGAGGCGCTGCTGGACGTCTATGGCGCCGTGGACGAAGGCAGCCTGCCGGTCAGCGAGCGCTTCTTTGGCGAGGTCGAGGCCGCCCACGAAGCCCTGATCGGCATGATGGACCAGGTAGCCGCGGCCCTGGAGGTCAGCGCTCGGCCGGAGCGTGCCGAGGCCCTGCGCAACCTGTTGCAGGAGCTGGTGGACCCGGCGGCCCTGGCCCTGCTGGAGCCCGACGCTGCACCTGAACTGCAGATCGAAGAGCTGGAGGTCGATGGCCACGATTGGGCCGTCGCCGATACCAGCGCGCCACTGCCGGAGCAGGTCGACGAGCCGCTGGGGCTGCAGGACGCCGCCCTGCCGGAACTGGTCGCCTTCGACGCCGAGGAGGAGCCCGCCGCCCCCCTGAGCGAGGTCCCCGCGGCTCTCGACGAGGAAATGGTGGCCATCTTCCTCGAAGAGGCAGTGGATATCCTCGATAGCGCCGGCAAGGCCCTGGAGCGCTGGCTCGGCGAGCCGGGCAACAATCCGGCGCTGCTGGCCCTGCAACGGGACCTGCACACCCTCAAGGGCGGTGCGCGCATGGCCGAGATTCGCCCCATCGGCGACCTCGCCCACGAACTGGAGTCCCTCTACGAAGGCCTGGTGGATCGCCGCTACAGCCACTCGCCGCGCCTCGCCGGCCTGCTGCAGAAGAGCCATGACTGCCTCGCCGGCCTGCTGGAGCAATTGCAGGCGCGTCGGGCGCTGAGCGATCCGCTGCAACTGATCCAGGACATCCGCGGCTTCCGCCAGGGCGGTGCGCAGAGCCTGTCCGCGGCCGTGGTGCAGCCGCAACTGGAGTTCGAAAGCTTCGATGCTGAAGACAGTGAGCTCGAAGACCCCATCGACCTGTGCGAGCCCTTCAGCGCCGCCAATGACGAGAGTGCGGACCAGGACGCGTTGCCGGAACGGCCCGACGCCGAGCTGGCCCTGGAAGAACCCGAGCCGCTGCAGGTCGCCGAGGAGCCCGCTGCCTACGACGTGGCGCCCCAGCCCTTCGACGGCGAGCAGGACCCGGAGCTGGTGGAAATCTTCCTCGAGGAAGGGGTCGACATCCTCGACAGTGCCGGCGCTGCCCTGCAACGCTGGATCGAGTCGCCGGACAACAGCCTCGAGGTGGAGGCACTGCAACGGGACCTGCACACCCTCAAGGGTGGCGCGCGCATGGCCGAGATCGGCCCGATCGGCGATCTCGCCCATGAGCTGGAATTCCTCTACGAAGGACTCTGCAGTGGCCGCCTGCGGGCCGGCCCGGCGCTGTTCGGCCTGCTCCAGGCCTGCCAGGACCGTCTGAGCGAGATGCTCGACGCGGTGCGTGCGCGCCATCCGTTGCCGGATGGCCGGGCGCTGGTCGAGGCCATCCAGGCCTGGCGCAGCAACCCCGATGAACAACTGAGCACGCCGAGCAGCGTGCACCTGCTGCCAGCGGTCGAGGACGACCTGGAGGCCGTCGCCGAGGCGGATATCCTCGACATCTTCCTGGAGGAGGCCGACGACCTCCTGGAGGCCATGGAGACCGCCATCGGTCGCTGGGAAGAGGAGCGCGAGGAAGGCGCCCACATCGACGAGCTGCTGCGTGTGCTGCACACCCTCAAGGGCGGTGCGCGGCTGGCCGGGCAGAAGCGCCTGGGCGACCTCTCCCACGACCTGGAACAGCACCTGATCGAGGCCCAGCAGCAGGGCGCGCCCTGGCCGGAAAGCCTGTTCCTCGACGTGCAGTCCGGCTATGAAGGCCTGCAGGCCGAGTTGGACGAATTGCGCCAGCGCCTGGACCGGAGCCTGGCCGAAGACCAGCCCGCTGCGCTCCCGGCGCAGAGCCTGCCGGAGGTGCCGCAACTGGGCAGCCCCATAGTCGCCGCCAGCGTACAGCCGCCCAGCGTCAGCGAAGAGCGGATGCTGCCCTTCGTCCGCCGCGCCCAGGAAGCCGCCCAGGACGCGGCGGCGCGCCGCGCGCCCCAGGAACTGGTGAAGGTACCGGCGGAGCTGCTGGAAGGCCTGGTCAACCTGGCCGGCGAGACCTCCATCTTCCGTGGCCGGGTCGAGCAGCAGGTCAGCGACTTCAGCTTCACCCTCTCCGAGATGGAAGCCACCATCGAGCGGGTCCGCGACCAGCTGCGCCGGCTCGACACCGAGACCCAGGCGCAGATCCTGAGCCGCTACCAGGCCGAGGCCGAGCGTGCCGGCTACGAGGACTTCGACCCGCTGGAAATGGACCGCCATTCGCAGTTGCAGCAGCTCTCAAGGGCCCTGTTCGAGTCCGCCTCCGACCTCTTGGACCTCAAGGAAACCCTGGCGGCGAAGAACCGTGATGCGGAAACCCTGCTGCTGCAACAGGCGCGGGTGAACACCGAGCTGCAGGAAGGCCTGATGCGCACCCGCATGGTGCCCTTCGACCGTCTGGTACCGCGGCTGCGCCGTATCGTCCGGCAGGTGGCCAGCGAACTGGGCAAGCAGGTGGAGTTCGTGGTCGGCAATGCCGAGGGCGAGATGGACCGTACCGTGCTCGAGCGCATGGTGGCGCCCCTGGAGCACATGCTGCGCAACGCCGTCGACCACGGTATCGAAAACGCCGAAGCGCGCCGTGCGGCCGGCAAGCCGGAGGCGGGCACCATCCGCCTGAACCTCGGCCGTGAGGGCGGCGACATCGTCCTGACCCTGGCCGACGACGGCGCCGGCATCAAGCTCGAAGCGGTGCGCCGCAAGGCCATCGAGCGCGGCATGATGGACGCCGACGCCGACCTCTCGGACCACGAGGTGCTGCAGTTCATCCTCGAGCCGGGCTTCTCCACTGCCGACAAGGTCACGCAGATTTCCGGCCGTGGCGTCGGCATGGACGTGGTGCATTCCGAGGTGAAACAGCTCGGCGGCACCATGAGCATCGACTCCACGCCGGGCGAGGGCAGCCGCTTCCTCATCCGCCTGCCGTTCACCGTGTCGGTGAACCGCGCGCTGATGGTGCTCTCCGGCGAAGACCTCTACGCCATCCCGCTGAACACCATCGAAGGTATCGTGCGGGTTTCGCCCTACGAGCTGGAGACCTACTACCAGCCGGACGCGCCGCGCTTCGAGTACGCCGGGCAGAACTACGAACTGAAATACCTGGGCGACCTGCTGGACAACGGCCAGCAGCCCAAGCTGGTGGGCCAGAGCCTGCCACTGCCGGTGATCCTGGTGCGCTCCAGCGAGCATGCCGTGGCCGTGCAGGTGGACGCCCTGGTGGGCTCCCGCGAGATCGTGGTGAAAAGCCTCGGCCCGCAGTTCGCCGGGGTCCACGGTATCTCCGGCGCCACCATCCTTGGCGACGGCCGCGTGGTGGTGATCCTCGACCTGCTGGCGACCATCCGGACGCGCCATGCGCACCTGGCGCAGCCGCAACTGCGCTCGGCCAGCGCCAACCTGCTGCCGGTGGAGGTGGATCTGGAGCGTCCGCCGCTGGTGATGGTGGTGGACGACTCGGTGACCGTACGCAAGGTCACCAGCCGCCTGCTGGAGCGCAATGGCATGAACGTGCTGATCGCCAAGGACGGGGTGGATGCCATCGCCCTGCTGCAGGAGCAGCGGCCCGACATCATGCTGCTGGACATCGAGATGCCGCGCATGGACGGCTTCGAGGTGGCCACCCTGGTGCGGCACGATGAGCGCCTGAAGGACCTGCCGATCATCATGATCACCTCGCGTACCGGCGAGAAGCACCGCGAACGCGCCATGGCCATCGGCGTCAACGACTACCTGGGCAAGCCCTACCAGGAGTCCCTGTTGCTCGAAACAATCCAGCATCTGGTCAAACGGACATGACAGAGAAGACTTTCGCACGTATCGCGGTGCTCGCCGACACCTCGCTGCAGCGCCATGTGCTGCAACAGGCGCTGACCGGCAACGGTTACCAGGTGGTGCTCAACAGCGACCCCGCCCGTCTCGACGAAGCGGCCCTGGCCGCCTGCGAGGCGGACCTCTGGCTGGTGGACCTGGCGCTGTCCGAGGACTCGCCCCTGGTGGACAACCTGCTGGAGAGCGCCAGCGTGCCTGTGCTGTTCGGCGAGGGCCACGCCCCCGAGCGCCACTCCGAGCATTACCCGCGCTGGGAGCGGCGGCTGTTCGGCAAATTGAAGAAACTGGTGGGCGACCCGGCGGTGGCCGTGGGGCCGAGCCTGGAAACCCTGCTGGCGGACGCCCAGCGCCCCGCGCGCCTGGAGTTGCCCAGGGCCCTGGCCGATACCCCCCTGGTGGCGGGCGAGCCAGCGCGTCAGGTCTGGCTGCTGGCCGCCTCCCTCGGCGGCCCGGCGGCGGTCAAGGCGTTCCTCGACGCCCTGCCCGGCGGCCTGCCGATCGGCTTCCTCTACGCCCAGCACATCGACCCCAGCTTCGAGGGCGCGCTGCCCCAGGCGGTGGGCCGCCACAGCCAGTGGCACGTCAACCAGGTCCGCCCCGCAGAGGCGGTGCGCTGCGGTGAAGTGGTGGTGGTGCCCATCAGCCGCGAGCTGGGGTTCGATGACCAGGGCCGCATGCTGGTGGGCGATCGCCCCTGGCCGGAGCCCTACAGCCCTTCCATCGACCAGGCGATGCTCAACCTCGCCCAGCGCTACGGCGCCCAGTGCGGGGTCATCGCCTTCAGCGGCATGGGCAGTGACGGCACCGCCGCCGCGGCCTATGTGCGCCGCCAGGGCGGGTTGATCTGGACCCAGAGCGCTGACAGCTGCGCCAGCGCGAGCATGCCCGACAGCCTGCGCGAAGGTGGCTACAGCGACTTCAGCGGCGACCCGCGCGAGTTGGCCGCGAAGCTGGTCGAACATCTGGCCGCGCAGTGCAGCTAATCCAGGAAATCCCATGAGCCAAGCCGTTACCACCCAGAACAGCGCCGCCAGCCTCACCGGGCTGCTGCTGCCCCTGGCCGACCGAACCCTGCTGGTGCCCAACGTGGCCCTGGCCGAACTCATCCCCTACCGCGCGCCCCAGGCGACGGCTGGCCTGCCTGGCTGGTTGCTGGGGCAAGTGGCCTGGCGCGACCTGCGCCTCCCCCTGCTGTCCTTCGAGGCCGCCGCCGGTGGCGAAGCCAAGGTCGGCGCCGGTGCCCGGGTCGCTGTGCTCAACGCCCTGGGCGGCCGCCCCCATGTGAAGTTCATCGCCCTGCTGCTGCAAGGCATCCCCCGCTCCCTGAAGCTGGAAGAGGACCTCCCCCGCGCCAACGCACCGCTGTCGAGACTGGAGCTGGACGCCGTGCAACTGGGCACCGAGGTGGCGAGGATCCCCGACCTGGTGGGCCTGGAACAGATGCTGGCGGATGCGGGACTGATCTGAAAGGGCGGAAGAGCCGAATAAACCGCTGGAGGCTGACGGCTGAAGGCTGAACGAAAGAGCGCTCCGCCGTAGGTTGGATAGAGGTACGAAACCCAACAAACGAGCGACGAGAGCGCTGGAGGCTGAAGGCTGGACGAAAAAGCTTGGCCCGATGCCGGTCCGAAGGAACCCTGCCCAGCCTCCAGCCTAAGGGTGGGAATCCCTTTGGGAATTTCCACCATCGGCGTCTTGCAATGCATCGCTGGTGGATAGAAAAGCGCTATCCACCCTACGGACCGGGCAAGATTCGTTCAGCTTTCAGCTTTCAGCTTTCAGCTTTCAGCTTTCAGCTTTCAGCCTAAAAATCCCCCCACAGCTGCTGCGCCACGCTGAGCGCCACCACCGGCGCCGTCTCGGTGCGCAGCACCCGTGGTCCCAGGCGTGCGGCATGGAATCCCGCGGCCTTGGCCGCATCCACTTCGGCCTCGGACAGGCCGCCCTCGGGGCCGATGAGGAAAGCCAGGGTGGCGGGCCTCGCATGGCTTGCCAGGGGCTCGGCCACCGGGTGCAGGACCAGCCTGAGGTCGGCCTCCACCTGACGCTGCCAGTCGGCCAGGGCCACCGGCGCATGGATCACCGGCAGCACCGAGCGGCCGCATTGCTCGCAGGCGCTGATGGCGACCTGGCGCCAGTGGGCCAGGCGCTTGTCGGCGCGCTCGTCCTTCAGCCGTACTTCGCAGCGCTCGCTGACGATGGGGCTGATCTCCATCGCGCCCAGCTCGGTGGCCTTCTGGATCGCCCAGTCCATGCGCTCGCCGCGCGACAGGCCCTGGCCGAGATGCACGCGCAGGGGCGACTCGGCCATCCCGGCGAAAGCCTCGCGCAGTTCCACCCGCACGGTTTTCTTGCCCATTTCCACCAGCTCGCCGAGGAATTCCTGGCCGGAACCGTCGAACAGCTGCACGGCGTCGCCGGCCGCGAGGCGCAGCACGCGGCCGATGTAGTGGGCCTGGGCTTCGGGCAGTTCGTGCTGGCCGAGGGAGAGCGGGGCGTCGATGAAGAAACGGGAGAGGCGCATAGGAGAAAGCTGGAAGCCGGAAGCTGAAAGCTTGAAGTGTAACGGCTTTGGCTTCCAGCTTCAGTCTTCCAGCTTCCAGCTTCCAGCTGCTATTAGCCCGGATCGCGATGGTTGGGATGCAGATCGGCGTCTACCGGCACGCTGACCGCCTCGCGGGTGGCGATGTCGATGCCTTCGCTGGCGACCGTGGCGAGGAAGTCGATCTGTTCCTCGGTGATCACATAGGGCGGCAGGAAGTACACCACGTTACCCAGCGGGCGCAGCAGCGCGCCACGCTCCAGGGCGTGCTGGAAGACCTTCAGGCCGCGGCGCTCCTGCCAGGGGTAGGGCGTCTTGCCGGCCTTGTCCCGGACCATCTCGATGGCCAGCACCATGCCGGTCTGGCGCACTTCGGCCACGTTGGGGTGGTCCGCCAGGTGGGCGGTGGCGGTGGCCATGCGCGCGGCCAGCTTGCGGTTGGCCTCGATCACCCGGTCCTCTTCGAAGATATCCAGGGTCGCCAGCGCGGCGGCGCAGGCCAGCGGATTGCCGGTGTAGGTGTGCGAATGGAGGAAGGCGCGCAGGGTCTGGTAATCGTCGTAGAAACCCTGGTAGACGGTCTCGGAAGTGAGCACCGCGGCCATGGGCAGGTAGCCCCCGGTCAGGGCCTTGGACAGCACCAGGAAGTCCGGGGCGATGCCGGCCTGCTCGCAGGCGAACATCGTCCCGGTGCGGCCGAAGCCGACGGCGATCTCGTCGTGGATCAGGTGCACGCCGTAGCGGTCGCAGGCCTCGCGCAGCAGCTTGAGGTACACCGGGTGGTACATGCGCATGCCGCCGGCGCCCTGGATCAGCGGCTCGACTATCACCGCCGCCACTTCTTCATGGTGTTCGGCCAGGGTGCGCTCCATATGGGCGAACATGGCGCGGGAGTGCTCTTCCCAGCCCATGCCATCCGGGCGCAGGTAACAGTCCGGGCTCGGCACCTTGAGGGTGTCCAGCAGCAGCGACTTGTAGGTCTCGGTGAACAGCGCCACGTCGCCCACCGACATCGCTGCCACGGTTTCGCCGTGGTAGCTGTTGGTCAGGGTGACGAAGCGTTTCTTGCGCTCGCGGCCCTGGTTGCGCCAGAAGTGGTAGCTCATCTTCAGCGCCACCTCGATGCCGGAGGAACCGTTGTCGGCGTAGAACACCCGGTCCAGGCCCTTGGGCGTGATCTTCACCAGGCGTTCGGACAGCTCGATCACCGGCTGATGGCTGAAGCCGGCCAGTATCACGTGTTCCAGCTGGTCCACCTGGTCCTTGATGCGCTGGTTGATGCGCGGGTTGGCGTGGCCGAAGACGTTGACCCACCAGGAGCTGACGGCGTCCAGGTAGCGTCTGCCCTCGAAATCTTCCAGCCAGACGCCCTCGCCACGGCGGATCGGCACCACCGGCAGGCGTTCGTGATCCTTCATCTGGGTGCAGGGGTGCCAGAGCACGGAAAGGTCGCGTTGCATCCAGTCGGCGTTGAGGCCCATGAGTCGTTCTCCTGTAGCGATCGGCGAAGCCTATGCAATGGCTCGGCCCCGGACAAGCAGGACGTGCGCTTCCGCCCCCGCGGCACGTCTGGCCCGGCCGCCGGGCCTGGCGTATCCTGCGCGCCACTTTCGAACGACGCTGCTTCACCGGGGGAATCTTCATGCCTGCAGCCTGGCGCGCCTTGGCGCTGATCATAGTGGGAGGGCTCAGCGCGACGGCGCTGGCCAAGGACAAGCAGCCGACGGCCATCGTCATCGGCGGCGGCATGGCCGGCCTGACCTCGGCCTACGAGCTGCAACAGAAAGGCTGGCAGGTCACCCTGCTGGAGGCCAAGCCGAGCATCGGCGGCCGCTCTGGTCTGGCGGCCAGCGAGTGGGTCGGCAGCGCCAAGCTGCAGCCGGTGCTCTATAGCTATCTCGACCAGTTCAAGCTCAAGGCCGTGTCCGCGCCGGACTACGTGCGCACCCCGGGCTACCTGGTGGGCGGCCATTACTTCTCCGAAGCCGACCTGCTCAAGGAAGCGCCCAGCACAGTGGAAGGCCTGAAGCGCTTCGACAAGAGCCTGGACGACCTGGCCGCCTCCATCGACGACCCGATGAAGCCGCTGGCCAACCACACCCTGCAGACCCTGGACTCCATCAGCGTCGCCCGCTGGCTGGAAAAGCTGAACCTGCCGCCCACCGCCAAGGCTCTCGTGGAGCAGCGCATCCGTTCGCGCTATGACGAGCCCTCGCGCCTGTCGCTGCTCTACCTGGCCCAGCAGGCCCGCGTCTACCGTGGCCTGCCGGACACCGAGATGCGCGCTGCGCGCCTGCCCGGTGGCAGCCATGGCCTGGCCCAGGCCATGGCCAAGCAGTTGAAGACCATCAAGACCAACGCCCGCGTCTCGGCCATCGTGCAGGAGAAGGAGGGCGTCACGGTCAAGGTCGGTGGCGCCGGTTACAGCGCCGACTACGCCGTCCTCGCCGTACCGCTGCCGGCCTTGGGCAAGATCAGCCTGACACCGTCCCTCTCGGCCCTGCAGTTGCGTGCCCTGAAGGACATCAACTATGGCTGGCGCGACCAGATGCTGCTCAAGTTCAAGAAGCCTGTCTGGGGCAAGAGCCGCCTCTCGGGCGAGGTCTACAGCGACCAGGGCCTGGGCATGCTGTGGGTCGAGCCAGCCCTCAAGGGGGGCGCCAACCTGCTGATCAACCTGTCCGGTGACAACGCGCGCCTGATGCAGGCCTTCGGCGACCGGCAGATGGTCGACCAGGTGCTGATCCGCTTCGACAAGCTCTACCCGGGTGCCCGCGAGCAGTTCAGGGGCTTCGAGCTGCGTCGCTACGGCAAGGACGCCCTGGCCGGTGGTGCCTACCTGGCCTATGGTCCGGGCGAGATCAGCCTCTACTGGCGCATGTGGGAGCAGCCCCTGGGTCGCGTGGTGTTCGCCGGCGAGCACACCGACGCGCTTTATCCCGGCACCCTGGAAGGCGCCCTGCGCAGCGGACAACGCGCCGCCACCCAGGTCATCGACCTCAAGGCCGGCAAGGCCGTCGGTCCGCTGGAAACCCTGGCCGAAGCCAAGCCCGAGGCGGCGCTCAAGGCGTCCACCAAGGAAGAGAAGAAGGGCTTTTTCTCGCGCCTGTTCAACTGAGTGCCACACCCGGCGGCAAACCTCTTTGCCGCCGGTCCCCGCCCTGAAGGCCCTTCGGCCGCGTCCGACGAACCGTCGGGCTATCCCGCCGACACAATCCAGCAAGATCCCATTGGTTATAAAGATCGTATTACTCGATATTTCAAAGCGAAATTTTCCGCTTTAATTCGATAGATTTGTCGCTAACCTTTGTCGGCCCTGTATACAAAGCTCGCGTTCCCCCAAGGATGTCCTTCATGCAATGGCGCAACTCCCCGTCCCGCTTCGGCGCGGTCAGCATTTTCCTGCACTGGGGGGTGGCCCTGGTGTTCGTCGCCCTGTTCGCCCTGGGCCTGTGGATGGTCGGGCTGGACTACTACAGCAGCTGGTACAAGACCGCCCCGGACATCCACAAGGGCGTCGGCATCCTGCTCTTCCTGGTGATGCTGGCGCGCCTGGCGTGGCGTTTCATCAGCCCGCCGCCTCCGGCCCTGCCCAACCACGGCCCGATGACCCGCCTGGGCTCCAAGCTGGGCCACCTGGTGCTCTATGTCGGGCTGTTCGCCCTGATGATCTCCGGTTACCTGATCTCCACCGCCGAAGGCCGTGGCATCGCCGTATTCGGCCTGTTCGAGGTGCCGGCCACCCTGACCTCCATTCCCGACCAGGAAGATGTCGCCGGCGCCATCCATGAATACCTCGCCTGGGGCCTGCTGATCTTCGCCGGCATCCATGCCCTGGCCGCTCTCAAGCACCATTTCATCGATCGCGACGCGACCCTGACCCGCATGCTCGGTCGCGCCGCCAAATAAAGCTGCAACCTCTCAACAAGGAGATTCACCGATGCTGAAGAAAACCTTCGCTGCGCTGACCCTCGGTACCGCGCTCTTCGCTGGCCAGGCCATGGCCGCCGACTACGTGATCGACAAGCAAGGCCAGCATGCCTTCGTCAACTTCGAGATCGGCCACCTGGGCTACAGCTACATCTACGGCACCTTCAAGGACTTCGACGGCGCCTTCAGCTTCGACGAGAAGAACCCCGAGGCCAGCAAGATCAAGGTGACCCTGAAGACCGCCAGCGTGGACACCAACCACGCCGAGCGTGACAAGCACATCCGCAGCGCCGACTTCCTCAACGCCAGCAAGAACCCCGTCGCCACCTTCGAGTCCACCTCGGTGAAGTCCACCGGCCAGGGCACTGCCGACGTGACCGGCAACCTGACCCTGAACGGCGTCACCAAGCCGGTGGTGATCCAGGCCAAGTTCGTGGGTGAAGGTAACGACCCCTGGGGCGGCTACCGCGCCGGCTTCAAAGGCGCCACCACCATCAAGCTGAAGGACTTCGACATCCAGAAGGACCTCGGCCCGGCTTCCCAGGAAGCCCAGCTGATCATCTCCTTCGAGGGCGTGCGTTCCTGAGCACGCTTTACCGCTTCTGCAAGACGCCGGCTTCCAGCCGGCGTTTTGCTGTCCGGCCCGCATGGCCAGCCCTGGAATATCTCCGCATCGGCAGTGTCAAAACAAACTGCTGGGGTGCCACTTGCGCGCTCGATCCGTGATGCGTGCGCTCGGCATGCTTTCTGTGGAAATCTGAACGAACTATCCAGACCAGGTCTACAGAGGATCTCCCGCCCATCAACAAGGAGATTCACCGATGCTGAAGAAAACCTTCGTTGCGCTGACGCTCGGCGCCGCGCTGTTCGCGGGCCAGGCCCTGGCCGCCGACTACGTGATCGACAAGGAAGGCCAGCACGCCTTCGTCAACTTCAAGATCGGCCACCTGGGCTACAGCTACATCTACGGCACTTTCAAGGACTTCGACGGCAGCTTCAGCTTCGACGAGAAGAACCCCGAGGCGAGCAAGGTCAAGGTGATCCTGAAGACAGCCAGCGTCGATACCAACCACGCCGAGCGCGACAAGCACATCAAGGGCGATGACCTCCTCAACGTCCGCAAGAACCCGACTGCCACCTTCGAGTCCACCTCGGTGAAGTCCACCGGCCAGGGCACTGCCGACGTCACCGGCAAGCTGACCCTGAACGGCGTCACCAGGCCGGTGGTGATCCGGGCCAAGTTCGTCGGCGAGGGCGACGACCCCTGGGGCGGCTACCGCGCCGGCTTCGAAGGCACCGCCACCATCAAGCTGAAGGACTTCGCCATCCTGAAGGACCTCGGCCCGGCTTCCCAGGAAGTCCAGTTGATCATCTCCTTCGAGGGCGTGCGCTCATAAGCACGAGGGTTCCAGGGGCTCGGTAGGGTGCGCCGTGCGCACCATGGTTCCGCGCAGATGTTCCGGTGCGCGCAGCGCACCCTACCGTTTGTCTTGTGGGCTTTTCCGCACAAACGAAAACGCCGGCATCGAGCCGGCGTTTTCACGAGCGGGACACTCAGCGGTTGCGGGTCAGCAATGCCGGCTTCTCGCCGCGCGGACGGCTGCTCTGTTGCAGTTCGTCCAGCTGTTCGGGTGTCGGGAAGCGGTCGGCGCGGGACTCCTTCATGATGATCTTCGGCGCCGGCTTGCTGGCGCGCGGGTCCTGCACGGCCGGCTCGTCGCGGCCACGGGACACCAGTTGATCGTCACGGCGCTGGCTATTGCCACGGCCCTTGGCCGCCTTGCCCTGGCCCTGGCGTTGCTGGCCCTGCTTCTGGCCACCCTGCTTCTGGCCCTGGCTGCCACCCTGGCCACGCCCCTGGCCGCTGCGGCCCTGGCCCTGACCCTGCTGGCCCTGCTGGCGCTGGCCTTGACCCTGGCCCTGGCCGCCACGGCGCTGGTTACGGCCCTGAGATTGGCCCTTGGGCGGATAGGGGCTCACGTAGTCGACACGATTGCCGAAGTTGTCCACGTCGTCGTCGAGGAACTCTTCCGGATCGCGTTCCGGAGTCGACTGCGGCGCACGTGCCTGCTTCGGCTGCTTGGGTTGCTGTTGCTGGCGCTGCTGGCTGGCGGCCTGCTGGCCCTGTTCCTGGCCCTTGCCTTTGCCACGGCGGCGGTTGCGGCTCTTGCGCGGCTTGCCTTCGGTGCCTTCCCCGGCTTCCTGCGCTTCCTTGGCCTCGCCCGGCACCTGGGCCTGGGGCGCGGCGGCCTTGGCCTCGCGCTTGGGCTTGTTGGCGCGCGGCTGGCGCTCGGGGCGCGGCGGGCGGGCTTCGGGGCGCTCGGCCTCGACGCTTGTCGGGTCGAAGCCCTGGGTGTCGCCGGCGGGGATCTTCTGCTTGGTCAGGCGCTCGATGGCCTTGAGCAGCTTCTCCTCATCCGGCGCCACCAGGGAGATGGCTTCGCCGCTGCGGCCGGCACGGCCGGTACGGCCGATACGGTGCACATAGTCTTCCTCGACGTTGGGCAGCTCGAAGTTGACCACGTGGGGCAACTGGTCGATATCCAGGCCGCGGGCGGCGATGTCGGTGGCCACCAGGATGCGGATGTCATTGGCCTTGAAGTCGGCCAGGGCCTTGGTGCGGGCGTTCTGGCTCTTGTTGCCGTGGATCGCGGCGGCAGACAGGCCGTGCTTGGTGAGGTACTCGGCCAGGCGGTTGGCGCCGTGCTTGGTGCGGGTGAAGACCAGGACCTGTTCCCAGGCGCCGACCGTGACCAGGTGCGCCAGCAGGGCGCGCTTGTGGCTGGCGGGGAGGTGGAACACGCGCTGCTCGATGCGCTCCACCGTGGTGTTCGGCGGAGTCACTTCGATGCGTTCGGGATCGTGCAGCAGCTTGTTGGCGAGTTCGACGATGTCTTTCGAGAAGGTCGCCGAGAACAGCAGGTTCTGGCGTTTGGGCGGGAGCTTGGCGAGGACTTTCTTCACGTCGTGGATGAAGCCCATGTCGAGCATCCGGTCGGCCTCGTCGAGCACCAGGATCTCCACATGGGAGAGATCGACTGCGCCCTGGCCGGCCAGGTCGAGCAGGCGGCCGGGGCAGGCCACCAGCAGGTCGAGGCCCTTGGCCAGTGCCTGGACCTGGGGATTCATGCCGACACCGCCGAAGATGCAGGCGCTGGTCAGGCTCAGGTCGCGGGCGTAGATCTTGAAGCTGTCATGCACCTGGGCCGCCAGCTCGCGAGTCGGGGTCAGCACCAGCACGCGCGCCTGGCGCGGGCCGTGACGATGGGGTTTGTCGGGGTGGCCGTTGGGGAACAAGCGTTCCAGAACGGGCAGCGCGAAACCGGCGGTCTTGCCGGTGCCAGTCTGGGCCGCAACCATCAGGTCGCGACCTTGCAACACGGCGGGGATGGCCCGCTGTTGCACGGGAGTGGGCTGGGCGTAGCCGGCGGCTTCGACGGCGCCGACCAATGCCTCGGAGAGACCGAGGGAAGCAAAGGACATGGGAGATCCTGTGTAGTTCTAAGGGGCTGGCCCGATAGGGTGATCGTGTCTGGCTAGAATCGCGGCAGTGGCGCGCGATCCCGACCGGTCCTGCTGGCCGAAGGGATGGCTCAGCGTCCGGGCGTATGCCTGACGGAGCGCCGAGTATAACAGTTCCGACGCAATGTACAGCCCTCGCGCTGCTCAACGGTTGCGGCGCGCCTGCCGGCTGGCGTGCCGAAGGAGAAGAACGGGCTGATGAGGCGGAAAGGCCGGGACAATGCCCGGCCTCTCCAACTTCCACGCGAAACTCAACGCGGCAGCTTGAGGTTCTTCCAGATCGCCAGGCTGGGTTCGGCCTGGTTCAGGGTGTAGAAGTGCAGGCCGGGGGCGCCGCCCTGCAGCAGGCGTTCGCACATCTCGGTGATCACCTGCTCGCCGAAGGCCTGGATGCTCTGCACGTCATCGGCGTAGGCCTCCAGCTGCTTGCGTATCCAGCGCGGGATCTCGGCGCCGCAGGCGTCGGAGAAGCGCGCCAGCTTGCTGTAGTTGGTGATCGGCATGATGCCCGGCACCACGGGAATATCCACACCCAGCTTGCGTACGCGCTCGACGAAGTAGAAGTAGCTGTCGGCGTTGAAGAAGTACTGGGTGATGGCGCTGCTGGCGCCGGCCTTGACCTTGCGAATGAAGTTGGCGAGGTCGGCCTCGTAGCTGCGTGCCTGGGGGTGTACTTCCGGATAGGCGGCGACTTCGATGTGGAAGTGGTCGCCGGTTTCCGCGCGGATGAATTCCACCAGTTCGTTGGCGAAGCGCAGCTCGCCGCTGGCCATGCCCATGCCGGACGGCAGGTCGCCGCGCAGGGCGACGATGCGCTGGATGCCGGCGTCCTTGTAATGGGCCAGCAGGGCGCGCAGTTCGGCCTTGCTGTCGCCGACGCAGGACAGGTGGGGGGCGGTGGGTACCTTCACCTCGCCGTCCAGCTGCAGCACGGTCTGCAGGGTGCGGTCGCGGGTGGAGCCGCCGGCACCGTAGGTGCAGGAGAAGAAATCCGGCTGGTAGCTGGCCAGGTTGCGGGCGGTGGCCAGGAGTTTTTCGTGCCCGGCTTCGGTCTTGGCGGGGAAGAACTCGAAGCTGTAACGGCGTTCGGGGGAGCTCATGAGCGAATCCTGGGGGGCTTTCGGGCGAGTGACGGCCCGGGAGTCCTTTGATCGTTGGAGGCTGAAGGCTGAAGGCCGGACGAAATGCGGCATGGTGGCGCTCCTTCGTCCAGCCTTCAGCCTCTGGCCTCCAGCGGCTTTTTTAGTAGCGGTAGGTGTCCGGCTTGAAGGGGCCTTCGACCGTCACGCCGATGTAGTCGGCCTGCTGGCGGGTCAGCTGGGTGACCACGCCGCCGAAGCCCTTGACCATCTCCAGCGCCACTTCTTCGTCCAGCTTCTTCGGCAGCACTTCCACGCTCAGGCGCTTGGCCTTCTCGTCGGCCGGCAGGTCGGCGAACCTGGCGCCGAACAGGTGGATCTGCGCCAGCACCTGGTTGGCGAAGGAGCCATCCATGATCCGGCTCGGGTGGCCGGTGGCGTTGCCCAGGTTCACCAGGCGGCCTTCGGCCAGCAGGATCAGGTAGTCGTCGTTGAGCGGGTCGAAACCGTCCTTGCCGGTGCGGTGGATCTTGTGCACCTGCGGCTTCACCTCCTCCCAGGCCCAGGTCTTGCGCATGAAGGCGGTGTCGATCTCGTTGTCGAAGTGGCCGATGTTGCAGACAACGGCGCGCTTCTTCAGCGCCTTGAGCATGTTGGCGTCACAGACATTGACGTTGCCGGTGGTGGTGACGATCAGGTCGATCCTGCCCAGCAGCGCGGCGTCGACGCTGGCCTCGCTGCCGTCGTTGAGGCCGTTCTTGTAGGGGGAAACGACTTCAAAGCCGTCCATGCAGGCCTGCATGGCGCAGATCGGGTCGACTTCCGAGACCTTCACGATCATGCCTTCCTGGCGCAGGGACTGGGCCGAGCCCTTGCCCACGTCGCCGTAGCCGATCACCAGGGCCTGCTTGCCGGACAGCAGGTGGTCGGTGCCGCGCTTGATGGCGTCGTTCAGGCTGTGGCGGCAGCCGTACTTGTTGTCGTTCTTGCTCTTGGTCACCGAGTCGTTGACGTTGATCGCCGGGACTTTCAGGGTGCCGGCCTTGAGCATGTCGAGCAGGCGGTGCACGCCGGTGGTGGTTTCCTCGGTGATGCCGTGGATCTTGTCCAGCATCTGCGGATATTTCTTGTGCAGGATCTCGGTCAGGTCACCGCCGTCGTCCAGCACCATGTTGGCATCCCAGGGCTGGCCGTCCTTGAGGATGGTCTGTTCGATGCACCACTCGTACTCCTCCTCGGTCTCGCCCTTCCAGGCGAATACCGGGATGCCGGCGGCGGCGATGGCGGCGGCGGCCTGGTCCTGGGTGGAGAAGATGTTGCAGGAGGACCAGCGCACTTCGGCGCCCAGGGCGGTCAGGGTCTCGATGAGCACGCCGGTCTGGATGGTCATGTGGATGCAGCCGAGGATCTTCGCACCCTTCAGCGGTTGCTCGCCGGCGTACTTGCGGCGCAGGCCCATCAGCGCCGGCATCTCGGATTCGGCGATGATCAGCTCGCGGCGGCCCCAGGCGGCCAGGGAAATGTCGGCGACCTTGTAGTCTTTGAAATCGGCAGGCGTCATGACAGCGCTCATGTCTGAGTCTCCATTCGTAATGTGCGAATGGGCGCCGTTGATGCGTTTGCGAAACGCCCCATCCGAGCCTGACAGGCGGAGCCTGATTCGAATCTGGTCGAGTGCCGCAGAAATACTCTGAGGTTCGCAAGATTCGAAACAGGCACCACTTGCTGCAGCGCCCCTCGGACGGGTGGCGGGAACGACCGGACTGCGCCGGCCGTTTGAAAAAACCTGCGGATTATAGCGGCGCCGACGGGCAAGCCCAAGGCTTTCCGTCGCCGGCCGGGCGCCTATGGCGCCCATTGAAAGCCTTGCCACGACACGCGGTGGCCGGACGGGCATGATGCGCGGCATCCCATACCAGGAGGACGCTGCATGAATTTCCATACGCGCAAATGGATCAAGCCCGAAGACCTCAACCCCAACGGCACCCTGTTCGGCGGCAGCCTGCTGAAGTGGATAGACGAGGAAGCCGCGATCTATGCCATCGTCCAGCTCGGCAACCAGCGCGTGGTCACCAAGTTCATTTCCGAGATCAACTTCGTCAGTTCGGCGCGCCAGAGCGACATCATCGAACTGGGCATCACCGCCACCGAATTCGGCCGCACCTCCATCACCCTGCGTTGCGAAGTGCGCAACAAGATCACCCGCAAGAGCATCCTCACCATCGACAAGATGGTCTTCGTGAACATGGGCGCGGATGGTCTGCCGGCGCCCCACGGCAAGACCGAGATCACCTACAGCAAGGACCGCTTCAAGGAAGGGATGCCGCCTGTCTGATCCAGGTTCGCCGGCGCAGCCCGTCGGCTTTCCCGATCCGTCGCCGAGGTCCCCCGCGGGGCCCTGAGCCGCGAGTTTGAGCGGCGCCGGCGGTCTTTTTCCGGCGTGCGACAAACTGTCGCCAGGCTTGGTATTTGCCGGGCAGGTGGGGATACTGTCGCGCGCCTACAGCCCTACCCGTGATTTCCCGATGAATGCCAAGAAGCTTCTGATCCTCGCCGCCTGCATTGGTCTTGCCGCTTGTGGCGGTGTGGACCCCAATTCGCCGCTGGGCAAGCGCCAGGCGATCTTCAAGGAAATGCTGCGCACCAGCGAGGACCTCGGCGGCATGCTGCGCGGCCGCATCGGTTTCGACGAGCAGCGTTTCGCCAGCGGGGCCACCAGGCTCGACCAACTGTCCCGCCAGCCCTGGCAGCACTTCCCGCAGGTTCAGGAAGGCGACTCCGACAGCGCCGCACGCGACGAAGTCTGGCAGCGCCAGGAGCGCTTCCAGCAGCTGGTGCGCGAACTGGAGGCCAGCACCGGCCAGTTGGCCAGCGCCGTCCAGGCCCGCCCGCTGAGCGCCCAGGGCGTCGCACCGCTGGTACAGAAGGTGGAAGACGGCTGCGAGGCCTGCCACAAGGAGTTCCGCGCCTACTGAGGCGCGGCGAATCCCTCCACGCCTTCGGCGCCGAGCCGCTGCGCCAGCTCACGGACTTCCGGGTGCTGGAAGAACGCCCTGAGCTGACCGGCCCGCGCCGGGCCGATGCCGGCCAGTGCCTGCCAGTCCGCAGATGTCCGCAGGCTCAGTGACGCCCAGTCGCCCTCCAGGGTGGCGGGAGTCGTCGTAGGAATGCCCAGTGCCCGCAGCCACTGACCGAACGGCCGGCGGCGGGCTTCGTCGAAGCGCTGCACCAGTTGCTCCGCCCGGCGGCCGCCTATGCCTGGTCGTTGCGTCAGCGTCCGGGCATCCAGTTCCAGCCACTCCAACAGTCCATCCAGTTCCAGGCGGGCCCAGGTGCCGCGTCCCACGCCCTTCAACGCCAGCCCCCTGGGGCCGCTCAGCCAGGACAGGCGGGCGAGGAATTGCTCCTGGCAACCTTCGTTGGGGCGGAAGCAGCTGAGGGCGTGGTACCGGTCCGGCGCCGGCGCTTCCACTTCGGGGCGTTGGCTGGCGCGCACGACCACCGAGTCCAGTCGAGGAATGGTGAGGCCGGCCAGGGCGATGGCCACCTGGTCACCGGGGCGGATGTCCAGGTTCCGCCAGCGCTCGAGGGAGCCCAGGCCGATGCGCTGGATGCGCCGGCCGTCCAGTTCCACCGGCGCCAGGCGGAGCAAGGGCGTGATTCGGCCGGTGCGGCCCACCTTGAACTCCACCGCGCGGACTTCCGCCAGCGCCTTGGCGAAGGGGTATTTCCAGGCCACGGCCCATTTCGGCGGCTCTGCCCTCCATTGCTGCGCGGCCGGCCGCCGGCTTTGGCGAACGACGATGCCGTCGCTGGCGAAGGGCAGGGGCGAGCGGTACCAGTGTTGGCGCCAGGCTGCGATGTCCTCGGCACTCTGCACCGGCCGGGTCATCTCGACGGCACCGGTGAAGCCCATGGCTTGCAGGCCCTGCAGACGGTCGTCCATCCGCTCCGGCCCGTCCGGCCAGTCCCAGACGAAGAGGCCGATGCCGGCGGCATCGGCCGCGGCCAGGTCCTGGCGATTGAGCAGCCCGGCCACCTTGCCGCGGGCGCCCCGGCCACCCCGGGTGGCTTGCACATGGGCGTCCAGCCGCCAGTAGAGTTCCCCCTGCAGCACGCCATCGCCAACTGCCGGCAGCTGGCCGGGAATGGCTGCGATGCGTCGGGCCTGGCGGGTCCAGTCCTGCCCCTGGCTGCCGTCGCCCCGGCTGATGGCCTGCACCAGCCGCCCCTGCCGGTAGACCAGGGTGATCGCCACGCCATCCACCTTGGGCTGGACCCAGAGGTCCCGTCGCTGGCCCATCCAGCGGCGCAGGTCGTCGATGTCCCGCAGCTTGTCCAGGCCGGTCTGGGCCACGGGGTGGCGGACTTTGCCGTGGCTGGTCGCCAGCGGGTCGCGAATCGGCGGCGCGGCCTCGGGGAAGCAGGCACGCAACTGTTCCAGGCGGGCGCGGGCCTGATCGTAGAGTTCGTCATCTACCGTCGAGCGGCCTTGGGCGTGATAGGCCTGGTCCCATTCGGCGATGCGGCTGTCGAGGGCGGCCAGCTCGGCACTGGCGCGGCCCGCTGGCCAGTCGGGGCAGCCATCGGCCAGGGCGGGGAGGGTGACGCAGAGAAAGGGCAGGGCGATCCAGCGGTGCATGGCGAGCCTCCTTGCTCGTCGGGGAGGCGACCACTCTAGTATTCCGGCTTGTGGGCGCGTGCCGAACCGGTTGCCTGTTCGGGCGCCGCTGAATGTGGGGCGATGGGTATCGCTACGCTCAACCCATCCTACGGGGCCTTCGTCGCGCCCAACAAAAAGCCCCGCACCGGGCGGGGCTTCCTGTTTCGGCAGGGCTCAGAGGCCAGCGGCGGCGCGCAGGGCTTCGGCCTTGTCGGTCTTCTCCCAGGTGAACGCGGTGAAGGTGTCGTCACCGTAGGTCATCTCGAAGGGATTGCGGCCGAAGTGGCCGTAGGCCGCGGTCGGCTGGTACATCGGGTGCAGCAGGTCGAGCATCCTGGTGATGGCGTACGGACGCAGGTCGAAGTGTTCGCGGACCAGCTGGACGATCTTGTCGTCGCTGATCTTGCCGGTGCCGAAGGTGTTGATCGAGATGGAGGTCGGCAGGGCCACGCCGATGGCGTAGGACACCTGGATCTCGCAGCGCTCGGCGAGGCCCGCGGCGACGATGTTCTTGGCCACGTAGCGGCCGGCGTAGGCGGCGGAGCGGTCCACCTTGGACGGGTCCTTGCCGGAGAAGGCGCCGCCGCCGTGGCGGGCCATGCCGCCGTAGGTGTCGACGATGATCTTGCGACCGGTCAGGCCGCAGTCGCCCACCGGGCCGCCGATCACGAAGGTGCCGGTCGGGTTGATGTGGAACTGGGTGTCCTTGTGCAGCAGTTCGGCCGGGATGGCGTGCTTGACGATCAGCTCCATCACGCCTTCGCGCAGGTCGGAGTACTTCACGTCGGGGTTGTGCTGGGTGGACAGCACGATGGCGTCGATGCCGACCACCTTGCCGTTCTCGTAGCGGCAGGTGACCTGGCTCTTGGCGTCCGGACGCAGCCACGGCAGCAGGCCGGACTTGCGCGCTTCGGCCTGGCGCTCCACCAGACGGTGGGAGAAGCAGATCGGGGCGGGCATCAGCACGTCGGTTTCGTTGCTGGCGTAGCCGAACATCAGGCCCTGGTCGCCGGCGCCCTGGTCTTCCGGCTTGGCGCGGTCCACACCCTGGTTGATGTCGGGGGACTGCTTGCCGATGATGTTGAGGATGCCGCAGGTGGCGCCGTCGAAGCCGACGTCGGAGCTGTTGTAGCCGATGTCGATGATGACCTTGCGCACCAGCTCTTCCAGGTCGACCCAGGCGGAGGTGGTGACTTCGCCGGCGATGATGGCGACACCGGTCTTGACCAGGGTTTCGCAGGCGACGCGGGCGTGCTTGTCCTGGGCGATGATGGCGTCGAGGACGGCATCGGAAATCTGGTCGGCGATCTTGTCCGGATGGCCTTCGGACACGGATTCGGAGGTAAACAGGGAGTATTCGCTCATCTATCGGTTTTCCTATTAGTTACCGGTGGGTGAGTTCGCTTCGTGAATCCGGTTTGGCGAAGTGCCTCACCTGAATCTGAAAGCCGTTTCGCAAGCCAATGTAGAGGCTCTCGCCGGGCGTGAGCCCCGCGGCATTGGCCCAACGGGCCAGGTCGTCCTGTTCGAAGCCCAACCATAGATCGCCGCAGGCCTCCCTGGCCCAACTCTGGTTGTGGCTGCACAACTCGGTCACCAGCAGGCTGCCTCCCGGCAACACCCGCTGGGCCAATTGTTTCATCGCATCGGCCGGCGCCGCGAAATGGTGCAGGACCATGTTCAGCACCACGCAGTCGGCGACCGCCTGCTCGTCGTTCAGGGCATCGGCGAGCCTGAGCTCGACATTGCCGAGGCCTTCATCGTTACAGCGCATCCGCGCCAGCTCCAGCATCGCCACGCTGTTGTCCAGCGCGGTGACGTGGGCGAAGCGCCGGGCCAGGTCTGGCAGGAAACCGCCGTCGCCGGGGCCGACTTCCAGTGCCGTGGCACCGCAGGGAAAACCCAGGGCATCGAGCAATGCCAACACACTCTCACGGTATTGCGGCAGTCCTGCGATCAGGTCCTGCTGCGCCCGGAATTTTTCCGCCGCGCGGGCGAAGAAGTCGCGGCTGACGGCTTCGCGCTGGGCGTGCACCTCGCCTATCCGTGCGCCGATCTCGGCCGGCAGTTCCAGCTCGTCGACCTCGGCAAGCAGGGCCGCGTGCAACATGCCGCCGACCCGCTCGTTCTGCGCCAGGGCGCGGCGATAGAAGATCGCATTGCCCTCGCGCCGCGTGGCCACCAGGCCTGCCTGGGCCAGTACCTTGAGATGGTGGCTCATGCCGGACTGGCCGGTGGCGAAGATCTGCGCCAGTTCCAGCACGCCGAAGGAGTCGTTGGCCAGTGCCCGCAGCACGTAGAGCCGCAGCGGGTCGCCGCCGGCCTTGCAGAGGGCGGCCAGCTCGTCGCTGTCGTCATGGCGGATCTGGGGTACGCGCAGGCTCATAGGGGGCGCAGTCTAGCCCCCGGCCTCTGGTGTCGCAATGCCAATATCAAAAAGTTTTGATATTGGCTGATCGGCGGTTGCCAGGACTTTCGCGCAACTGACCGGTGAAACTGCGACCATCTGTGATTGCCCGCGACCTGCCGGCTGGGCGAAAATAGCGGCCTTTTTTCGATTAGCCGTCTATTCAGACCTGCAGGAGATAAGCGATGCCCAGCCGTCGTGAGCGTGCCAATGCCATTCGTGCCCTGAGCATGGATGCGGTGCAGAAAGCCAACAGCGGCCACCCCGGCGCCCCCATGGGGATGGCCGATATCGCCGAAGTGCTCTGGCGGGATTACCTGCAGCACAACCCGAACAACCCCGAGTGGCCCAACCGCGACCGCTTCGTGCTGTCCAACGGCCACGGCTCGATGCTGGCCTACTCGCTGCTGCACCTCACCGGCTACGACCTCGGCATCGAGGATCTGAAGAACTTCCGCCAGCTCGGCAGCCGCACCCCGGGTCACCCGGAATACGGCTACACCGCCGGCGTCGAGACCACCACCGGCCCGCTGGGCCAGGGCCTCGCCAACGCCGTCGGCTTCGCCATCGCCGAGAAGACCCTGGCCGCGCAGTTCAACCGCGAAGGCCACGCCATCGTCGATCACAACACCTACGTGTTCCTCGGCGACGGCTGCATGATGGAAGGCATCTCCCACGAAGTCTGCGCCCTGGCCGGCACCCTGGGCCTGGGCAAGCTGATCGCCTTCTACGACGACAACGGCATTTCCATCGACGGCGAAGTCCACGGCTGGTTCACCGACGACACCCCGAAGCGCTTCGAAGCCTACGGCTGGCAGGTGATCCGCAACGTCGACGGCCATGACGCCGACGAGATCAAGACCGCCATCGAGACCGCGCGCAAGTCCAGCGACCGTCCGACCCTGATCTGCTGCAAGACCGTGATCGGCTTCGGTTCGCCGAACAAGCAGGGCAAGGAAGAGTGCCACGGCGCGCCGCTGGGCAATGACGAGATCGCCCTGACCCGCGCCGCCCTGGGCTGGAACCACGCGCCTTTCGAAGTCCCGGCCGAGATCTACGCCGAGTGGGACGCCAAGGCCGCCGGCGCCGCTCGCGAAGCCGAGTGGAACGAGCGTTTTGCCGCCTACGCCGCTGCCCACCCGGAACTGGCCGCCGAATTCCAGCGCCGCATCAAGGGCGAGCTGCCGGCCGACTTCTCCGCCAAGGCCGATGCCTACATCGCCGAAGTGGCCGCCAAGGGCGAAACCATCGCCAGCCGCAAGGCCAGCCAGAACGCGCTGAACGCCTTCGGCCCGCTGCTGCCGGAGTTCCTCGGTGGCTCGGCCGACCTGGCCGGCTCCAACCTGACCCTGTGGAAGGGCTGCAAGGGCGTCACGGCCTCCGACGCCTCCGGCAACTACCTGTACTACGGCGTCCGCGAGTTCGGCATGAGCGCCATCATGAACGGCATCGCCCTGCACGGCGGCTTCATTCCCTACGGCGCCACCTTCCTGGTGTTCATGGAATACGCCTGCAACGCCGTGCGCATGGCCGCGCTGATGAAGAAGCGCGTGCTCTTCGTCTACACCCACGACTCCATCGGCCTCGGCGAGGACGGCCCGACCCACCAGCCGGTGGAACAACTGGCCAGCCTGCGCTGCACCCCGAACCTGAACACCTGGCGTCCGGCCGATGCGGTGGAATCCGCGGTGGCCTGGAAGTCCTCCATCGAGCGCAACGACGGCCCGAGCGCGCTGATCTTCTCCCGCCAGAACCTGCCGCACCAGGCGCGCGACGCCGCCCAGCTGGCGAACATCGCCCGTGGCGGCTACGTGCTGAAGGACAGCGAGGGCGAGCCGGAACTGATCCTGATCGCCACCGGCTCCGAAGTCGGCCTGGCCGTGCAGGCCTTCGACAAGCTGACCGCCGCCGGCCGCAAGGTGCGCGTGGTGTCCATGCCGTCCACCAGCCTGTTCGACCAGCAGGATGCCGCCTACAAGCAGGAGGTACTGCCGGTGCAGGTCGGTGCGCGCATCGCCATCGAGGCCGCCCATACCGACTTCTGGTACAAGTACGTCGGCCTGGAAGGCCGCGTGATCGGCATGACCACCTTCGGTGAGTCGGCCCCGGCTGCCGCGCTGTTCGAGCACTTCGGCTTCACCGTCGACAACATCGTCGCCACCGCCGAAGAGCTGCTGGAGGACTGAGCCGAAAGCCTGAAGCTGGAAGCTGGAAGCAAGAGCGCCCCCCGAGCGGCTTTTTACTTCCAGCTTCAAGCTTCCAGCTTCAAGCTCTTTGCAAATAGATGCCCAAACGTCCCTTCCGAGTTGCCTTGAACGGCTACGGCCGCATCGGCCGCTGCGTGCTGCGTGCGCTTCACGAGCGCAGTGGCGGGGCGAGCTTCGAGATAGTCGCGCTGAACGACCTGGCCGACCAGGCCAGCATCGAATACCTGACCCGCTTCGACTCCACCCATGGCCGCTTTCCCGGTGAAGTGCGGGTGGACGGCGATTGCCTGCATATCAATGGCGACTGCGTGAAGGTGCTGCGTAGCGCCGAGCCCGAAGCCATCGACTGGGCCGCCCTGGGCGTGGACCTGGTGCTGGAGTGTTCCGGCCAGTACGCCCATCGCCAGGACGCCGAGCGTTTCCTCGCTGCCGGTGCGCCGCGGGTGCTGTTCTCCCAGCCCATGGGTGGCGAGGCGGACATCGACGCCACCATCGTCTACGGGGTCAACCAGGACAGCCTGACCGGCGCCGAGAAACTGGTGTCCAACGCCTCCTGCACCACCAACTGTGGTGTGCCCCTGCTGAAACTTCTCAACGAGTCCGTGGGTCTGGAGTACGTCTCCATTACTACCATCCACTCGGCGATGAACGACCAGCCCGTGATCGACGCCTACCACCACGAAGACCTGCGCCGCACCCGTTCGGCCTTCCAGTCGGTCATTCCGGTGTCCACCGGCCTTGCCCGCGGCATCGAACGCCTGCTGCCGGAACTCACCGGGCGCATCCAGGCCAAGGCCATCCGCGTGCCCACGGTGAACGTCTCCTGCCTCGACATCACCCTGCAGACCGCCCGCGACACCTCGGCCGCCGAGATCAACCGGGTGCTGCGCGAGGCCGCCGAGAGCGGCCCGCTCAAGGGCCTGCTGGCCTACACCGAGCTGCCCCACGCCAGCTGCGATTTCAACCACGACCCCCATTCCGCCATCGTCGACGGCAGCCAGACCCGTGTGTCCGGCCCGCGCCTGGTCAACCTGCTGGCCTGGTTCGACAACGAATGGGGCTTCGCCAACCGCATGCTCGACACCGCAGACCACTACCTGCGGGTTTCCGCTGCTTCTCGTCAACATCCAGCCCCCGTGAAGGACTGACCCCATGACCGTGTTGAAAATGACCGACCTCGACCTCCAGGGTAAGCGCGTGCTGATCCGCGAGGATCTCAACGTGCCGGTGAAGGACGGCGTCGTGAAAAGCGATGCGCGCATCCTCGCCTCCCTGCCGACCATCAAGCTGGCACTGGAGAAGGGCGCGGCGGTGATGGTCTGCTCTCACCTGGGCCGTCCCACCGAGGGCGAGTTCTCCGCAGAGAACAGCCTGAAGCCGGTGGCCGACTACCTGTCCGAGGCCCTGGGCCGCGAAGTGCCGCTGGTGGCCGACTACCTGGGTGGCGTCGACGTTGCGCCCGGCCAGGTGGTGCTGTTCGAGAACGTGCGCTTCAACAAGGGCGAGAAGAAGAACGCCGACGAGCTGGCCCAGCAGTACGCCGCCCTCTGCGACGTCTTCGTGATGGACGCCTTCGGCACCGCCCACCGCGCCGAGGGCTCCACCCACGGCGTGGCCAGGTTCGCCAAGGTCGTTTGCGCCGGCCCGCTGCTGGCCGCCGAGCTGGACGCCCTGGGCAAGGCCCTGGGCAACCCGGCCCGCCCGATGGCTGCCATCGTCGCCGGTTCCAAGGTCTCCACCAAGCTGGACGTGCTGAACTCCCTGAGCCAGATCTGCGACCAGCTGATCGTCGGTGGCGGCATCGCCAACACCTTCCTCGCCGCCGCCGGCTACAAGGTCGGCAAGTCCCTCTATGAAGCCGACCTGGTGGACACCGCCAAGGCCATCGCCGCCAAGGTCAGCGTGCCACTGCCGGTGGACGTGGTGGTTGCCAAGGAGTTCGCCGAAAGCGCCGCCGCCACCGTCAAGGCCATCAGCGAGGTGGCCGACGACGACATGATCCTCGACATCGGCCCGCAGACCGCCGCCCAGTTCGCCGAGCTGCTGAAGTCGTCGAAGACCATCCTCTGGAACGGTCCGGTGGGCGTGTTCGAGTTCGACCAGTTCGGCAACGGCACCAAGGCCCTGGCCCTGGCCATCGCCGAGAGCCCGGCCTTCTCCATCGCCGGCGGTGGCGACACCCTGGCGGCGATCGACAAGTACGGCGTGGGTGAGCAGATCTCCTACATCTCCACCGGTGGCGGCGCTTTCCTCGAGTTCGTCGAGGGCAAGGTACTGCCGGCCGTGGAAGTGCTGGAGCAGCGCGCGAAGTAAGCCGCTCGCGGAATCGGCCTAAACCCTGGCAGGCCTCTGCGGTCCCTCTAGAGGAGATTGCGAAAAGGAGTGTCTGCCATGCGCTACGCTGCGATTCTGCTGATTCTCTGTGCCGGACTCTGGGGCTGTGCCGGTGAACGGCCGTCCAGCACCTGCGAAGTGATGAGTCCGCCCCAGGTCATAGTCCCGAGCAACCAGGACGACCAGCGGGTGGAGGCGCAGAGCAGTGGTGACCCCACTGTGGACAACGAAGGACAACAGCACTGCCCTTGAGGGTGCAGTGTCCGGATGGCCGGAGCCATTCCCCGAGGAGATGTGGATGAAAGGATGGTTCGCCCTCGCGGGCCTTGCGCTCCTGGCCGGTTGCGCCGGCCGCGAGGCGCCCGGCGATGACTGGACGCGCTGGGTCTGCGACAGTCAGGCCGAAGTGCTCTGGCGCTTTGCCGGTGCGGACAAGGACAGCGTCGACCTGCGCCTGGGCGGTGGCGATATCGTCCACCGCCTGAAGCGGGAACCCTCCGGCTCCGGCGCGCTCTACAGCGACGGCAACCTGGCTTTCCACACCAAGGGTGATGAAGGCCTGGTCTACTGGGTGGCCACCGATGACCTGATCGGTCGCGGTTGCAAAAGCCCGTGAATTTCTCCCGGGAGGGCATGACCGCTCCTCCCCGGGAACTTGAACCCGGCCTGTCCCTGCGGCAGGCTTTGCAATTTGACAGCCCACCCAATCGGGAGACTGAAACACCATGGCACTCATCAGCATGCGCCAGATGCTGGACCACGCCGCCGAATTCGGCTACGGCGTACCAGCCTTCAACGTCAACAACCTGGAACAGATGCGCGCCATCATGGAAGCGGCCGACAAGACCGATTCCCCGGTGATCGTGCAGGCCTCCGCCGGTGCGCGCAAATACGCCGGCGCCCCCTTCCTGCGCCACCTGATCCTGGCCGCCATCGAAGAATTCCCGCACATCCCGGTGTGCATGCACCAGGACCACGGCACCAGCCCCGACGTCTGCCAGCGCTCCATCCAGCTGGGCTTCTCCTCGGTGATGATGGACGGCTCCCTGCGTGAAGACGGCAAGACCCCGTCCGACTACGAATACAACGTGCGCGTCACCCAGCAGACCGTTGCCTTCGCCCACGCCTGCGGCGTTTCCGTGGAAGGTGAGCTGGGCTGCCTGGGCTCCCTGGAAACCGGCCAGGCCGGTGAGGAAGATGGCGTCGGCGCCGAAGGCACCCTGGACCACAGCCAGATGCTGACCGACCCGGAAGAGGCTGCCGACTTCGTCAAGAAGACCCAGGTGGACGCCCTGGCCATCGCCATCGGCACCAGCCACGGCGCCTACAAGTTCACCAAGCCGCCGACCGGCGACATCCTCGCCATCGACCGCATCAAGGAAATCCACAAGCGCATCCCCAACACCCACCTGGTGATGCACGGTTCTTCCTCGGTCCCGCAGGACTGGCTGGCGATCATCAACGAGTTCGGCGGCGACATCAAAGAGACCTACGGCGTACCGGTCGAGGAAATCGTCGAAGGCATCAAGCACGGCGTGCGCAAGGTGAACATCGACACCGACCTGCGCCTGGCGTCCACCGGTGCCATCCGTCGCTTCATGGCCCAGAACCCGGCCGAGTTCGACCCGCGCAAATACTTCGCCAAGACCGTCGAAGCCATGCGCGACATCTGCATCGCCCGCTACGAAGCCTTCGGCACCGCCGGCAACGCCTCCAGGATCAAGCCGATCTCCCTGGAAGGCATGTTCCAGCGCTACGCCAAGGGCGAGCTGGCCGCCAAGGTCAACTGATCCCACGGCCTGCACGAGGAGCCCCGCAATGCGGGGCTCTTTCGTATCCGGACAAGGAGTATCCGATGCGCCTGCCCCTGATGATGGGCCTCGCCCTGCTGCTCGCGGGTTGTGCCGGCCAGCCACCGGTGGCCCCGGAACCGCCGCCCGAGCCGGTATCCAGCGATCCGCAGCAGTGCCTGGGCCGCACCGATTGCACCACCAGGACCTCGCGCACCCTGCTGTTCGTCTTCGACTACGCCGAGGCCGGCGGCGCCCTGGTGCAGCGCAAGGGCGCCTGGCTGTTCACACCCTCGACGGCCAAGCCGTCCGGCTGGCCTTCCCTGAAGATCCGCCTGGCCGATCCACCGGCCGGCCGCTTCGAGTTCGCCAGCCAGTGCCCGGCGGGGAATTGCCGGATCGGCGAGGCGGACCTGCTCAGGGTCTATCGGAGTTACCTGGGGGGTGAGGGTTACAGCCCCCGATGCTCGATCTTCAGGTTGTAGAAGGTCGCCGCCCCCGCCTCGGTCTCGTACCCCGTGTTGTCCTGGGTATAGACCCCCGCCTTGAAGTACAGCGGCTTGGGTGCCCATTCCGAGCTCAGCTGCTGGCTCCACAGGCTGCTGTTGACCATGACGCTGAGCTGGCCATTGGGCGACAGGTCGATCACGTAGCTGAAGCGCTGGTTCAGGGGGATGCCGCTGAGCAGCGGAATCACCGTGCTGGTTCCGTCGTTCGGGCTGTTGCGTACCTTGGCGACTATGTTCGCGGTGTTGGTCTTGGTCTTGAACTGGTACTCCAGCTTGAGCAGCGGGCTGGTGCTGCCGTAGGCATGGATCTGGCCGATCACGATCTTTCCGGTGGAGGGTACCTGGCTCACGCTCAGGTTGGCGCTCAGCACATTGTCGGCGCCGGCGTAGGTCCAGTTGCGCAGCCTGCCGTCGGCGTAGGTCTCGCGCAGCTCGGTGCGCGGGTAGCTGGCGTTGGCGGTGGTGGTGCCATTGACCGGCGTCCAGAAGAACAGGCTGTCGGTGGTGGGCTGGAAGAATTGGTCCCGATAGCCGCCGAGCAGCGCCGTGGTTTCGATGGTGATGGCGGGTTCGCCGACGGGCAGGGTGAGATTCCAGGTGGAGAGGTCGATCATGACTGAGTTCTCGAAAAGAACTTTCAGTCGGGCGCTGCGTATCCTCGTCGCTGCTTTTCGCTGTGACGGCGTTCCGGCCAGTTGCGCTCGAACTAAAAGTGAAGGTTGCTGTTGGCAGTTGCCCGCCGTGTCGTCCGAAGGCGTTTGGGGCCGTCTCGCAAGCGCTTTATAAGGCCTGTCCGAGCGCCTGTCAGTCACTGGTCGTCACATCGTTGGCGTCAATTTTTTGATCTTTTTCGCGATGGCCAGTATTGCGCTATCGGCCTCTGCCCGGGTGCCGCACATGAGCGGAAAGGCCCGTCCTTGATGGATAAGGAAAATTTCCGGCGACGTGCGCCGGTTTTTTGAAGCGGCCCGGTTCCCAGCGCAAAAAACCAGAGGAAATATTCCGACGAACGGTGTGGATAGAAATTCTTGAACCGTTGTCCTTCTCGCTTCGGGCATTGCGCCAGAGGTTTCGCGGGCGATCGGCGCGACCGGTCGTTCCGGCGCCCGCGGCGCACCACGGTCGGGTAGACTGTCGCCCTTTTCATCAGCCGACCGCCGCGCCATGACCGCTCTCAAGTATCTCCGGGGTTATCCCGCCAACCTGCAGGAACAGGTGGCCAGGATGATCGAGGCCAGCCGCCTGGGCGAATACCTCGAGCGCCGCTACCCCGGCCGCCACGAGGTGCAGAGCGACAAGGCGCTGTACGGCTACGCCATGGCCCTCAAGCAGGAGCACCTGCGCAACGCGCCGGCACCGGACAAGGTGCTCTATGACAACAAGCTCGATGTGGTGCACAAGGCGCTCGGGCTGAACACGGCGATCTCGCGGGTGCAGGGCGGCAAGCTGAAGGCCAAGAAGGAAATCCGCGTCGCTTCGCTGTTCAAGGAGGCCGCGCCGGAGTTCCTGCGGATGATCCTGGTCCATGAGCTGGCCCACTTGAAGGAACGCGACCACAGCAAGGCCTTCTACCAGCTCTGCGAACACATGCTGCCCGGCTACCACCAGCTGGAATTCGACCTGCGCGTCTACCTCACCTGGCGTGACCTCTAGGCCACCGCCAGCGCTCACGGCCGGCTGCTAGGCTCTGTACGAAAAGTGCCTGCGCTCGGTGATGCTTCGTTAAAAATCGGTTCGGAATGCTCATTAACAGCTCGTTAACTCCGCTTCCTCACCGATTTTTGCCTCGTCTGACCTTCGCTCGACGACTTTTCGTACAGACCCTAGTCTCAAGGGAGAAACCGACCGAGGTCCGCGGGCATGCGTCCGATTCTCCGCACCCTCTGCGTCATTCTCTGGGTGCTGGGCATGGTTCCCTTCGCCAGTGCCCGCGACTTGCTCGCCGTCGGCACCGAGTTCCCCGGTATCTATACCCTGGCCCCGAATGGCGAGCCTTCGGGGTTTGGCGTCGATGTGATGCGCGCGGTCGCTACCGAACTGGGCGACCGGGTGCGCTTCGAGATCTACCCCTGGGCCCGCGCGCAGAAGCTGGTGGAAGAAGGCCGCGCCGACGTGCTGGTCGGTCCTTACCGCACCACCGCGCGCGAGCGTCGCTTCCAGTTCGTCGAGCCCGGTTTCTATCGCGACCGGGTGGTCTTCTACAGCCGCAGCGATTCCGGCTACTCCTGGGACGGCAGCACCGCGAGCCTGATGGGCAAGCGCATCGCGATCATCCATGGCTGGAGCTACGGCGAGCGATTCGATGCCATGCGCGGCCAGCTCGACCTGCATGTCGCGCCTTCGGTGGAACTGGCGTTCAAGCTGCTGATGGCCGGCCGCGCCGACCTGACGGCGAGCAACGAGCGCGATTCCATTCCGCGCATCGAGGCTCTGGGCATCGCCAAACAGGTGCGGCGCCTGACCCCTGTGATCGATACCCAGGTCGGCTACCTCGCCCTGCCCCGGGGCGAAACCCACCACCAGCTGCGCGATGACATCGGCCGGGTTCTGCGGCAGATGCGTGCCGATGGTCGCCTGGCCAAGCTCGCCAGGCCTTATGGCGTGCCTCTGCCCTGACGGATCGTTCGAGCCGGCCGCCGCCCCGGTGGGCGGGCATCGCCGGCGCAGCTACACTGCCGCCACAAGAAGAAAGGGAGAACCGGTGTGAGCGCAGCAGAGTCGGACTATTCGATTTACCGCAAGGTCGTCACCCAGCTGATGAACGGCGAAGAGCAGTTGCCCAGCCTGCCGATGATCACCCTGGAGATTCGCCGCGCCCTGGCCGACCCGAACGTCAGCGTTGCCCGGCTCAAGCAGGTCATCAGCAGGGATCCGGCGCTCAGTGCGCTGCTGATGAAGCATGCTTCCAGCATCATGTTCCGCTCGACCCAGCCGCCCAAGACACTGGAAGACGTGATCCGCCTGCTCGGCCTGCAGGAGGTGGACCGCATCACCCTGGTGCACAGCCTGAAGAGCCTCTTCACCCTCCACAGCGCCGCCCACAAGCAGCTGTTCATCGGCGTCTGGGCGCGCCTGACCCGCCAGGCCGCCATCAGTGTCGTGCTGGCGCGCCCCCTGGGCTTCGCGCCGGCGGACCACGCACTGCTGGCCAGCCTGCTGTGCGATGTGGGGGAGTTGGCGGTGCTATCGGCGTTCAAGGACGCCAGCCAGGTGCCGACCCCCGACGTCTATGCGCGACTCTGCCGCGAATACGGCAAATCCCTGGGGGTGGTAGTGCTGAAGAAATGGGCGGTGGACGAGGGCTACATAGAGGTCGTGCGCAGCGCCAGGCAGTGGGATGCCGAGAGCGGCAGTCGCCTGTGCCTGATCGACCTGGTCAATCTCGGCCTCTACCACGCACAGCGGGACGATGGTCACTTCGCCCAGTTGCCGGCCATCGAAGCGCTCAGCGCCTTCCGCAAGCTGGCGCCGCCCCTGGATGCGCTGGATGCCGGAGGCGGCCTGGCCCTGGTGGCCGCGCATCAGGACGCCATCCAGCGCACGGCCAGCCTGCTGCGCTAGAACCCGCACCTATACTCAGGCGTACCTTTCTCCGGTGGGTGATCCATGCGCCTGTTCGCAATGCTTTGCCTCAGCCTGTGCCTGGCCGGGCTCCCCGCGGCCGCAGCTGCGGAGCGGTGGCGGGTGGCGGTGGCCGAGGTGCCGGGGCTGGCCGAAGCCAATGGCAGCGGGCCCCTGATCGACCTGGTCCGCGCCCTCGACGCACAACTGCCGGATATCGATTTCGAGCTGCAGATCACCCCCTTCGCCCGCACTTTCCATCTGCTGCAGAACGGCCAGTGCGAGTTCCAGGTGCCCTTCCTCGGCAACCTGCCGCGCCTGCCGGCGGGGTTGCGTTATGGCTCCGGCACCCTGTGGCAGGTACGATTCGGCCTTTTCACCCGGCGCGACAACGCCCTCGGCGTCGCCCAACTGCTCGACCCCACCCATGTGCTGAGCGCCGAGCGCGTGGCCGCCAGCGGCCTGGCCAGAGGGCAGCAGGCGCAGTTGGCCCCCCTGCTGGGCCGCAGCTGGCGTCTGGACGAATTGCAGGAGCAGCTCGCCGTCCCGACCGTGGACCCGGCGTTGCGCAGCCTGGCCTATCCCTACAAGGTCGAGACCGACCGCGCCCATGCGCCCTGGCTGGGCTTTCCGGCGCTTTCGGGCAACAGCATCGAGAGCAGCCTGCAGAAACTGGTGCGCGGCCGCATCGACGGCTATGTCTTCGCCGTGAACGAGACCGAGCATGAGATCGACCGGCTCGGCCTGCGGGAACGACTCCGCGCCCAGGACTTCGGCCTCTACCCGGTGAACTGGCTGGTGCCGGACAATCCCCGCGGCAAGCTGGTGGACCAACGCCTGGCCGAGGCCCTGCGGCGGCTCCAGGCGCAGCCAGCCTTCCAGGGCCTGCAGGCGCCGCTGAACAGGCCTTCCAGCGACTGGAAGGCCTGGCCTTGAATCAGAGCTTCCAGAAAGGTTTCAACGCCTCGTCCAACGCCTGGGCGCGGGTCAGGCCGATGTCCCGCAGGGCATGGTCGTCCAGCTCCAGCAGCCGGCGACGGGTGTGCAGGCGCATCCAGAAACCGGCCCAGCGGTTGCCCGGCAGTGCGGGGGCCAGGGACAGGGGCGTGCGCTGCTCCTGTTCCAGTTCCCGGGCTTGGAGGGTCAGGCGTACATCGCTCAGGCCGTTCATCGTCGCGTTCCTCATGCCCTGTGGTGGATCGGGGGTGAGGTCATGATGTCCGTCGGCTGAATCACAATACAGATTCACGATCTGTATATTTTTTTCATACAGATTGCGTGGTTTCCTATCTGAATCCTCCGTTTCGGGATCATCTGTACTGGTACTGATCCTGGCGCGTGCAGATTCGGGAGACTGTCATGAAGCTCTATATCAAGCTGGCCGAGACCCTTGGCGAACGTATCGAACAGGGCTATTACCGCCCCGGCGACCGCCTGCCTTCGGTACGCGCCCTGAGCCTGGAGCACGGGGTGAGCCTGAGCACGGTGCAGCAGGCCTACCGGATTCTCGAGGACGGCGGCCTGGCCGAGCCGCGGCCCAAGTCCGGCTACTTCGTTCCGCCGCGCCGCCAGACCCCGGCGCTGCCGGCGGTGAGCCGGGCGCCGCAGCGGCCGGTGGATGTCTCCCAGTGGAACGACGTGCTCGACCTGATCAAGCGCAGCGCCAGGGACAACGTGGTGCAACTCGGCCGCGGCATGCCGGACATCAGCAGCCCGACCCTGAAACCGCTGTTGCGCAGCCTCGGGCAGATCAGCCGGCGCCAGGACGGCAGCGGCCTCTACTACGACAGCATCTACGGCACCCAGGCCCTGCGCGAACAGGTGGCGCGCCTGGCGCTGGATTCGGGCTGCCAGATCCCCGCCAGCGACATCGTCATCACCACCGGCTGCCATGAGGCGCTGTCGGTGGCCATCCGCTCCACTTGCGAGCCGGGCGACATAGTCGCGGTGGATTCACCCAGCTTCCACGGCGCCATGCAGACCCTGAAGGGCTTCGGCATGAAGGCGCTGGAACTGCCCACCGACCCGCTCAACGGCATCAGCCTGGAGGCCCTGGAGATGGCCCTGGAGCAATGGCCGATCAAGCTGATCCAGCTCACCCCCAGCTGCAACAACCCGCTGGGCTACATCATGCCGGAAGCGCGCAAGCGCGCCTTGGTGACCCTGGCCCAGCGCTACGATGTGCCCATCCTCGAGGACGACGTCTATGGCGACCTCGCCTACCAGTACCCGCGACCGCGCACCATCAAGTCATTCGACGACGACGGCCGCGTATTGCTCTGCAGTTCTTTCTCCAAGACCGTGGCCCCCGGCATCCGCGTCGGCTGGATCGCGCCCGGCCGCTACCTCGACCGGGTGCTGCACATGAAGTACATCTCCACCGGCGCCACCGCCACCCAGCCGCAGCTGGCCCTGGCGGAGTTCATCGGCAAGGGGCACTACGAACCCCACTTGCGGCGCATGCGCAGCCAGTACCAGCACAACCGCGACCGCATGATCGACTGGGTGATGCGCTATTTCCCCGAAGGCACCCGCGCCAGCCGGCCCCAGGGCAGCTTCATGCTCTGGGTGGAACTGCCCGAGGACTTCGACACCCTGCGCCTGAACCGCGCGCTGCTGCCCAAGGGCGTGCAGATCGCCGCCGGCAGCATCTTCTCCGCCTCAGGCAAGTACCGGAACTGCCTGCGGATGAACTACTCGTCCAGGCCGACCCCGGCGATCGAGGCGGCAGTGCGGACGGTGGGGGAGACGGTGAGGGAGTTGATGGGGGAATAGGGCGCGCGCAGTTCGCTTTCTTGTGGGGATTCGTCAGAGCCATTGGGCGTCCCACAACGGATAATCCCCGATTTGCTCTACCAGGCCCGCTCGTAGCGGGTTGGCCACGATATAGCGGGCGACCTTGCGGATGTCTTCTTCCCTCCGCAGTGCATGATCGTGAAAACCCTTCTGCCAGATCGGCTGGGATCCGGGCCGTCGGAGACTCAACTGCCTGGAGGAGCGCCCTTTCAGGACCTTGATCACAGTGGATATGGCGACCGGCCCATTGAGTTGCAAAAGCCAGTGGAGGTGGTCCGGCATCAGGACCCACGCGATGGAGTGGAGCAGGTTCTGCTCATGTAGTCGGCGCATCTCGGCGATGACCAGGCGGGCCATGGTGAAATCCCTAAACAACGGAATTCGCCCTTCGGTCGTCGTCGTGATGTGGTAGGTCTGGCCAGCTCTCGATACACGGCCCTTGAGAAGGTCATCGCTCGGCATTTCCATTGCCCTCGGGATGTAGAAAGCAATGACTCTATTGGGCTGGAAGTGCACGTTGGGCTGTAGCTTGCCGCGAAAAGGATGATCCGAGCCGGGGAATATTCTGAAGGCCTAATACTTGTGGGGGCGAATTCATTCGCTATGCAGACCGCAGGTCTGCCCAAGAGTCCGATGGGGCCGCTTCGCGTCCCTTAGCGAATGAATTCGCCCCCACAAGAGCAGCCCCACAAGAGCGGCGAAACCACCCTGTCATGTGGCTTCATACCACCCTCCCGGCATTCAGCAGATGCGCCGCCAGGGTGCGCAGCGGACCCAGTTGACGGCAGATCAGCCCCAGCTCCGTCTGCACCAGGCGCGGGCGGTCGTCCATCTCTTCCGGCAGTTGTGCCAGGTCCTTGGCGAGGGTCTCTTCCCCGTCGTCCTGGATGCTCACCGCGCGCTTCTCGGCCAGGCCGAGCGCGATTTCGTCGAGGCTGCCGGCGATGCGCTCGGCGGCTGCCTCGATGGTGGGGGTCAGGGCTTCGCCAGGGGTCTCGCTGCGATGGGCGCCAAGGGCGGAGAGGTAGCTGAGCAGGGTGTGGGAGAGCACCAGGAAGCGGAAGCCGACATCCGCCTCCTTACGGAAGTGGCCGGGCTCCATGAGCATGTTGGAGAGGGTGGTGGACAGCGCCGCGTCGGCGTTGTGGGCGTTGCGCCGGGCCAGGCGGTAGGCGAGGTCGTCGCGCTTGCCGCTGGCGTACTGCTGCATGATCTGGCGCAGGTAGCGGCTGTTGCAGGCCAGGGTGTTGGCCACTACCTGGTTGAGCCGCCGGCCCTGCCAGTCGGGGAGGATGAAGATCACCGCCAGGCCGGCGATCAGCGCCCCGAGCAGGGTATCCACCAGGCGCGGCAGGAACAGGCCGTAGCTGTCGCCGACCTGGTTGAAGCAGAACAGCACCAGCAGGGTGATGGCGGCGGTGGCCAGGGTATAGCGGGTCGTGCGGGTGGCGAAGAACACCACCCCGGCGACCACGGCGAAGGCCGATTGCACCAGGGCGCCGGGGAACAGGTCGAAGAGCGCCCAGCCCAGGGCCAGGCCGAGCAGGGTGCCGGCGATCCGCTGCACCAGCTTGCGCCTCGTGGCGCCGAAGTTGGGCTGGCAGACGAATACCGTGGTCAGCAGGATCCAGTAGCCCTGCTGCGGGTGGATCAGGTGCAGCACGCCGTAGCCGGCGGCCAGCGCCAGGGCCATGCGCAGGGCGTGGCGGAACACCAGGGAGGTGGGTGTGAGGTTCTGCTTGAGGCGATCCCAGACATCCTTCAGCCCCTGGGGCGAGCGGTCCAGCAGGCTGGCGTCCTGGGTTTCGGCGAGGGCATCGGGGTTGCTGGAGTCGGTGAGCAGGCGGTCCAGGGTGGCGAGGTTGCGGGCCAGGGCATTGAGCGAGCGCAGCAGGCCGCGCCAGGCCGGATTGCTCTGGATGCGCAGGTGTTCCAGGGACTTGTTCAAGTCTTCCAGGGCCTGGGTGCCGTCCAGGTAGTCGAAGGGCTGGCGCATCTGGATGGCTCGCCCCAGGGCCTGGCAGGCACCGCCCTGCTGGCGCAGCAGGCGCTGGCAACGGAACAGCACGTCGCTGTGGAAAAAGGCTTCGGCGAGCTCGTTGTAGGGATGATGGGACGAACTGGCGCGTTCGTGGATGTCCTGGGCGAGGAAGTAGAGCTTGAGATAGCGGCTCACCTTGGGCCCCGGGCGACCGTTGCCGACCCGGTGCAGGATGATCTCCTTGGCCGCGTTCAGCGCCGCCACCACCTTGCCGTTCTGTTTTGCCAGTTCCAGGCGCCGGGCCTCCACATCCAGCTGGCGTACCGGTTCCAGCAGTGCGGATTTCAGTTTCAGGTACTGCCCCAGCTCGTGGTACAGCTTCGCCAGGCTCTGCTGCACCGGCTGGTGGGTGAAGAGCGCCTGCCAGAGCACCGAGAGCAGGCCGTACCAGGCGGCGCCGGCCACCAGCAGGACGGGCTCCTGCCAGAGGTTGGTGGGCGCGCCGTCGCGCTGGTCGACACCGATCATGGTGTAGATGGAGAGGATCAGCGTCGCCGAGGCGATGGTGGCGTAGCGCTCGCCGAGGGCGCCGAGCATGGTCAGGCAGAAGCTGGCAAGGGCCAGGGCGCTGACGAAGATCCAGGGATAGGGGAACAGCAGTTCCACCGAGAGCGAGGCGACGCTGAAGCAACCGAGGATCACCAGCAGGGCGGTGAGACGGCCCTGCCAGCTGTCGTCGGTCTCCGCCAGTGCGCTGGCGATGATGCCGAGGAAGAGCGGGATCAGCAGCTCCATGCGGTCCTGCTGCCAGCACAGCGCCATGCTCCCGGTCAGGGCGACGAAGACGCGCAGGCTGTAGCTGAACTTGTCCAGCGCCCAGAGGCGGCGCAGCGTTTGATTGAATCGGGTCGAGGGCATATGGGCCTTGTGGGCGGATGTCCGGTTGCGGCTGTGCTGCCGGCTACAGCCTAAGTGTTGGAATGGGCGCTGTCAGCCGCCCTGTCGCATTCGATCTCTTGGTCTGTCGCCGAGCGCTGGAAGTCACAGGGGCGTCGATGGAATTCAGCTACCTCGGCGCTGCCTGGCGCTGGTCGATGCCGAAGATTTGGTACAGGCTGGATGGACCTGCCGGCCAGAACTGTTCGCGGAAGCCCCCGCATGAGAAGACACCTTGGTTTCGTCCTGTTCGCCCTGCTGCTCGCCTGTGCCGGCGTCAACGCCGAAACCTTGCGCATGGCCGCCAATACCTGGCCGCCCTTCACCGACGCCCGGCTCACCGGTGATGGCCTGGCGAGCGAACTGGTGCGCACCGCCCTGAAGCGCTCCGGCCATGTCGTCGAGTATGCCGAGGTGCCCTGGGCCCGTGCCTTGCGCGGGCTCAAGATGGGCGACTACGACCTGCTCGTCAGCGCCTGGTACAGCGACGAGCGTGCCCGTTACGGCCAATTCTCGAAACCCTACCTGACCAACCGCATCCGCTTCCTCAAGCGCAAGGGCAGCGCCGTGGACTTCCAGTCCCTGGCCGACCTGAAGCGCTACAGCATCGCCGTGGGGCGCGGCTACCGCTACCAGCCGGAATTCGACGCCGATACCAGCCTGAACAAGGTCCCGGTTGCGGACTTCCCGATGGCCGCGCGGATGCTCGCCGCCGGACGTGTGCAGTTGGCCCTGGAGGACGAGCTGGTGGCACGCCTTTACCTGAACCGTGAACTGAAGGGCATCGGCGACCAGCTGGAGTTCCTGCCCAAGCCGCTTTCCGAGAACGGCTTGCACATCCTGGTGCGGCGCAGCCATCCGCAACACCAGCAGCTGGTGGACGACTTCGACCGCGCCATCCAGGCCATGCGCAAAGATGGCACCTACCAGGCCATCTTCGCCCGCCACGGCCTGCACTGAACTCAGATGATCCGCACCTTGTAGGCGCGGCCCTTGATGCGGCCCTCGCTGAGGCGCTTGAGGGCCTGCTTGGCGATGCCCCGTTCGACGGCGACGAAGGCCTGGAAGTCGAAGATGGCGATCTTGCCCACCTGGCCGCCGGGTATCCCGACTTCGCCGGTGAGGGCGCCGAGGATATCGCCGGGGCGCAGCTTCTCCTTGCGCCCGCCGTTGATGCACAGGGTGGCCATGGGGGGCAGCAGCGGCTCGCGGCTCTTCACGACCAGCTCATCGATGCGCTGCCAGTTCAGCGGTGACTGCTGCAGGTCCTCGATGGCCTGGGCGCGGTTGGCTTCGGCCGGCGCCACCAGGCTCAGGGCCAGGCCCTTCTCGCCGGCGCGGCCGCTGCGGCCGACGCGGTGGATGTGCACTTCGGGATCGCGGGACAGTTCGACGTTGATCACCGCTTCCAGTCCGGCGATATCCAGGCCTCGGGCGGCGACGTCGGTGGCCACCAGCACGCTGCAGCTCTGGTTGGCGAAGAGGGTGAGCACCTGGTCGCGCTCGCGTTGCTCCAGCTCGCCGTGCAGCGACTGGGCGGAGATGCCGTTGTCGCGCAGATGGGCTTCCAGTTCCTGGCACTGCTGGCGGGTGTGGCAGAAGGCGACGCAGGACTGCGGACGGGTGCTCTGCAAGAGGCGCAGCACGGCGTCCAGGCGCTGGCGCGGGTCGATCTCGTAGAAGCGCTGTTCGATCTGGCTGTCGTCGTGCAGGGCTTCCACCTTCACCTGCTGCGGATCGCGCATGAAGGTCTTGGCCAACTGGGCGATGCCCGCCGGGTAGGTGGCGGAGAACAGCAGGGTCTGCCGCCGCGCCGGGAGCTGCCCGATGATCTCGGCGATGCTGTCGTAGAAGCCCATGTCGAGCATGCGGTCGGCCTCGTCCAGCACCAGGGTGTTGAGACCGTCGAGGACCAGGGTGCCCTTGCGCAGGTGCTCCTGGATCCGGCCCGGGGTGCCGACGATCACATGGGCGCCGTGCTCCAGGGAGCCCACCTGGGGGCCGAAGGGGACGCCGCCGCAGAGGGGCAGCACCTTGATATTGCCGTGGCCGCGGGCCAGGCGGCGGACTTCCTTGGCCACCTGGTCGGCCAGCTCGCGGGTGGGGCAGAGCACCAGCGCCTGGCAGCCGAAGAAGCGCGGGTTGAGCGGCTCCAGCAGGCCGATACCGAAGGCGGCGGTCTTGCCGCTGCCGGTCTTGGCCTGGGCGATCAGGTCCCGGCCCTTGAGGATCAGCGGCAACGCCTGGGCCTGGATCGGCGTCATGTCGCGGTAGCCCAGGGTCTCCAGGTTGGCCAGGGTGGCCGCGCTGAGGGAGAGGGAGGTGAAGGCAGTGGTGGTCACGGGAGAGGCCTGCAAGTCGAATTGGCGGGCAGTTTAGCAGGCCTGGCCATGCCACCGAGCGGCCCGGCCGACGGGTACGAGTGTTCGCTGGTATCCGGCTGCTAGGCTTGCGACTATCCGAGCCTGTTATCCACCCTGAGGATAGGAATGTCCCCATGCGGACTCTCTGTGCCCTGTTGTTGAGCTGCCTGAGCGCCGCGACCTGCCCCGCGGCGCAGTGGTATCCGCAGCAGGTCGAAGTGGACGGCAGGGAAGCCAGCTACCGGCCGCTCGAAAGGGCGAGCAAGCCCTGGCGCATCTGCGCGCTGCTGCCCCATGGCATGGATCGCTACTGGTGGGGCGTCGCCTGGGGCCTGGACGAGGAAGCGCAGCGCCAGGGTGTCCAGCTTGGGGTATACGAGGCCGGTGGCTACCAGTACCCGGACATGCAGCGTGCGCAGCTGACCCGCTGCATCCAGCTCGCCGCCGATGCCTATGTCATCGCCGCCATCAGCGCCAAGGGCCTGTGCGACGAGATCGCCCTGCTGCACCGTGACAAGCTGCCGGTGATCGACCTGGTCAACCGCATCGACTGCCCCGGTATCACCGCCCGTGCCCAGGTGGATTTCGCCGAGATGGCAGGGGAGGCCATGGCCTACATCCGCCGACACAGCAAGGGGAGGCCGGTGCGTGTGGGCTGGGTGCCGGGGCCGAAGGACGCCGGCTGGGTGGTCGACGCCGAACGCGGCCTGGACAAGGCCACGGCCGGCAGCCAGGTGACCCTGGTGCACGCCGGTTACGGCCCGGTGGACCGCTCCGCCCAGGCAGTGCTGGTGCGCCAGCTGCTCACCCGTGAGCCGCAGCTCGATTACATCCTCGGCAATGCCGAGGCCGCCGCCTTCGCCGCCCAGCTGGTGCGCGCCGGGGGCAATCGCTACAAGGCCCGGGTGGTGTCGCTCTACGCCACCGAACGGGTGCTGGCGGCCATTGCCGAAGGCGGCATCCTCGCCTCGCCCACGGACTCGCCGGTGATCCAGGCGCGGGTGGCGGTGGATCTCGCGGTGCGTGCGCTGGAAGGCAAGCGGTCGCCACGGCGGGTCAGCCCGCGGATCGAGGTGATCGACCGGGACAACCTGAAGCGCTTCGATATCAGCCGCCTGATGCCGCCCAGCGGGCACTGGATGATCCGGCAGGAGTTGCCGGAGTAGGGCGCCGGATCAAGGCCTGCTTCTTGTAGGGGCGAATTCATTCGCCATGCGGGCCGCAGGTCCGCCCTTGAGGGGCCCCGGGGCGACTAAGTCGCCCTTGGCGAATGAATTCGCCCCTACAGAGTTATTTCCATCCCGTGGAAATGAAAAGGCCCCTGATGCGTTGCACCAGGGGCCTTTCCCTGCGGGTGACCAGCCTTACAGCTGACGCACCGGCTTGCCACGCACCGGTTTGTCGCCCGCCACGTAGTAGCTGGCGGTGCTGCGCGGCAGCGGTTTGCGATTGCGGATTTTGTCGGCGATCTTCTCGGCGATCATGATGGTGGTCGCGTTGAGGTTGCCGGTGATGATCTCCGGCATGATCGAGGCGTCCACCACCCGCAGGCCTTCCATGCCGTGCACGCGGCCCTGGCCGTCCACCACCGCCATGTCGTCGGTGCCCATCTTGCAGGAGCAGGAGGGGTGGAAGGCGGTTTCCGCGTGGGTACGGATGAACTCGTCCAGTTCGGCGTCGCTCTTGAGGTTGGCGCCGGGGCTCAGCTCGCGGCCGCGGTACGGGTCCAGCGCCGGCTGGGCCATGATCTCGCGGGTGAGGCGGATGCCGTCGCGGAATTCCTGCCAGTCCTGCTCATGGGACATGTAGTTGAACAGGATGCTCGGGTGCTGGCGCGGGTCCTTGGACTTGAGGTGGATGCGGCCGCGGCTCGGCGAGCGCATGGATCCCATGTGGGCCTGGAAGCCGTGCTCCTGCACGCCCTTGCTGCCGTTGTAGTTGATCGCCACGGGCAGGAAGTGGAACTGGATGTTCGGCCAGGCGAATTCCGGGCGGGTGCGGATGAAGCCGCCGGCCTCGAACTGGTTGCTGGCGCCCAGGCCCGTGCCGAGGAGCATCCACTCGGCGCCGATCGCCGGCTGGTTCCACCACTTGGTGGCGGGATAGATGGACACCGGCTCCTTGCAGGCGTACTGCAGGTAGAGCTCGAGGTGGTCCTGCAGGTTGGCGCCCACGCCGGGCAGGTCATGTACCACCGGCACGTCGAGGTCGCGCAGCAGGGCCGCCGGGCCGACGCCGGAACGCTGCAGCAGCTGCGGCGAGGCGATGGCGCCGCTGCACACCAGCACTTCGCGGCGGGCACGGGCGGTGATCGGGGTATTGCTGTTGCCCTTGAGGTAGGCGACGCCGACGGCGCGCTTGCCGCTGAACAGGATGCGGTCGCTCAAGGCGTGGGTGACGATGGTCAGGTTCGGGCGGTTGCGCGCCTGGTCCAGGTAGCCGCGACCGGTGGCGGCACGGCGGCCTTGCGGGGTCACGGTGCGGTCCATGGGACCGAAGCCTTCCTGCTGGTAGCCGTTGAGGTCCTCGGTACGCGGGTAGCCGGCCTGCACGCCGGCCTCGACCATGGCGTGGAACAGCGGGTTGTTGCCGGCCTTGGGCGTGGTCACGCTCACCGGGCCGTCGCCGCCGTGGAAATCGTTGGGGCCGATGTCGCGGGTTTCCGCCTTGCGGAAATAGGGCAGGCAGTCCAGGTAGGTCCAGTCTTCCAGGCCCGGGAGCTTGGCCCAGCTGTCGAAGTCCAGGGCGTTGCCGCGGATGTAGCACATGCCGTTGATCAACGAGGAGCCGCCCAGGCCCTTGCCACGGCCGCACTCCATGCGGCGGTTGTTCATGTAGGGCTCCGGATCGGTCTCGTAGGCCCAGTTGTAGCGGCGGCCCTGCAGCGGGAAGGCGAGGGCGGCGGGCATCTGGGTACGGAAGTCCAGGCGATAGTCCGGGCCGCCGGCTTCCAGCAGCAGCACGCTGACGCTGGCGTCTTCGGTCAGGCGGGTCGCCAGGACGTTACCGGCGGAGCCGGCGCCGACGATGATGTAATCGAATTCTTGTGACATGGGGGGCCCCCTTGGGAGTAGCTAGAAGCTTGAAGCTGGAGGCTGGAAGCCAGTCCCGGATTGCTTCCAGCTTCTGGCTTCCAGCTTTGGGCTCCCGTTTAGAAAACGGAGGCGTAATCGCCCATCTCGACCTGCACCGATTTGATGCGGGTGTAGTGGGCCAGGGTGGTCAGGCCGTTCTCGCGGCCGACGCCGGACTGCTTGTAGCCGCCCACCGGCATTTCGGCGGGGGACTCGCCCCAGGTGTTGATCCAGCAGATGCCGGCTTCCAGCTTGTGGATCACGCGGTGGGCGCGGGCCAGGTCGCGGGTGACCACACCGGCGGCCAGGCCGTACTCGGTGTCGTTGGCGCGGCGGATCACTTCTTCCTCGGTGTCGTAGACCAGGATGCTCATCACCGGGCCGAAGATTTCCTCGCGGACGATGGTCATGTCGTCGGTGCAGTCGCTGAACACGGTGGCGGCCACATAGGCGCCCTTGGCGAATTCGCCGTCGGTGACGCGCTCGCCACCGATCAGGAGACGCGCGCCTTCCTTGCGGCCGGCCTCGATGTAGCCGAGCACGCTTTCCATGTGGGCGAAGCTGGTCAGCGGACCGAAGTTGGTGTTGGCGTCTTCCGGGTTGCCCAGGCGGATGCGCTTGACGCGCTCGACCACCTTGGCCTCGAAGCGGGCCTGCAGGGCGCGCGGCACGAACACGCGGGTGCCGTTGGTGCAGACCTGGCCGGAGCTGAAGAAGTTGGCCATCACGGCGATGTCGGCGGCGCGGTCGAGGTCGGCATCTTCGAAGATGATCAGCGGCGACTTGCCGCCCAGTTCCATGGTCACTTCCTTGAGCGAGGAGCTGGAGGCGCTGGCCATCACCTTCTTGCCGGTGGAGGTGCCGCCGGTAAAGGAAATCTTCTCGATCAGCGGGTGCTCGGTCAGCCACTGGCCCACTTCACGGCCGCTGCCGGTGAGGACGTTGAACACGCCGTCCGGCACGCCGGCCTCGGTGTAGATCTCGGCCAGTTTCAGGGCGGTCAGCGGGGTGACTTCGCTGGGCTTGAAGATCATGGCGTTGCCGGCGGCGAGCGCCGGGGCGGATTTCCACATGGCGATCTGCACCGGGTAGTTCCAGGCGCCGATGCCGGCGACCACGCCCAGGGGCTCGCGGCGGGTGTAGACGAAGCTGGTTTCGCGCAGCGGGATCTGCTCGCCTTCGATGGCGGGGATCAGGCCGGCGTAGTACTCGATCACGTCGGCGCCGGTGACGATGTCCACCGCGCGGGTCTCGGCCAGCGGCTTGCCGGTGTCCAGGGTTTCCAGCTCGGCCAGCTCGTCGTTGCGCTCACGCAGGATGTCCACGGCGCGGCGCAGGATGCGCGAGCGTTGCATGGCGGTCATGGCGGCCCAGACTTTCTGGCCCTCGACGGCGCTGGCGACGGCGCGCTCGACGTCGTCCTTGCTGGCGCGCTGGACCTTGGCCAGGACTTCACCAGTGGCCGGGTTGACGGTCTCGAAGGTGGCGCCGCTGGTGGCTTCGACGTAGCGGCCGCCAATGTAGAGCTTCTGTTCTTCGAATCGAGCCATGGTGGTTGTCCTCTCTTGTAAGTGATGAGCGCAAGGCGGCCGGGCGGTTCAAGCCGCCTGCTTGGCCAGTTGTTGATCAAGGAATTCGTAGGCGATCCGGCGTGCCTGTGCGGTATCGAAGGCTTCGCCGGACAGCGCGCCGCGCAGCCAGAGACCGTCGATCAGGGCGGCCAGGCCGCGGGCGGCGGTGCGGGCGCTCCTGGCATCGAGCACGCGGCGGAACTGCCAGCAGAGGTTCGAGTACAGGCGCAGGTCGTTGATGCGCTGCAAACGGCGCAGGGACGGTTGGTGCATGCTGCTGGCCCAGAACGCCAGCCAGGTCTTCATGGCCGGGCCGTTGACCTGGGTCTCGTCGAAGTTGCCATCGATGATGGAGCGGATGTAGCCCCGCGCAGTCTCGTCGCGGATGGCCTCGCGGCGCTTGCGCACCGCGTCCTGCAGATCGTTCATGAGGAAGCGCATGGTGGCTTCCAGCAGGCCGTTCTTGTCCTGGAAGTAGTGGCTGATGATGCCGTTGGAAACCCCGGCGAGCCTGGCGATGTAGGAAATGCTGGCGTCGCCCATGCCGACCTGGTCCACCGCTTCGAGGGTGGCGTGGATCAACTGGGTGCGGCGCAGGGGCTGCATTCCGACTTTGGGCATTGGGGATTCCTCTTCTTCCGGGCCTTTCCGGACAGGTTGAAATCCAGCCTACTTTATTTTTATTGAACGTTCAAACAACAAAGAATAGGATGCGCAGCATGGAACGGGATGCGGCAGTTCGCCGCACCTGATTCCGGGCCATCGGCCGGCGGTTGCCTCCCGTCGCCAGCCGCTGGCGCGGGTCTGTCGTTGCGCCCATGTGGCGCCTGCTTTCACTGCCCTGGAACGTCCAAATGAGCAAAGCTCCAATAACAACAAGCCATGGGAAGGTGCGCCTGAATCCGGTCGTGTTCTTCGGATCCACCGCACTGATCCTGCTCCTCACGGTTGCCTTGATCGTCTTCCCCGATAGCGCCGGCGCCTGGCTCGGCAAGGCCCAGGCCTGGCTGTCGCGCAGCTTCGGCTGGTACTACATGCTGGCCATCGGCGCGTATCTGTTCTTCGTGCTCTACGTCGCCTTTTCCCGCTACGGCCATCTGCGCCTGGGCGCCGACGACAGCAAGCCCGATTTCAGCTACGGCGCCTGGGCCGGCATGCTGTTCTCCTCGGGCATCGGCATTTCGCTGCTCTACTTCGCGGCGTCGGAGCCCATCGACCACCTCTACAACCCGCCCGAAGGCGAGCCGGGCAGCCAATCCGCCGCGCGCCAGGCGCTGCAGTTGACCTTCCTCCACTGGGGCGTGCACGGCTGGGCCATCTACGCGCTGGTGGGCCTGGCGGTGGGTTACTTCGCCTACCGCCACAACAAGCCCCTGGCGCTGCGCTCGGCGCTCTACCCGCTGTTCGGCGAGCGGCTGATGAAGGGCTCGGTGGGCAACGCGGTGGACTGCTTCGGCATCTTCGTGACCCTGCTGGGGCTGGTGACCAACCTCGGCATCGGCTCGCTGCAGGTGTCCTCGGGTCTCGAATACCTGTTCGGCCTGCCCCATAGCCAGGGCGCGCTGCTGGCGGTGATCCTGGTGATGAGCGCGGTGGCCACCCTGGCCGCGGTGTCCGGCATCGAGAAGGGCATCCGCCGCCTGTCCAACCTGAACATCATCCTGTTCAGCGGCCTGCTGGTGTTCGTGCTGCTGGCCGGCCAGACCCTGCACCTGCTCAACGGCTTCGTGCAGAACCTGGGCGACTACCTCAACGGCCTGGTGCTGAAGACCTTCGACCTCTATGTCTACACCGGCCAGTCCGGCAAGAGCGAGGAGTGGATGGGCCTGTGGACCCTGTTCTACTGGGCCTGGTGGATTTCCTGGGCGCCCTTCGTCGGCATGTTCGTGGCGCGTATCTCCCGTGGCCGCACCGTGCGCGAACTGGTCAGCGGCGTGCTGCTGATCCCGCTGGGCTTCACCCTGGCCTGGCTCTCGGTGTTCGGCAACAGCGCCATCGACCTGGTGATGAACCAGAACGCGGCGGACCTGGGCAAGGCGGCGCTGGAGCAGCCGGCCATGTCGATCTACCTGCTGCTGGAGCATTACCCCTGGGCCAAGGCGGTGATCGGCCTGTCGATCTGCGTCGGCTTCGTGCTCTTCCTCACCCCGGCCGATTCCGGCTCGGTGATGCTGGCCAACCTGTCCCGCGAGGAAGGCGACCTGGACGAGGACGCGCCCAACTGGCTGCGGATCTTCTGGTCGGTCGTGGTGACCCTTGCGACCATCGGCCTGCTGTTCGCCGGCAACTTCACCGCCATGCAGACGGTGGTGGTGCTGGCCGGCCTGCCCTTCTCGGTGGTGCTGCTGCTCTACATGTTCGCCCTGTTGAAAACCATGAAGGCGGACCTGGCGGCCAGCCAGCCGGCCCCGGCAGTGCGGCCCGTGCTGCGTGGCGAGGCGGTCTGACAGGCGCGTCCGGTGGAATGAAAAAGCCCGGTCCGATGGGCCGGGCTTTTTTGCGGGTGGTGCAGCGCTTTTCCTGTCATTCGCCAAGGGCGGCGTAGCTGCCCCTTAAGGGTTCCAGGGCAGACCTTCGGCCTGCTTGGCGAATGAATTCGCCCCTACAACAGACCCATTCAGCCGGTCAGGCCTCAGCCTTGGCCAACTGCTGGTCCAGGTAGTCGTAGGCGATCTGCAATGCCTGCCCGGTGTTGAAGGCATCGCCCGAGAGGGCGCCGCGCAGCCAGAGGCCGTCGATCAGGGCGGCCAGGCCGCGGGCGGCGGAGCGGGCGTCATCGCGGGGCAGGGCGCGGCGCAGTTCGCAGCAGAGATTGGAATAGAGCCGGTGGTCGTTGATCCGCTGCAGGCGGCGCAGGGATGGCTGGTGCATGCTGGCGGCCCAGAAGGCCAGCCAGGTCTTCATGGCCGGGCCGCTGACCTGGCTGTCGTCGAAGTTGCCGGCGACTATCGCCCGCAGGTGCGCGCGCGGGGTGTCTTCGCGCAGGCTGGCGCGGCGCTGGCGCACGGCGCTGCTGAGGGCCGCCATCAGATGGCGCATGGTGGCGTCCAGCAGGCCGTTCTTGTCCCGGAAATAGTGGCTGATGATGCCGTTGGAGACCCCGGCGATACGGGCGATGTAGGCGATGCTGGCATCACCCAGACCTACCTGGTCGACGGCTTCGAGAGTGGCCTGGATCAACTGCGAGCGGCGGATCGGCTGCATTCCGACCTTGGGCATCGAATATTCCACCATTTTGTGTGGGAATCGGGAGCGCGCAGTCTAGGGGGAAATTGATTGATCGATCAATCGATGGGATTGATCGAGGGTGGCGGGGAAAACCTTGTGGGGGCGAATTCATTCGCTATGCAGGCCGCAGGCCTGCCCTTGGAGATCGAAAGGGGGCAGCTGCGCCGCCCTTGGCGAATGAATTCGCCCCTACAGAGTTCGTACCCCCGGATCAGGTGCCGCATAAAGACAAAACCCCCACGGGCCCTGGGGCCGGTGGGGGTTCGCGTTGCAGGGCGAGGCTTACTTCAGCCACTCATCCACGCGCTGCGGGTTCTTGGCGATCCAGTCCTTGGCGGCCGCTTCCGGCTTGGCGCCTTCGCGGATGGCCAGCATCACGGAGCCCACTTCCTCACCGCTCCAGGAGAATTTCTTCAGGAAGGCGGTCGCTTCGGCGGCCTTGGCTTCCAGGCCGGGGTTGACCACGGTGTCGACGTGCTCGTCATCGCCATAGACCTTTTTCGGGTCTTCGAGGAAGCGCAGCTTCCACTTGGCGAACATCCAGTGCGGGATCCAGCCGGTGACCACGATCGGCTTCTGGGCCTTCTCGGCACGGGTCAGGGCGGTGGCCATGGCCGGGCCGGAGCTCGGCATCAGCTTGATGTCCAGGTTGTATTGCTTGATGGCGTCCTCGGTGCGGCGCATGACGCCGGCGCCGGCGTCGATGCCGGTGATCTTGCCGTCGAAGTCGGCCTTGTAGGTGTTCAGGTCCTCGATGGACTTGGCCTTCACATAGTCAGGCACGATCAGGCCGATCTTGGCGCCCTGGTAGTTCGAGCCCAGCACCACCACCTTGTCCTTCAGCTTGGCGTAGTACTCGCCGTGGGTGGCCGGCAGCCAGGCGGAGAGGGTGGCATCCAGGTCACCGCGGGCCACGCCCTGCCACATGATGGCCGGTTCGACGGGCTTGAGTTCCACGCCGTAGCCAAGTTTCTCCTTGAGGATTTCGCCCGCTACGTAAGTGGCGGCGACGCTATCGTCCCAGCCGTTCACGTAGCCGATCTTCAGGGTGGGTTTGTCAGCGGCATTGGCCATGCCCATGCCGACGGCCAGGGCGGCGACGCCGAGGGTTTTCAGATACAGGGATTTCAACTTGCGCATACGTATTGCTCCATCAGGTGGGATTGGCAGCCAACTACGTGGTCGTGGCCCGTTCTCAGGCGGGTTTCGCGACAGTGCCCCTCGCGGCCCGTTGCCGGACCGCGATTGGCGAATTGCAAGGAAAGGGCCCCGGACGGGGCCCGGGGGATCACAGGCCGATGTGTTTCTTCACGGCGGCGGCGCCGTCCTGGCCGTCATAGGTGGTGACGCCGGCGAGCCACTTGTCCAGCACGGCCGGGTTGGCCTTGAGCCAGGTGGTGGCGACTTTCACCGGGTCTTCCTTCTCGAGGATCTTCTCCATCAGCTGGCTTTCCATCTGCACGTTGAACTGCAGGTTGTTCAGCAGCTTGCCGACGTTGGCGCAGCGTTGCTCGTAGTCCGGCGGCACCACGGTGAAGACCTTGGCGGCGCCGTAGTCCGGGCCGAACACATCATCGCCACCGGCCAGGTAGGTGATGTCGAACTGGGTGTTCATCGGGTGCGGGGCCCACCCCAGGAACACCACCGGCTCCTGCTTCTTCACCGCGCGCTGCACCTGCACCAGCATGCCGGCTTCGGAGGATTCGACCATGCGGAATTCGCCCAGGCCGAACTGGTTGCCCTTGATCATCTTGTCGATCAGCAGGTTGCCATCGTTGCCCGGTTCGATGCCGTAGATCTTGCCGCCCAGCTGGTCCTTGAACTTGGCGATGTCCTGGAAGCTCTTCAGGCCGGCGTCAGCCGCGTAGGTCGGCACCGCCAGGGTGTACTTGGCGCCTTCCAGGTTGGGTGTCGGCAGCACTTTCACGCCGTTGTCCTTGGTGAAGGGCTCGATCACCGCGTCCATGGACGGGGCCCAGTAGCCGAGGAACACGTCGATCTGCTTGTTCTTCACCCCGGTGAAGGCGATGGGCACGGACGCCATGATCTTGCGCGGGGTGTAGCCCAGTCCTTCGGTCAGCACCATGGCGACGCCCGTGGTGGCGGCGATGTCGGCCCAGCCGATTTCGGCGAAACGGACCTGTTTGCAGCTCTGCGGCTCCTGGGCCCAGGCACCCTGGGCCAGTGCGCAGGCCAGCAGGCCCAGTGCAGCGACTTTTTTCATTTTTTTCATCAAGCGACTCCCTACTTTGAAAGGTGAAGCGTTCTTATTGCGCTTGCTGCCGCTGCAATCTCGCGCCGAGCCGGCCAAAGACACGACCACGCGAGGTCTGGCGCGTCCCGAAGCTTTCGGTGATGCGGTCGAGGATGATCGCCAGCAGGACCACGGCCATGCCGCTTTCGAAGCCCAGGCCGATGTCCAGGCGCTGGATACTGGCGAGCACGTCGTTGCCCAGGCCACCGGCGCCGACCATCGACGCGATGATCACCATGGACAACGCCATCATGATGGTCTGGTTCACGCCAGCCATGATCGACGGCATGGCATTGGGCAGCTGCACTTTGTATAGCAGCTGCCACGGAGTGCAGCCGAAGGATTGGCCGGCTTCGACGATTTCCTTGTTCACCTGGCGGATACCGAGGGCGGTCAGGCGCACGGCCGGCGGCATGGCGAAAATCACCGTGGCGATGATCCCGGGGACGCGGCCGAGGCCGAAGAGCATGGCGGCCGGGATCAGGTAGACGAACGCCGGCATGGTCTGCATGAAGTCCAGGATCGGACGGATGACCACGGCCACGCGCTCGCTCTTGGCGGCCCAGATGCCCAGCGGGATGCCGAGCAGCAGGCTGATCAGGGTGGAGGAGAAGGTCAGGCCGAGGGTGACCACGGTCTGTTCCCAGAACCCGGTCATCACGATCAGGATCAGCGAGGCCGCGGTGAAGGCAGCGAACTTGGCGCCGATGCGCCAGAAGCCCAGCCCCACGAACACGGCGATGATCACCCAGGACGGCGGCCAGAGCAGGAAGCGTTCGATCAGCTCGGAGAAGCCGCTGACCACGTTGCCGACGCTTTCGAAGGCGCCGCTGTAGTTCTCCAGAAGGTGCTGGACGACATCGTTCACCCAGCTGCCCAGATCCAGTTTCTCGCTCATCGTCATTCTCCCCGCAGGCGGCTCAGCAGGCGGCCTTTGCTGATCGCGCCGCAGTAGCGGCCACTCTGGTCGACCACCGGGATCGGCCCTTCATTGATCACCAGGCGCTGGATGACGCTGTCCAGTGGCAGGTCCTCCGGTACCGGGTCGATGTGCTTGAGCAGGTCGTGCTCGAGATCCAGGGTGCGGCCGCCTTCCACCAGCAGGGCGATCTTCTCCAGGCTGATGGAGCCGCGGAAGATGTTCTTCTCGTCGACGATGAAGGCGTAGTGCTTGTCCATGGCCTGCAGTTTCTGGCAGACCGTCTGGGCGTCGGGCGCCTTGCCGTTGTGCACGAACAGCGGAACGCTGTCGGACTTGAGCTGGCCGGCGGTGAGGTAGCGGCTGGTGTCGACCGTGTTGAAGAAGTTGCGCACGTAGTCGTTGGCCGGATTCTCGATGATCTCCTGGGGCGTGCCCACCTGGATCAGCTTGCCGCCTTCCATGATGCCGATGCGCGAACCGATGCGCATGGCCTCTTCGATGTCGTGGGAGACGAAGATGATGGTGCGGCTGTGCTTCTTCTGCAGGTCCAGCAGCACGTCCTGCATCTCGCGGCGCTTGAGCGGGTCGAGGGCGGAGAAGGCCTCGTCCATGATGATCATCGACGGGTCGACCGCCAGGGCGCGGGCCAGGCCGACGCGCTGCTGCATGCCGCCGGACAGCTCGTGGGGATACTTGTGGGCGAAGCTGGCCAGTCCGACCTGCTCCAGCACTTCCATGGCACGCTTCTCGCGTTCCTTCTTGCCCTTGCCGGCCACTTCCAGGCCGAAGGCGGCGTTGTCCAGCACAGTGCGCGAGGGCATCAGGGCGAAGGACTGGAACACCATGCTCATATCGCGGCGGCGCAGGTCGATCAGCTGCGACTTGGGCAGCTTGGCGACGTTCTGGCCGTCGATGAACACATCGCCGGCGGTGGGCTCGATCAACCGGTTGATCAAGCGGATGAGAGTGGACTTGCCCGAGCCCGACAGGCCCATCAGCACGAAAATCTCGCCTTCGTTGACGCTGAAGGACACGTCGCTGACGCCGATCACGGCACCGCGCTCGGCCAGGATCTTTTCCTTGCTCCAGCCTTGCTTGAGTAGATCAATTGCTTCTTGTGGTTGTTGCCCGAAAACCTTGTAGAGGTTTTGAACCACGATCTTTCCAGACTGCATGGGATAGTTCCCCTTCAGTAGACATCCAGGTCAGCTACACGGAGCCAGAACCGGCGCTCGACGACGCCCAGCCTGGTGATGCCGACTGTCTTGCCTGTGTGGATAACAATGTTTCGAGAACTTCGCAGCCCTCTGGCAGTGTTACGAATTCCCGTCCATGGGTGGGTTCTGCACCTCGAACCGAGGCGCGCGTACTTCCGAAATTTCTTATTAGGCCGACCTCTGCTCGGGTTGAGGTTGCCGCTTGTGTTCTTCGGTCCGGAGCGGAGTGCTCACGGTCTGTCGGTCCACGGGAACCGACAGCGACGAAATCGGGTGACTCAACGATAAAGCCTTGAGGCCTTGGCAATTGTCGGTTTGCGACGTTCATATGTTGGGTGGCGACATGGCCTGTGGTTATCGCTGGATGCGTCGCCTCAGGGGGCTTCGGCCCGGACGAGCGCTGTCGGGAGCGGGCCGCCGTCGCGCGCGGTGACGCCCTGCAGCCAGGCGGCCAGGGTGTCGGGATTGGCCTTCAACCAGGCCTTGGCCTCGCGCCGGCGATTGGTGCTCTGGTTAAGTATGGCCTCCATCAGGTGGTTCTCCATGGCCAGGCTGAACTTCAGGTTCTTCAGCAGCCGCCCGAGGTTCGGGCATTCCCGGGTCAGCCCCTTGCGCACGTTGGTATAGACAGTGGCACCGCCGTAGTCGGGACCGAACCAGTCATCACCGCCCGCCAGGTACTGCATCTTCAGCTGGTTGTTCATCGGGTGCGGTTCCCAGCCGAGGAACACCGTCCACTGCTGGAGGTGCTCGGCACGCTTGACCTGGGACAGCATGCCGTTTTCGCTGGACTCCACCAGTTTGAATGCGCCGAGGCCGAAGGCGTTCCCCGCGATCATCTTCTGGACCAGCTTGTTGCCGTCGTTGCCGGTTTCGAGGCCGTAGATCTTCCCGCCCAGTTGCTGGCTGAACCTGGCCAGGTCGGCGAAGCTCTTCACCCCGCCATCCCAGGCCGCCTGGTTCACCGCCAGGGTGTACTTGGCGCCGGTGAGGTTGGCGCCGAGGCTCTCCACTGTGCCGTTGTCCAGGTAGGGGCGGATGTCGTGTTCACTGCTCGGCATCCAGTTGCCGAGGAAGACATCGACCTTGCCTTCGCTCATCGCCTTGTAGGTGTCGGGGGCCGACAGGCGCTTGACCTTGGTGATGTAGCCGAGCTCGCTCAGTACATGGCGGGTGACCGCGGTGGTGACGGTGATGTCGCTCCAGCCGACGTCGGCGAAGTACACCGTGGAGCAGCGTTCGGGGTCGGCGGCCGCCAGGGCCGGCTGGGTGGTGAAAAGGGATGCGGCCAGCAGCGTTGCCGCCAGCAGGGGAGTGGTGGGTCGAATCATGGATGGGTCCGTCCACGGCAGGTTTTATTGTCGTTCTCCGGACTCGCGTGGCTGTCGGACTGCTGCAGGCCCCCGCCCTCCGGGCGCCCGGATGATGCGTGCCGGGCGCATCGACTGACTACCGACCCGGTCGCACTCAGAACTTATCTGTCGCGGGTGGTGCAGGGAAACAGGCGTGGCCAGGCGGACGCTTGTTGTAGGGGCGAATTCATTCGCCAAGCAGGTCGAAGGCCTGCCCCTGGGCGCCTGCAGGGGGCAGCTGCGCCGCCCTTGGCGAATGAATTCGCCCCTACAGGGTGTCCCTGCCCTTAACCGAACGCGGCGTATTTGGATACGAGTAAGTCGGTATGGGAAGTCCCCGCTTCGGTGAAATGCCGATCATGTCGCCAAGAGTGATCCCGACCGGAGTTTTCCCGTGGCTATCAGCGTGTTCGACCTGTTCAAGATCGGTATCGGCCCCTCCAGCTCGCATACCGTGGGCCCCATGCGCGCGGCGGCGCTGTTCGCCGCGGCGCTGCGCGAGCGCGGCCTGCTGGCGCAGGTGACACGCGTCGAGGTGCGCCTGTACGGCTCGCTGTCGGCCACCGGCGTCGGCCACGGCACCGACCGCGCGACGCTGATGGGGCTGATGGGCGAATGGCCGGACCGCATCGACCCGAAGCAGATTGCCCCGCGCGTCAAAGCGCTGCAGGCGTCCCGCGAGCTGCTGCTGGACGGCACGCAGCCGGTGGCCTTCGACTGGGCGCGCGACCTGCTGCTGCTGGAGGAGAACCTGCCCTACCACCCCAACGCCATGACCCTGATCGTCTTCGGCGAGGCGGGCGAACTGCACCGCGACACCTACTACTCCATCGGTGGCGGCTTCGTGGTCGACGAGGCCCAGGCGAAAGCCGGCCAGCTGGACCAGGACGCCACCGCACTGCCCTACGACTTCTCCAGCGCCGAGGAGCTGCTGCAGCTCTGCCGGCAGCACCAGCTGCGGGTCTCCGAGCTGATGCTGGCCAACGAAAAGGCCTGGCGCAGCGAGGCGGAGATCCGCGCCGGGCTGCTGAAACTCTGGGACGCCATGCAGGAATGCGTGAGCAACGGCCTGGG